>CAZTYB010000068.1:0-10748 GCA_964617595.1 uncultured Oscillospiraceae bacterium | reverse complement strand
GGTGAAAGATGAACATCTGAGCAAATGGCTCAAGGCATTCATCGGTTTCTTCGCCATCATGGTATGCCTGTCCACCGCATTCGTCAAGCAGCACTCCACATTGGACATCTTTGCGGCGCTGCCCGTGGTGCTCCTGGGTGAGATCCTGATTTACGGCAAATCCTACTGGCTCCCCAAACTGCGCAAAAGCAGCCCCGCTTCCGTCTAAATTCAAAACTCCGTGAAATCCCATTGCCGGAACTTCACGGAGTTTTCTTTTTGATATCAGTATTCTCTCGCTGCAATAAGCTCCTCCGTCAAAGAATCGGGGGTGAAAACAGTCTCCTCCACATAGATATGCTTGGGGATCTCCTGCCCGGCAAAATATTGGCCGATCAGTTCCGCCACCCGGGGACCGTGGAGGGGGTTGCATTCCACGCAGAGGTTGATTTTTCCCTCCATGCAGGCGCTCAGTGCCCGGCGGACGGCATCGAAAGAGATGATGGTCACGTCGCCCCCTCTGCCATAGGAGATGCCCGCCTCCTCCAGCGCCTGGATGGCACCGAAAGTCATATTGTCATTTTCGCTGTAGATCACATTGAATTCCTGGCCGGTTTTCAGGAAATCCCGGACAACTTCGTATCCCTTGGACTCGGTATAGTCCCCGGCAAGCTGGGCGGCCATCGTCCAATGATCGTGCCGAGCCACTCCCTCTTCAATGGCTCTGGAACGCAGGATTTGGGATGTGGCGCCGTAGGTACCCTGCAAATGCAGGATGTTCAGGGGTTGGTCGGGAAACTCCGTTTCCAGCCAGGCAACCGCCTGCTGCCCCTCCGTCAGGAAATCCGAACCGATCTCCGTCAGGTAAAGCTCCGTATCCTCCACTGCCACTTCCCGGTCAACGATGATCACGGGGATGGAGGCATCCCGTGCCTCCTGCAATACAGCATCCCATCCCGTCTCCGCCGCCGGAGCGATGAGGATGATGTCCACCCCCTGGACAATGAAGTTGCGCACTGCCACCAGCTGATTCTCCTGCTTCTGCCGGGCATTGGAATAGAGCAGCTCGAATCCATTCTCCTCGCTCAATGCCTGGGTCATGGAGGCGGTGTTAGCCACCCGCCAATCCGACTCCGCCCCCAATTGGGAGAATCCAACGAGGGTCCGCTTCTGCGCCTCCTGGGGCGCTTCCCGGGTGCATCCCGCCAGCAGACACAGCAGAAGCAGCAAAAGAAATGGAATCATTTTTTTCTTCATTCTGACCCTCCTATATCAATGGCCGTTTCCGGGGATGGTTTTTCCTCCGTGCGCAAGGGGATGGTGATGGCGATGGCGGTACCCTGGCCGCTTTCGCTCTCGATTTGGAATTGGCACTCCCGCCCGTACATCAGTTGCAGGCGCTTATAGGCGGAAATCAGCCCAAATCCTTTCGCTTCGTCATTTTCCAGCTGGGTACGCAGATGCCCCAGCTCCTCCGAGGTCATTCCCGCTCCGGTGTCCGCCACCCGGATGGTCACCCGGCCATCGGTCAACGTTCCAGTCACCGTTATGGTTCCCCGGCCACGCTTCGGCTTGATGCCATGATAAATGGCATTCTCCACCAGGGGCTGGAGGGTCATTTTAGGAATCAGGCAGTCGGCAATGGCCGGTTCCATCCGAATCTCATAATCCAGAATATCCTTGTAGCGCACCTGCTGAATCTCCAGGTAGCTCCTGACGTGCTGCTGCTCCTGCGCCATGGTGACGATATCCTGACCATTGCTGAGGAACGCACGGAAATAATTGGACAGGCTCGTGACCATCTCCTCCGCCTGCTCATTTTTCCCCGTTTCAATGAGCCATACGATGGCATCCAGCGTATTGTAGAGGAAGTGGGGATTGATCTGCGCCTGGATCAGTGCCAGCTCGATGCCCCTCAGGCGCAGCTGCTCCTGATTGTTCAGCTCAATGAGCCGGTTCAGCCGCACGGCCATCTCCTCGATGCCGGTGCTCAGCGCCAGGAGCTTGGGGTCATCCGCCTGGGCGGGGGGCTTCTCCGCCAGCTCCCCCCGGCCAATTTCAGAGACACGGGAAGCCAGTGCATCGATGGGGTCGGTAATGCTCCGGCTGGTACGCAGCGCCCGGCGGATGGTCTGGATGGTCAGCACCAGAAGTGTCAGCCCCACCGCCAGCAGCTCCGCCCCCAGCATCCTTGTCAATTGGCGCTGCAAGATGGCCAGCTGCCCCGCCTCGTGGTAGAGGTAGGTGTACATATATTCCTCGATCAGCTCCGTGATCACGTAGACACTGGTCTCCAGCTGTTCCATGCGCTTGTCGTAGCCCTGGGTATTCTGGATGCGCTGGATGCGGGCGCTCAAGCTGTCACACAGACCCAGGACACTTTCGGCCGCCTTGCGGCTATCGGAATTGGTGGTATTGGAGAGCAGGGTCTGCGCCAGATTCCGGGCAGCTTCGATCTCCGCTGACGGCAGCTCCTGGGAGGCGCCGGTGACATAGTAATACATTTTCAAATCCACATCCGCCCGGAAATCCTGATTGAACCGGGAGGCGGTGGTGATATTGCCGGTGATGGCGGCGTTGCGCACATTGTAGCTCACCAGCAGAATCAGGATCACCGCCGCCAGCAGCACCATGGGCACAAAGAAATTCAGGATCAGCCGGTAGAGTTTCCCGGCGATGGAATTGGAATGCAGAAGTGACTTTTTCATTCTTCCTCCGTCTCCCCTGCCCGGAACGCTCTGGGGGTGCACCCCTGGGTCTTGCGGAAGACGAAAGAGAAATACCGCGGGTCACGGTAGCCCACCTCCGCTGCAATTTCGCTGGAACGCAGATTCGTGCGCTGGAGCAGCTGCTTCGCCCGGTTCATCCGCTTCTGGGTCAGGTACTCCACAAAGGAGACCTCCATCTTCTGGCTGAACAGAGCACTTAAGTAATTGGAGCTGATGTTGATGGCCTGGGCAACGGAATTCAGGGAGATATTCTCATCGGTATAATTCTTCTCAATATAGCGGATGGCGCTGTTGATGATATTGCTGCTCTCCTGCTGGGATTTGGCATCCCGCAGCCCGATGGCCGCCGTCAGCACCGTGATGAGATACTTTTTCACATCCGAGGCGGGGATATTCCCCTCGGGCTTTGGCAGCTTGACAAAGTCCTCCATCTGGCAGCCCAGCTGCTGCAAGACCACCTCCGCATTGATCCGGGCGGACATGAAGATATAGTACCGGAACATCAGCGACCGTTCCGCCCCCGCCAGATTGGACATATATTCCGATACGAAAGCCTCGATCTCGTCGGCGGTGCCGGACTGGATGAAGCTGCGGATGACCATGGGATCCAGTTTCCCGGGATCCAGGGTCTCTAGATTGCCCACGGATGGATTCTCCGCCTCACTGCGCAGCATATCTGCCCGAAAAACATGGGTGCCGGGCATCAGGTGGCGATAGGCCAGGGCATGGTTGGCATCGCTATAGCATTGAGCAAGGCCGCTGAGCCGGTCAGTCGGGGTTCCCACCGCCGCACACCAGTTCAGCTCGGCACCGGCGGAATTGCACCGGCGCTGGATGATATCCAGTGCCCGGTCGGTCAGATCCCCCAGTGTCGCCCGGTCACCCTTGATGAGGATGGCATAGCTCATCAGCCCACTGCGGAAGAGGATATACCCGGGGTAGCGCAGGAAATAATCCAGCAGCCCCTCCATCATCACCGCCGCCTCTTCGCTGTAGGCCGTGGGCTGGAGAGATTGGATGGAGAAAATGGCGAAATTATATCCGTCCGCATTCAAGTCCAGATGGAGCCGCTCCGCCTCCTCGTAAATCTCCTGGACGGACATGGAGCCCTCCGCCAACCGCTCGAAGAACGCCCGGCGGGAGAAACTCTCGTATTTCTTGGTATCCTGCTCATAGCGGCGCAGGTAATCCTGCTGTTCCCGCTCCTCCTGGATTTTTTGCCGGGTACGCTCCAGAGCTTTCACAATGGCGGCCTTGGTAATGGGTTTCAGCAGATACTGGTCAACGTTCAGGTCAATGGCCTGACGGGCATAGTCAAAATCGCTGTAGCCGCTGAGGATGATGATCTTGGTATTGGGTAGTTCCCGGCTGACGATGCTGCTCAGCGCCAGGCCGTCCATGAACGGCATCTTGATATCCGTGATCAGCACATCCGGTTTGAGCTTGCGGATGAGCGGCAGGGCGATCTCCCCATCCGGGGCATCGCCGACGAATTCGAATCCATATTTCTCCCAGGGCACGATATCCCGCAGCCCCTCCCGGACGATGCTCTCGTCCTCGGTGATGAATACCTTGATCGTTTCCATGCCCCAGCCCCCCGATTTTTTCTGATTCTTATTGTATCACAACTTGCCCTGCATTTCCAATCCCCAAAAGGGAATTTTTGTAAAAAATAGATAGACTTGCTCCAAAAAACGTCCCCTGCCAACTCGGCAGGGGACAAGATTTCATATAATCCATTATTGCTTCCATTGTTCCAGCATTTCGTTCATCCAGGCGTAGACATCCATATCGTATACCGCTTGTAGCCTTTCCGCCGTGAAGACCTGCTCCAGCTCCCCCTGGGCAATGCATTTGCCGTGATTCATCAGCACAGCGTGGGTGCCATATTTTTTCGCCAAGCTCAAATCGTGCACCACGGACAGCACCGCCCGCCCCGGGGTTTGCAGCCACTGCTGAATGAGGGAGAAAATATGCTTCTGGTAAACCAGGTCAAGATGATTGGCCGGTTCATCCAGAATCAAAACAGAGGGATTCTGGGCGAAAACCTGCGCCAGGAACGTGCGCTGCAATTCCCCACCGGAGAGGGTGAGGACACTGGATTTTCGCAATTCCGTCAGTCCCGTCAGCGCCAGCGCCTGTTCTACAAGGGCTTCGCCCTCATCGTCCCTGCCTGCAAGGAAGCCACGGGAATGGGCATAGCGCCCGAGCCCCACCACTTCTTCCACGCTGTAGGCGTAGCCCACATTGTTCTTCTGGGACAGGATGCCGATCTTCTGCGCCAGCTGCGCCGGGCGCAGGCGGCGGATATCTTTCCCCTCCAGGGTGAATCGACCGGTATAGGGCGCCCCCTGGGCGATGGCGTGGATGAGGGTGGATTTTCCTGCGCCGTTTGGGCCGGCCAGCATCAGCCATTGCCCCGGCTGCAAATGGAACGAAACATCGTCCACGATTGTCTTTTCGCCGTAGCGCACGGCGATGTTTTCCGCTTTCAGCATTCTTACGCCCCCTTCCTCGTCCGGTAGAAGATGATAATGAACGCCACTGCCCCCACCAGGGACGTGACAACGCCGATGGACAGCTCAATGGGGCTGAGCAGCGTGCGAGCCACCAGGTCGGCCAGCAGCAGGAACACCGCCCCGGAGAACATGGAGCTCGGCAGCAGCCGCTTGTGATTGGGGCCGACGATCATCCGGGTCATATGAGGGGTGACGAGGCCAACAAAGCTGATGGTGCCGCCAACGGACACGCACACACCGATCATAATGGATACGGTGATCAAAATCACCAATTTCACTTTCTTCACGTTCACGCCGATGTGCCGTGCGTTGTCCTCCCCGATGGCAAAAGCGTTCAGCTCCCGCCCGTAATGCAGCAGGATGCCGCCCCCAAGGAGCACCGTCACCCCAAGGATGGCACTGTGGGTATAATTGGTGCCGGAGAGGGAGCCCATCGTCCAGAAAGCGAAAGAGCGCACATGGTCATTGGCAAAGGAGATGATCAGATTCATCGCACTGGAGGAGAACATGGAGAAAATAACGCCAATGAGAATAATGGAATTGGTGGACATGGAGCGATCCAGCACATATGCCAGGGACAGTATCAGCACCAGCGACAAGAAAGCGAAGCTCATGGCCATGATCATGGTGCCGCCGTATTCGAATCCCGGAATATTCACCCCGAATGCCAGCGCAATCACCGCACCCAGCGATGCGCCGGAGCTGACACCCAATGTGGAGCCATCGGCCAGGGGATTGCGCAGCAATCCCTGCATGGCTGCGCCGCAAAGGGACAGCGCCGCCCCCACCAGCGCCACATTGATCACCCGGGGCAGCCGCACATTCAGGATGATATTTTTGGATACTCCGGCAGGAACTTCCAGCCCCCACAGGGTATTCCACATGGCGGTGAGGGTATTCTTCAGCGGAATATTCACGCTGCCCACGCATACGCACAGCAGCATCGTCCCCAGCAGAACCACCGTGAAGAGCACATAGGTTCGCCAGGAGAAATGTTCGGATAATGATTTCATAAAACCTCTTTGTTTGTAAAGAGGGGAAGTCAATCGACTTCCCCTCCGAAAATTACGGGGTTCAGGTGTGGAAGCGCCCTTTTCAGGCGGCGGCTTCGGTTACCTGGATGGCGCTTTCGTCAATCTCGGTGCCGTACAGGAATTCGTACAGGGCAATGGCGGCATCCTTCAGCCGGGGGCCGGGACGGGTGATCATGTTGGAGTCGGCATTGAAGATGGCGGCGTTCTGGATGGCTTTCATCTCGCCCCAGCCCTCACGTCCCATTACTTCCTCCGGGGCGGTGTCGCCCATGCCGGTCACCAGCACGATATAGTCCGGGTCACGGTCGATGACCTGCTCCTGGTCAATGGCCTGCCAGCCGTCGATATCGGCGAAAGCATTCTCCATGCCGCACAGGTGGGCGATCTCATGCATGAACGTATTGTATCCCGCAGTCCACAGGCCCCACTCCAGGGGCATGACCTCGAAATAGATGGTCTTGTCGGACTGTTCGCTGATGGAGGCGATATAGTCGAAAGTGGCCTGCATCTCGGCGATGACGGCTTCGCCCTCGGCTTCCTTGCCCATCAGGGCGCTGATCATGCGGATGGCAACGTAAACGCCATCGATATCGGTGGTCTCACTGACGACAACTTTCACGCCGTTGTCTTCCAGCAGCTGAACCTGCTCATCGGTCTGGTTCATGTCGCTCATGAACAGCACCTGGGGCTCCAGCGCCAGGATCTCTTCCACATTCATGTTGCTGCCGGTGGCCAGCGCGGGCAGATTCTGGATGGATTCGGGGTAGTCGCAGTATTTGCCGCGGCCAACCAGTGTCTCCTCGCACCCGATGGCGCAGAGGATTTCGCAGTCGGCGGGGGTCAGCGCAACTACCCGGGTTGCAGGCTCGGTCAGGGTGACTTCACGGCCATGCATATCGGTGACGGTGACGGAAGTATCGTCGGCCATAGCCACGGCAGCCATGCTGAGCATCAGCAGCGCAGCAAGGCAAAGGGAAATGATTTTCTTGGACATATAAGTCCCTCCTAAAAAATGATGATCAAATGAATCAGCGAGGGACATTTTATTCTTTGCAATAAAAAAGTGTCCCTCCATGAGGGACACGAATTGAACCGTTGGAAACCACGCCGGTCAAATAGCACGCCCAACCCCATGGGAATGATTTTCACGGTGTAAACAAGTCTCCCGGCTTTGCTTCATCCTACTTGCGTGCCTTCCCACCCAGAGGGCAGTGGCTTCTGTCTTTACGCTTTCGTCGGCTTCACGGTTAATGGGACAGCTCGGAAATTTCATCCGATTCCTATGACGTTGCCTTGGCAACGCCGCACATCGCTGCGCAGATACACCGGCTATTCATTTGTCAGTACTATTATAATCCCTTTTTACACTTACGTCAATTCCCGTTTTTCATTTTCCCGGCAAAAGTAGGTGCCATAATCAGGAAATTCCGGTCAAATTACACTTTCATGACAAAGCCTGGCATTCAATCGGTTTCGACTAAATCAATCTATTCTTCGATCAATGGCATATTTACCAATTCCTGCAATTTCTTCTGCAACACTGCTTTATCCGGCAATTGCAATTTGTATTCTGCCACCATCATCGGCGATAGCGTCCTGCTCATTGCATATTCTACCACTTCATCGTCCTTGGTTGCGCAAAGGATCATTCCTACGCTTGGGTTTTCGTTGTCTTTCTTTTTCTGACGATCTAACGCTTCCAGATAAAAGTCCATCTTGGAAACATATTCCGGTTTAAATTTGTCAATTTTTAATTCAAACGCCACCAAACATTGCAATCCTCTATGAAAAAACAGCAAATCAATTCGGAAATCTTCTCCACCAACTTGCACTCGGTATTCTTCACCTATGAAAGTAAAGTCTCTGCCCACTTCTAAAATAAAGTTTTTCATATTCTGGATAAGTCCTTTGCGCAAATCGGCTTCTTTATAATTTTTTGGCAAATCCAAAAATTCTATCACATACGAATCCAGGAACGGATTTTCTTTCAAATCCCTTATTGGCTCCGGCAGAAGCTTTTCTGTAGAAAGCATATATCTTTCATAATATCCGCTATTGATCTGCCTGTCCAATTCCCTGGCCGAATAGGATTCCTTTATGCAAAGCGTTATATAGAAGTGTCTTTCTTCCACCGTTTTTGCTTTAGACATAATCGCCAGATGATTACTCCAACTAATTTGTGTCAACAGTGTTGTCACAAATTCATCGCCAGCATAAGTCTCATAAAACTGCTTCATTCTATACAGGCCACGCCTATTGAATCCCTTAATCCCCGGAAACGCATCTTGAATCTCTTTCACCATGGAATCGATATATGCATCTCCGAAAGTGGCATTCTCAGCTTCTTTGCTTAGATATGCGCCAACTTTCCAATACATCCGGATAAGTTCTTCGTTTACTTTCTTTAATGCATTGTTTCTCGAATCTGCAATAATTTTTATAAGATTCCCCGCAGAACACATTTCATTTTTCATCCGCATTCTCCTTATCATCTAATTCGTAAATAAGTTTTCTTCCGACAACTTTCCTGGCGGGTGCCTGGATTTCATTTTCCCGTCACTCCCATTCCACCGTTGCCGGGGGCTTGGAGGTGATATCGTAGACGACACGGTTGATGTGCTTGACCTCGTTGGTAATTCGGCTGGATACCTTGGCCAGCAGGTCATAGGGGATGCGCGCCCAATCGGCGGTCATGAAATCATCAGTGGTCACGGCTCGGATGGCAAGCAGATGGTCATAGGTGCGGTGGTCGCCCATGACCCCCACGGTGCTCACCCCGGGCAGCACGCAGAAGAACTGCGCCATGTGCTGAGCGTAGCCGTTCTTCTCCATCTCGTCCCGCAGAACCCAGTCGGCCTGCTGCAAGATGGCAACTTTCTCCGCCGTGACCTCCCCGATGATTCTCACGCCCAGCCCCGGGCCGGGGAAAGGCTGCCGCCATACCAGCTCCCTGGGGATGCCCAATTCTTCACCCACCCGGCGGACTTCGTCCTTGAACAGGTCTTTCAGCGGCTCGATGGTGCCCAGGAACTGCACGTCCTCCGGCTGGCGCACCATATTGTGATGGGTCTTGATCTTGTCGGCGTTGCCCTTGCCGGATTCGATGCGGTCGGGGTAGATGGTGCCCTGGGCGAAGAAGCTGTTGGCGCTGCCCTGGCGGCGAATCTCCCCCCAAAAAGCCTTGTAGAATTCCGTGCCGATGATCTTGCGCTTCTGCTCCGGGTCGGTGACCCCTTTCAGGCAGGAGAGGAAATGCTCCCGGCAATCCAGTCGGACAAATTTCATATCAAAGAGTTTCGTGAACGTCTCCTCCACGAAATCCCCCTCGTCCTTGCGCATCAATCCCTGATCCACGAATACGCAGGTGAGCTGATCCCCCACCGCCCGGGAGATGAGCCCCGCCGCCACGGAGGAATCCACGCCCCCGGACAGACCCAATATCACCTTTCTGTCCCCGATCTGCTGGCGCAGGGCGGCAACGGTATCCTGGATGAAAGAATCCATCCGCCAGGAGCCCTGGCAATGGCAGATTTCGTAAAGGAAATTCTTCAGCATCTGTTTGCCGAATTGGCTGTGGGTCACCTCCGGATGGAACTGGACGGCATAGAGGCGCTTCTCTTCGTTCTCCATGGCCGCCACGGGGCACACATCCGTATGCGCCGTCACCCGGAAGCCCCCGGGCAGCTGGGCAATGCGGTCGGTATGGCTCATCCAGACGATGCTCTCCCCCGGCACATCTTTCATCAGTTTGGATTCCGGTGCATCCAGGGTGAGGCCAATCTTGCCATATTCGCTGGTCTCCGCCGTAATCACGCTGCCGCCGCCCATCCATGCGGTGAGCTGCGCCCCATAGCAGATGCCAAGGACGGGGATCCCCAGTTCCAGCACCCTCGGATCATAATGGGGGGAGGCCATGTCATAAACGCTGTTGGGGCCGCCGGTGAAGATAATGCCCCAGTACCCCCCGGCGGTGATTTCCTCCGGGGTGATGGCGTTGTAGGGTTTGATTTCTGCGTAAACGTTCAGGTCACGAACCCGGCGGGCAATCAGCTGATTATACTGGCCGCCGAAATCCAGGACGAGGATTTTTTCCATTATGGATTCCTCCTTGTTGAATCGATGGCATTCGCCCCCCTCATTGAGGGGGGCAAGGGGTTCTTTTTTTAGATTTTTGCCGTTCATCACCGTAGGGACACCCCTCCGGGGTGTCCGCTTTTCCCGGTATCTGCCATGTGGGGTGAATGGTAAAATGGAACGAGAGAGAGGGAAGGCTCCCTTGTGTAAAGGGAGCTGGCAAAATCGGCTCTTCGGAACCGATTTTGTCTGAGGGATTGCATAGAGAACCAATTCATGAGCAACGGTTCGTTATTAGAACAATGATGAACCGCTCTAACCCTGGAACTGCCTGGGTCATCCTACCGCCCTGAACAATCCCTTGTATAATAAGGGAGAAGACAAAAGTGAATAAGTGGTGTATACTCAAAGCA
>CAZTYB010000067.1:0-10904 GCA_964617595.1 uncultured Oscillospiraceae bacterium | reverse complement strand
AAGCCGGGCTCAGTAGCGGTAACTACCAGATCGGCAAAGTTGGGAACTTCAACACCGAAAACGCTGCCCTTATAGCTCATGATGGTGCAGACGTCGTTCTCCTTAACGAAACCGAAGGACTCGTCCAGAGCAGACTTCTCAATGGGAACCAACTCATAAGTCTCGGGATCCATGAAGTAGTACAGCTCGCCGTCGTTGTAGGAGTACTCCATCTTCTTGCGCTCAATGTAAGCGGTGGGGTACTTGGCAGTGGGGTTGAAGCTGGTCTCGGTCACGCCGCCGGTGATGACGTTCTTCATCTTCACACGGACGAAAGCAGCACCCTTGCCGGGCTTGACATGCTGGAACTCGATGACCTGCATGACCTTGCCATCCATTTCAAAAGTTACGCCGTTTCTGAATTCACTTGCAGAAATCATTTCAATATCCTCCTAAGTTATCTTCCCCATAGGCGGAGAAAAGTATGTACAAATTGCATCGCTTTATTTTAACCGATTATCTTCCTTTTTTCAAGGGGAAATATCATCTTTTTCAAAATAGTTCCATTCTTTTGGCAAAGGCGTGGATTTTTTTGCCTGTCGCTGCCGTCCCTTGGCGAAAAGTTACATTTTTCTGCGCCAGGCCAGCCCAATGAACGGCATCTCCAGCCAGTGGCGCAGCTTCAGCCAGAAATTATGATTGTCAATGGCCGGGATCAGAATGGCCATGACCCCGGCGCCATTGGCGCCCAGCGTATCCGTATAGATCTGATCTCCCACCAGCGCCGCCTGGGCGGGGGGGATATGATAGCGGCTCAGGCACTGGCGAATCCCTTTGGGAAAAGGCTTCCTGGCGTGGGTAATGCAGTCGAGACCATATTTTTCGCAAAAGAGCTTCACCCGATCCCGCTTGCTGTTGGATACCACGCAGAGCTGAATATCCGAATGGAGCATCTGCCCGATCCAGCGCTCCATCTCCGGCGTTGGAGTATCCCGGGTATAGGGGACGATGGTGTTGTCAAAATCCAGCATCAGCAGCCGAACCCCCTTTTCATGGAGCAGCTCCGGGGAAAGCTCCGTCAGCGCCGGTGCAATCAATTTAGGTAAAAGCGAAATGGACATATCCGTCCTCCCAGGTTCATAAGTTGTAGAAGATTATACCATGGAAAGGGGCGTTTGTCCATGGAGTTTTCCCAATATCTGGCCATGACCGCCGCCGAAATGGGCAATGCGACCCATCTGCCGGAGAAGCTCGCCTGGATGGCCTGCCACTTCTCCCCCTACTCCCGAGGGCTGTGCAATCTCCCCGTTGCACTGCCGGAGGGGAGTCTGCTGATTCTCAACGACAGCACCCCCATGCGTGGGCATAACATGGAGCGGGTCTGTCAGGAGCTGGGGTCAATCCTGCTGCAATTTCACTGTGCCGGGCTACTGATCGATTTCCAGAATCCGCCGGAGGAGGATTCTGCTTCCCTGGCGGCGTTCCTGGTGCGCAATCTCCGGTGCCCCGTTGGTGTCCCCCCGGCATATGCCGCTGCGGGTGGAGCCGTATTCCTGCCGCCGGTGCCCACCGATGTTCCGCTGGAAAAATATCTGAAAAAATGGGCGGGGCGAACCATCTGGCTGGAATCGGCGCTGGAGGGGCAGACCATCTCCCTGACCCCCGCCGGGGCATCTTATGCGCCAAACCATCATCCCTGCCCCGCTTCCGCCCATGTGGACAGGGCACTGCACTGCCATTACCAGATTCAGCAGATACAGGATGCCGCTATCTTCCGCACCTGGCGCACGGGGGAGGATTTGGCCGCCCTGACAGAGGATGCAAGGGCACTGGGCGTTGCGCTGACCGTAGGACTGTTCCAGGAGCTGGGCAATCAACCGGGGGAAAAAGGCCTCAGTCAGGATTCTTCCCCGTCAGCAATGTAATTTCCCCGCTACGCAGCAGGCGCAGATAATCCAGGGGCGTTTGAAGTTTCTCCGTAAATGCCACTCCGCCGCCATGCATTTGCTGGGCGCTGTGGGTATCCGAGCCGGAGGTGGCGGGCAGGTCAAACATCTTCGCATAGGTCAGGGCACGCTGATTCATCTTCTCCCCCGCTTCCCCCTGGTGGGCGGCATTGATGCCCTCCACGCCGTCAATATCCCGGGGGTAGAGCTGGAAATGGTCGATATATCCCCGCTCCCGGAAAGGATGCGCCTGGATGGCAAATCCCCCATCCTGGCGCATGAGGTTCAGCGCCTGACGGGTATCCATGCGGTCGATGTGCTCGTGGGTCAGGAGCCACTGCTTATCCAGATTATAAATCAGGAACTCCGCCCCCTGATAGGCATATTCGAAGCCGAAGAAAACCTGTAATCCGATTCTCTCCCCCTCTTCCTGGGCGTTCTCATACCCCAGGCAGAAGCGCTCCACCCGCTCTCTCCAGGGTAAGTCCCGGGGGACTGCCGTATTGCCATTGAAGAAATGATCCGTGATGAAGATGCCGGTGTACCCCGCCGCCTTATGTGCCCGTGCCATTTCCGCACCGGTGGAGATGGCGCAGGCGCTGCCCTCGCTGGTATGCATATGGGTCTCGTAACGGTAAAGCATAATTCGATCTCTTTTCTGTCTTATATTTTTTGAGGGGTGCCGCAAGGAAGCGGCACCCCCATGGGTTTGCGTGAATCAGTTGCCCGCTGCCGCCTGCTGCGCCCGGAGGGCTTTGTCCACCTGGTCATAGCCAAAGACCTGGCGTACTTTCTTATAGAACTCCGTATAGGTGTAGCCGTAATCGGTATAGCGCCAACCGGGGCCGGCGTAGGGGTCGTTCCCCGTAAAGACCGCAGTGGCATCCGGATGGATCTCCTTGAAGACTTTCTGCTCCTCTGCGCCGACTTTCGTCCGTTTGCAGAAGAGATTCTGGATATCCAGTCCGTCCAGGGGCATCAAACTCTCCACTTTCGTGAAGCAGATATTCAGATACTTCAGGTTGCCGCACCCGGCCAGGGGGGAAATATCCTTTAGCTTGGTGCAGTTGGCCAGCTCCAGGAATTCCAGTTTCTTGCAGTTCTCAATACCGGACAGATCGGATACCGCACTGCCGGACAGGATCAGTATCTCCAATTCCGGCATGAATGTCAGGAAACTCACATCGGACAGGGTATCATTGTGCCCCATGTCCATGTATTTTACGCTGCGCAGATAGCGCATCTCGTAGCAGGTATCGTTGGTGACATTGTATACCACCCGGATGGTATCGTCATTGGTCAGGGTGGTATAGCGGCCATCGGTGCCGAAATAGACCCGCCAAACCAGATCCACGTCCGTGAAGTCCCCCCGGATATTGTCCAGGAATTCGCTGCTCAGCCCGCACCGATCCAGAATCAGGCTGGAGCCGGGCGCCATGATGCTCATTGCCTCCCGGATCTCCGTCTCCGCATCCGCCGTGAGGCTCAAATTCTTGAATTCAATGGTCTCGTCCGTGGTGGAAACTGTCCGGCCAAATAAGCTGAACAGATAATGGAACCGAACATCCGGCGCCGCATCCATCAGCTGCTTTACCTCCTGCCGGGACAGTTCGCAGGTTCCGGAGGCATTCATCAATTCCACATAATTCAAATTGGGGAGTTTCCCTAATTTATCCACAATGGGCAGCAGACTATCCTTGGTGATGCCCGCCAGATTGATGGTTTCCGTCTCCTCGGTATAGTCCATCCCCAATATGGAGACGGAGTAGCTGATATCCACCTTCGGGTAGGCATTGCGGAGCATCTGGATCTCCGAATAGCTCAGGGAGGTATTGGGCAATTGCACCGCTTTCAGCTGGGGCAGGTAGGCGAGATTGGTTCGCAGTGTCTGGAAATCCACGCCGCTGCCGGACAATGTCACATTCTCCGCCCAATTCACCGCCGATGCGCTGCCAAAGTCCACCGAATAGGTGACCTCCACCTCCGGATGGTTCCGGACGTAGACC
This sequence comes from uncultured Oscillospiraceae bacterium, assembly GCA_964617595.1. Lineage (GTDB taxonomy): Bacteria > Bacillota > Clostridia > Oscillospirales > Oscillospiraceae > Faecousia. The sequence goes on along the minus strand of CAZTYB010000067.1, from coordinate 6,973 downwards.
ATGATGGCCGTATAGCAGGTGCTGCCGGATAAATCCAGGGTCTTCAAATTGGGGTAATCCTCCAGCTGGCGTATGGTCGTCTCCGTCACCACCAGGGAAAGATGCTCCACATCCTGCTTGACCACCGGTTCCGTGGCCATGACCCAGTTTTCCGGAATCACGGAAAGGGTCTCACCGCTGGCATCCGCCGGAGCGGCGGGAATCGTCGCCCCCGCATTCTGCCCCGATTTGGGGAAAAGCTCTGAGCAGCCGGTGAGCAGCAGCAGGCAGAGTAAAAGAAGAAAGTATCGAAAGAAATAACGCCTCATCCTCAGATGGCCTCCGAGCAACATAATCATAATCCGAAGAAAACTATAACACAGGCAGGGCGAAAATGCAAGGAACGGGGCGAATATTTTCGAAATCTTAATGATTGCTCCAATTGCCCCATGTTTTTTTGAAAGAAAGAAGCTCCACCGAAATAGGCAGAAAAGATTGACAATGGATGCGGAAGCGATTATACTGAAATTATATATAAACTAACGTTTCACAACGCCATGTTGCAAAAGGAGCGAACGATATGACCGAATTTACTTACATCACCCTGCGGCAGCAGCCCCAGCTGCGGGACGAAGCTGCCCAGTGGTTCCACAGCAAATGGGGCGTGCCTACCCAGGCATATCTGGATTGCATGAACGATTATCTGGACGGGCGCACGGAATACGGATGGTACCTGTGCCTGGCGGAGGGAAGAATCGCCGGGGGGCTCGGTGTCATCGAGAATGATTTCCACCCTCGCCGTGACCTGACCCCCAATATCTGCGCCGTATATACGGAGGCGGACTACCGCCGCAACGGCATCGCCGGGCAGCTGCTGAATATGGCCGTGGAGGATTTGCGTTCCCGGGAAATAAGCCCCGTCTATCTGCTCACGAATCACATTGGGTTCTACGAGCGCTACGGATGGGAATATCTCACCACCATCCGGGATGATACCGGCGACGACCGGGCAAGGGTATATATTCACCACTGATTCCCGCCGGAAAACACAGATTTCGACAGGGGAACATAGAATGTTTGGGAGGAAAAATCCCAAATTCTATAAGGAGTGAATGTTTATGGCAAGATTCACGAACTTTGCGACCCTGTCCTATACCGGCGGCTCCACCGATTCCAATACCGTTATCGGCGAACTGGTAGAAACCCTGACCGCTGCCAAAACGGCGGTCAGCGATCTGTACGAATCCGATGGCAGGGTGACCTATGCCCTCTCCCTGGTCAATACCGGCACCGCCCCGGTGACCGGCGTGACCGTCAGCGACGATCTGGGGGGCTACACCTTCGGAACCGGAACGGTCTATCCCCTGGCCTACCGTGACGGGACGGTGCGGCAATTCATCAACGGCACTCTGTCCGCCGCCCCCACGGTCACGGCCGGCTCGCCTCTGACTTTCAGCGGGATCACCGTCCCCGCCGGGGGAAATGTGGTGATCGTCTACGAGGCGGATGTCACCGCCTACGCCCCCCTGGGGCAGGAGGCCACCATCACCAATACCGCCACCGTCACGGGTACCGGCCTCACCGCCGCCCTCACCGCCCAGGCCACCATCAACAACCGGACGCAAGTTGACCTGCGCATTACGAAAGCCCTCAGCCCCACGGTGGTGCAGGAGAATGGCCAATTGACCTATACCTTCGTCATTGAGAATGACGGCTCCACCGCCGCAGTGGCCGCCGATCAGGTCACCCTGACGGACACATTCGATCCCCTGCTGCGCAATATCGCCGTCACGTTCAACGGCGCAACCTGGACGGAGGGAACGAACTACACCTATAACGCCCAGACCGGCGCATTCGCCACCACCCCCGGGCAAATCACCGTCCCCGCCGCCACCTACACCCAGAACGCCGACGGCACCTACGCCGTAACCCCCGGCACCGCCACATTGACCGTCACCGGCACGGTCTAACGGCAAGCTAACACAAACGAAAAACCGCCCACCGTTTTCCCGGTGGGCGGCTATCATTCTGTTATCGCTTGGCCAGGACGTAGCGCTGGATGAGCTGCTGCAAGTCCTCCTGGGTGAGCAGCCCCTTGCCCAGTGCCACATTCAGGTACTGCGCCGGGTAGAGGGAGAATTCTTCCTCCGTGATCAGATCGGCCAGATTTTCATAGCTGAACAGACCGTAGGTTGCGATATCCTCCGCCATGGCCTCCGCATTGTAGGCCAAATCATCGTCATAAGGGAAGAAATTGAACATCCCTGTGCTGCCGCCGGGCATGGACAGGAACCCATCCACGAAATAATTCAGGTAGTAGGCCGTGGGGAAAGAATAGCATCCGGTAACCTCCCGGGTCACATAGGCATTGATGAGGGTAACTTCCCCGGTGACGTATTCGCCGTTCACGACCTCCGCCTTGAAGAAGCGGTGGCCGATGAAATCGGTGTAATCGTCCCCGTGAATGTATACATAGCCCATCTCGTCCAGGTCGAAATAGCCGTGCTCATCGATCAGGCGGGTGATGCTGCCGTCGGAGAATTCCAGATTCAGGACACTGTATTCCTGCTCACCATCATTCTCCAGGAAGGGGATGCCCGCTGCGGTGAAGCCGCCATTTTCATGGTCAAATACCAGGCAGGTATCCTCCAGCGTGATCTCCTCCACTTTCTTCCGGGTGCCGTCCGCCAGGGTGATCATCGTGCCACTGGGGACACATTGTCTGTACTCGTCCGGATGGGTCAGTTCGTACCAGAATTGCTTTTCGTAACTACATGTATGTCCGTCCTTAGTATAATACGTCTCACCGCAATGATCACAGACAGCTTGGGCGGGTGAAAAATTCCATTGTATATTTTGGGTTGGTTGAGTCGATTCTTCCGTTGGGGGCTCTGTCAGTGGTTCCGTTGGAGGCTCCGTGGGAGGCTCCGTGGCATCCTCAAATTCTTCGATCGGTTTTGGAGGTTCCGTTTCATCCACCCAGCGAATGATCCGTATCACCTCGGGTTCCGTGGGCTCCGGTTCGTACAGTGTCTTGGTTTCAAAGGAGACGAAGACATATGTGGATTCGGGCTCCGTGGGTTCTGTAACTTCCGTAGGCTCTGTAACTTCCGTAGGTTCTGTAACTTCCGTAGGCTCTGTAACTTCCGTAGGTTCTGTGGGCTCCGCAGGTTCCGTAGAATCCGTGGATTCCGCAGGTCTCGTCCAGAGTCTGAGGAAGTTAATATAATAGCCTTTCTGTGTTTCTGTGCTGTTGCTGCTGTCAGATTCACTGCCCGCCGGTTCGGTTGACTCCCGGTCACCATTCAGACTCATCTGGATTTCTATGCTCTTCCGGACTTGTATGCCTACCAGATTGCCGGTACTTCCGTACAAGCTACTTGTCCCCATATCGCTGCCCTTAGGATCTCTGCTGCTGTGCCCGCCGTCAATTTCAATATTGCCGTCATTGCGGATGCCGCCCGTCTGGATTTGCGTCCCCACCAGGTCGCCGTGTGCGCCAATATTGCTGCCGCTGCTCGCCGATGTGGAGGAACTGCTGTTATCAGCGCCCTTTCCCTCAGGGACATCCATCAGGAAGCCGACCAGTACCTGTTCTCCCCCATTGCCGGATTCGTCCGATGGAAGTGTCGCATAGATCGGTGTCACCTGGAAAAGTTCACCCAAGGATTCTATTTGCGCTTCAATCGCCGCCTGCCCCGCTCTCAGCTGCTCTACATCGCCGTAGTCAATGGCCCAGGTCCAGGTTGAGCCGGATTCGGTATGCATCTCGTATATAATTTTTCCGTCTGCCAGGGTCGCCGTCATATCCGTAACCCTGATTCTCTCATCATTTTCCTCTGGGATGACGACCAGCCCGTTTTCACTGACCGTTAAGGTATTCTGTCCGTTCTGCGTATCTTCAATGGTCAGGCCGACGTTACGCAGCCCCGTGGGGGAATTCAGCTCAACGAGGCCGGTAGTATTACCGTTCTCATCCGTCCGCTCGTAGCCCACATAGCGGATATCACCGTTCTCGGAATTGATGTCGAATCCCAAGATCGACACCTTATCCTTAAGCATCAATTCCCTGACCACGTAGGCTTTGCCCCCATCTTCCAGGGTGACGCACTCCACCGTGATATTATCCGGCAGTTCCGTATTGCCATCCGCCGAAGCAAGGAGCATGAAAGAACTGGGATCCACCTCTTCCAGGTAGCCGGAGAGCGCCTCCATATAATACTTGCCGCAGACGGAGCAGGTATAAACATACTTGAGCTCCCCGTGCATCAGTGCAGTTCGGCGCTGCCAACTATGCCCAGGACCAGGGACGGACTTCGTGCAGGTGGCACCGCAGGTAGAACAAATGTATTTAACGTCCCTGCTCTCCTCACAGTTCCCCCCCAAATTCAATCCATGCAACAGCTCCAGCGACAGTGAAAGCTCAACATTGTTGTGGGCACCGGTTGCAGGGATGGACTCTGTATAGCTATGGCCGCAGCGGGAGCAGGTAGCGGTCTGTTCGCCCTCCGCAATGCAGGTAGCCTCTTTGGTTACGGTGTAGGTATAGGCGTGGTTACTGTTGCGACGGATTTTCTCCGTAAAGCTCTCGCCGCAGCGGGAGCAGGTAACGGTCTGTTCGCCCTCCTCAGTGCAGGTAGCCTCTTTGGTTACGGTGTAGGTATAACGATGGGTTCCGGGACCGGGGCCGCTCTCTGTGTAGCTGTCACCGCAAACCGAGCAGACGAACGTTTCAACATAGCCGTCTTTCGCACAGGGGGAAACAGTTGTTGCTTTAATAAAGGCGTATTTGTGCTCCCCGGTTGCGGGGATTTCTTCCGTATAGCTGTCGCCACAGCCGGAGCAGGTATAGGTGAGGATTCCGGCCTCACCGCAGGTAGCATCCTTTGTTACGGCAGAGGAATAGGAGTGCTTGCCGGTAGCGGGAATACTCTCTGTATAGCTGTCGCCGCAGCCGGAGCAAGTAAAGGTACGTATGCCCGGCTCGGTGCAAGTAGCATCCTTTGTTACGGCGGAGGAATAGGAGTGCTCCCCGGTTGCGGGGATTTCTTCCGTATAGCTATCACCGCAGCCGGAGCAGGTAAAGGTACGTATGCCCGGCTCAGTGCAAGTAGCATCCTTTGTTACGGTGCTGTCATAGCTATGGGTATGCGGCTTCTCCATGCCGCATACGGAACAGACGGTGGTTCCGTTCTCGTCCTCTACCCAGCAGAGGCCATCATCGGTTCCGTGGGTGCAGGTTGCATCGCAGCCGGTTCTTGCGCACTGGCCATCTTTCTTCGACCAATCGTGACCCAGAGCGGAGCGTGTTACACCGCAAACGGAGCAGTCCGCACCATCTTCACAACTGGGGGCGGTGGTACTGCCGCTATGGTCGCAGGTTGCTTCGCAGCCGGTTCGGGCGCATTTGCCGTCTTTCTTCGACCAATCGTGACCCAGCTCGGGGAGCGCTACGCCGCAAACGGAGCAGTCCGCACCATCTTCACAACTGGGGGCGGTGGTACTGCCGCTATGGTCGCAGGTTGCTTCGCAGCCGGTTCGGGCGCATTTGCCGTCTTTCTTCGACCAATCGTGACCCAGCTCGGGGAGCGCTACGCCGCAAACGGAGCAGTCCGCACCATCTTCACAACTGGGGGCGGTGGTACTGCCGCTATGGTCGCAGGTTGCTTCGCAGCCGGTTCGGGCGCATTTGCCGTCTTTCTTCGACCAATCGTGACCCAGCTCGGGGAGCGCTACGCCGCAAACGGAGCAGTCCGCACCATCTTCACAACTGGGGGCGGTGGTACTGCCGCTATGGTCGCAGGTTGCTTCGCAGCCGGTTCGGGCGCATTTGCCGTCTTTCTTCGACCAGTCATGACCCATCTCGGGGAGCACTACACCGCAAACGGAGCAGTCCGCCCCCTCTCCGCAACTGCGGACATTGGTATTACCGCTATGGTCACAGGTGTATTTACAAACGCTGCACTGGCCATCTTCCCAATGACCGAAATGATTGTGCATCATTCCGCAGACGGTGCATTGGCCGGTGGTTTCATTATAAGATGCATGGGGGCATTCGTAGCCGCAAACGCCGCAAACCATCCCTGGGCTGTCGGGGTTCTCTTCCCAATGGCCGGAATGGTCATGGGGCATTGCGCAGGTAGCGCAGCATCCGGTGTCCCGCTCATATTCCTTATGGTCGCACACTGCGCCGCAACCGGTACGGGCGCATACGCCATTGCGATTGGACCAATCGTGGGACTCTTCTGTCTCAATGTGGCCGCAGAGCGTGCAGAAATAAGAGACCGTGCAGCCGTTCAATTCCCCATTGCTCCGTGACGTATGAATACATACCACACCGCAAACAGAGCATTCCGAAGTTCCGTCCCCGGACTCCGTCCAGCAGGTACCGTCATCGGTTCTGTGGGTGCAGCTCAGGCCGCAATTCTCACGGGCGCACTTGCCATCGTAATTTGACCAGTCGTGCCCCCGGGGGTCTACATCAACAGTAATCGGCTCGCCACAATATTCGCAAATATACTGTCCCTTGCCGGGGGATACGCAGTCGCTATATTCGTAGCTACTAACGGTGCCGTGATGCTTGCCGTCCGGTGAATCGGGACTGCTGCACTCCGGCACGATTTCCGTTCCGTCGTCCAGCCCGTCCTGTCCCACATCCGTTGTAAAAGCCGTTGTGGGCAGCATGGTCAGCGCCATGCACAGTGTCAAAAAGAATGCAAACAGACGTCTTTTCATGTGCCATTCCTCCACTCTGGTTGTCGCTGCGCCCCTTTCCCGGGACACAGTGATCAGAATATATATCATTATAGCAAATACGCCAATCATGCGCAAGTAAAAATATAGCCAAAATGCAGAAATTGTATCGCTAAAATAGCGCCGCATTTTTGTGCTAAGTGTGCTACCCACGCCCGCAGGCATTTCGCATGGCAAAGCCGTATTTCCTAAATCCTACAGCATTTTATAACATACAAATCAGGGAATAACATCAAATGAA
>CAZTYB010000066.1:0-11984 GCA_964617595.1 uncultured Oscillospiraceae bacterium | reverse complement strand
CGCCAGATTGAGTTCGCCCGCCTGGGCATCGACCATACCGTGCTGAGCAAGCGCAAACTCCGTGCCCTGATCGAGGGAGGATATGTCTCCGGATGGGATGACCCCCGGATGCCCACCCTTTGTGGCCTGCGCCGCCGGGGCTATACCCCCGCTTCCATCCGCAATTTCTGCGAAAGCGTGGGCGTGGCCAAGTCCCCCAACACCATTGAGTACGCTTTCCTGGAATCCTGCCTGCGCAAAGATTTGGATGCCACCGCTCAGCGGGTGATGGCGGTGCTGAAGCCAGTAAAGCTGACCATCACCAACTATCCCCAGGGGCAGAGCGAATCTTTCGAAATTGAGAACAATCCCAACAATCCCGATGACGGCAAGCGCACCATCACTTTCTCCCGGGATCTGTGGATTGAGGCGGACGACTTCCTAGCGCAGCCCATTCCCAAGTACAAGCGGCTCTACCCCGATGGCCCCGAATGCCGGCTGAAGGGTGCCTACGTCATCCAGTGCACCGGCTGTGTCACCGACGAAAACGGGAACGTCACCGAGGTACTGGCCACCTATGATCCGGATTCCAAAGGCGGCGACCCCGCCGACGGGCGCAAGATCAAGGGCGCTACCATCCACTGGGTAGATGCCAACAATTGCCACGATGCCGAGGTGCGGCAGTATAGCAATCTGTTCGACGACCCGGATCCCGATGCCGCCGGAAAGGATTTCCTTGCCTGCATCAACCCCAATTCGCTGGAAGTGCTCACCGGATGCAAGGTCGAAGCTTCTCTGGGCAATGCAAAGGCGCCTACCTCTTACCAGTTCATGCGGCTGGGCTATTTCTGCCCCGACAGCCGGGACTGCACGCCGGAGCATCTGGTATTCAACCGCTCCGTCAGTTTGAAAGACAGTTTCAAGAAATAATACCACCAAAAATTTACCCCTGCGGAAATTTTCCGCAGGGGCTTTCGTTATTCCTCATTCAGCCAGTCAAAGGCATCGGAATACTGGTAATTCAGACCGTTGTCCCGGCAATACTGCGCAGCGAAGCTCCCCCGCTCCACGGTAAGCACAAGCTGGTTGCAGGCGGCGAAAGCATCCTCACCAATCCAGGTCACACTGGACGGAATCGTCAGTTCTTTCAACTGGCCACAGTTATAAAAAACCATCTCGCCAATGGTAGTCAATCCTTGCGGCAGATTGATTTTCGTCAAACTATCGCAGTGGTAAAAAGCAAAATTTTCTATGGATGTAACGGTATCCGGAAGCGTAACTTCCCGCAGTTGGCTGCACCAATGGAAGCATTCCATTGGGATAACCTCCACCCCATCCGGAATTACGATGCCGGTTAAGCCACTGGCCTGGAAGCAATCGGAACCCATACTCTTCACGCTGGACGGAATAGAAATCTCTTTCAAGTAACCGCACCAGCGAAAAGCGCTGTCATCCAGTTTCTCGACACCATCGGGAATTACATAGCTAGAGCTCTGTCGATTTTCGGGGCAGTGAATCACCCGGGTCATATCCCGATCCAGCAGTACCCCATCCACCATTGCGAAATATGGATGATCCTCGGCAATTCTGACCGTCAGCCGATATCCCCGGAAAGGATTCTCACCAATGGTCGATACCGAATTGGGGATCGTTATTACGCTCAGATTATTGGCAAAAATGAAAGCATTATCGCCAATCGTCGTCACGGAATCGGGGATCTCAAGTTCCTGCAAATAGGCGCAGTTGGCAAAAGCAGCTTCCCCAATTTCCCGAATGCCCTGGGGGACGGCATAGGTTGCATCTTTCTTTTCGCTGGGATAATACAGGAGTGTCTTGCTCACCTTATCGAACAGGACACCGTCAATCACAGCCAAGGTGGTATGCTCCTGGGACACGTGAATCTCAGCGCTGTTTGAATACAGGACGTTTCCCTCCCACCGGGTAAGGCAATCCGGAATGGTTACGCTTGTGATCGTGGTATAGCCCAATGCGCAATCCGAAATAGCCGCAACGGTTCTACCATCCAGGACTTCTGGAATGGACAAATTTTTTTCATTTCCAACATAGCTAATAATTTCTGCCGTACCATCATTCTGGGTGTAATAATACCAATCGCCGTAGGAAATCGGCTCCTTGGGGGCGCCGCAAATCTGGCAATAGTCCCCCTCCCAAAGGTGATCTATTTTCTTTCCCTCTGCTACTTGCCCACAGCGGCTACAGGTCTGGGGAGCAGCGCAGGTAGCCTCCTGCCAGTCATGCCCCAGGGCTTCGCCCGCTTCCTCACCGCAGTCCATGCAATACTTTGGCCGGGTGCAGGTAGCATCCGCCCAGTTGTGCTCCAGCGGGCTACCCTCCGTTTTGCCGCAGACGAGGCAGGTTTTCGCCCTTTGGCAGGTTGCATCCGCCCAGATATGGCCATTGGCTTCCCCCTCGGTCAGGCCGCATTGGGCGCAGGTTTTCGGCTCTTCGCAGGTGGCATCCACCCAGCTGTGTCCGGCAGCGCGCCCCTTGGTTTCGCCGCACCGGGCACAGGTCATAGGTGCTGTACAATTTGCGCTTTGCCAGTCGTGCCCCAGTGCCTCCCCCTCCGTTTCGCCGCAGCGGGTACAGGTTTTGGGAGCAAGGCAGGTTGCTTCCTCCCACTTGTGGGACAGGCAGCAGCCCGTGAGCAATAGCAACAACAGCAGCAACGGGCACAATTTCAGTTTTCTCATGTTTCTTCCTCTTTCATCATCTATATTTCTATTTTGCAATGCGAATGCCAGCTGGTTTTCAGCTGGCATCGGAATAGATAAAATCACTTCTTCTCCTCTTTGATCTGCGCCCGCAGATGCACGCTGAGGACAGCCAGAGAAGTGGCCATATTCTCATTTTGCACCAGGATATTCTCCGGCACATCCAGATGCACCGGGGCAAAATTCCAGATCGCTTTCACACCGCAGGCGATTAGCCGGTCGGCAACCTCCTGGGCATGGGCAGCGGGCACGGTGATGATGCCCATGAGTACCTTGTGCAATTTACAGAAATGCTCCAACTTGGTCATGGGGTAGATGGGCTGGCCGTCGTCGGTTTTGTCCATGGTGGGGTTGGCATCGAAAGCGGCGTGGATATTCAGCCCGTATTCCTCGAATCCGCTGTAACCCATCAGCGCCAAGCCCAATTTCCCTGCGCCAATGAGCACGGCATCGGTGGTATTGTCATAGCCCAGGAACTGCTCCATATCGGAGATCAAATTCTCCCGCAGGTAGCCGATCTTCGGGCGGCCGCCATCGGAAACGATGGCCAGATCCTTGCGCACCTGTACCTCTCCCATTCCCAGAGCGGTAGCCAGGGCAGTGGCGGAAATATGGGCGGTTGGATCTTCCGGCAGGCTCTTCAAATAGGCCAGGTAACCGGGGAGGCGCTTGAGAACGGATTTCGAAACTTTTTTCGGCTCCATGGGACTGTCTCCATTTCCTCATCTTTGGGAAAGTAATCGATACATAATTATATCGATATATTCCATATCGATTATACCATATCGTTTCCGGCTTTGCAATCTTTATTTTTCTATGCGCAGCTGGTTTGGCGAATCATTTCCCGGCGTAATTTGCCCATGATGCGCTTCTCCAGGCGGGAGATATAGGACTGAGAGATGCCCATTTTCTCCGCCACCTCTTTCTGGGTCAGTTCCTTGCGCCCCTCCAGACCATAGCGCATGGTGACGATCTCTCGCTCCCGGCTGGGCAGCCCTTTCAGCGCCTGGTGAAGCACATAGAGATCCACTTCATCCTCCAACGGGCGGGAAATCTCCTCCCCATCCGTCCCCAGGATGTCCGAAAGGAGCAGTTCATTCCCATCCCCGTCCAGATTAATGGGTTCGTCCAGAGAAACTTCCGCTTTCTGCCCGGAAATTTTGCGAATGTGCATCAATATCTCATTCTCGATGCACCGGGAAGCATAGGTTGCCAGGCGAATATTCTTATCCAGCCGGTAAGTGGCAATAGCTTTCATAAGGCCGATGGTGCCAATGGAGATCAAATCTTCCAGCCCCGTTGAAACATTCTCGAATCGCCGGGCGATATAGACCACCAATCGCAGATTGTGCTCAACCAATGTTCGTTTCGCCTGCTCATCCCCCTGTTCCAGGGCTTCCAGCGCAAGCCTTTCTTCCTCCCCTTTCAGCGGCGGCGGAAGCACCTCACTGCCGCCGATGTAAAAGAGCCGCTGTCTTCCCAGTTGCCATGTGAGAAGCTTTTTCCTCATAAGCAGAACCTCCCGTAAGTGCCTGATATTCCTGTCCAAAATGCTGGGGCGCAAAAGCCACCAATCCTCGGCGACTTCTGCCTCCCATCCGGATGGTAAACTTTTTGCCGACCATCATCCCACTGCCCTCCCCCACGCTCTGGTACGGGATCAGTCGCAGCCCCGGCAGGGGGGCGGCGGCGATGGTCTCCAGAGGGTGCTCCAATTGATATTGGCTCAGCCCCGTAAGTTCCCTGGCGATCAGCGCATCCACCACCAGGACGGAGCCGCCGGTGACCGGGTCACGGAGCTCGTTGCCCGTATCCCGCAGCGCCCCGACTGTGACGGAAGCATCCTCCCCCAGGATGGAAATGGATATAATCTGCCGCCGGGTTCCGAACGCCAATTTTCCCATCAGCTGCACCCCCAGGGCATAAAGGGGGAGTTGCCATAGGTTCCCCCGCCCCGCCGCCAGTACCGCCCCATCAAGAGCCATGGTCAGCAGGACGAATGCCCCCACCGCTTTCCCGTCCCGGCCATATGCCACCAATCCAACCGCCCCCAAACTGAGCAAATGCCATGGCCACGCCGCCAACATCCGTGCCCCTGGTTGCAGACAAATGGCGCCGTAAGCCGCCCCCAGGCAGGATGCCAGCAGCAACCGCAATGGGCTCAGGAAGCACCCCGCCAGTTGCGCCGTCCCCGCCAGGAGCAGGGCATGGATCCCAAATTGCAGCGCCGTGACCCAGAGCATTGCTTTCAAGCGATCACCCCCCTTGCGTGCCATCAGTATAGCGGGGCGGAGCAAAAAAGGGAGTCGCTTTCTCCAATGGCCGCAGCCGCAAGTTCCCCGGATGCACCCCGGCATTCTGCGGCAAGCGGGGCAAGCTCCCCTTTTCACGGAGGCGAAAAAGAAAAACCATCCCCCTTGCCGTCGTGACTTCTGGTCACAGGCCGGACAAAAGGGGGATGGATTTGATTAGACGGAATTGAGTGGTCTTTCCACGGTACGGATATTTTTTTCCGCTTTTTGGCGGGGTGTCATTACCTCGTGGCCGCACCCAAGGCAGCGCAGCCGGAAGTCCGCCCCGGTGCGCAGCACCAGCCAGCGCTTCTCCCCGCAGGGGTGGGGCTTCTTCATCACAAGCACATCGTTCAGCCTGATATCCATAAAAACCTCACTTCTTCACCGCATCCCAGTAGGCTTTGGATGCCTGCTCCATTTTGTTGTTGCCGAATTCATAGTAGTGCTTCCCAACCAGTTCATCCGGCAGATACTGCTGCTTCACCCAATGGTTGGGGTATTCATGGGGATAGAGATATCCCTGCTCCCGCTCCATGGTGAAGCTGTCCGCATGGACATTCTGCAAATGCCGGGGAAAATCCCCGCCCAAGCCCTGGCGCACATCCGTCAGTGCGGCATTCAGCGCAAGGTAGCCGGAATTGGACTTTGGCGACGTAGCCATCAGTACGGCGGCATCCCCCAGGGGGATCCCTGCCTCCGGCATACCCAGCATCAGTGCCATATCCACACAGGATTTCACAATGGGGATGATCTGGGGGAACGCAAGCCCCACATCCTCCGATGCAATCACCATCAATCGGCGGCAAGCGGACTGCATCTGCCCCGCCTCCAATAGCCGTGCCAGATAGTGGCAGGCGGCATCCGGGTCAGACCCCCGGATAGATTTTTGCAGTGCCGAGAGCAGGTCATAATGATTGTCCCCCTCCCGATCCGCCCGCATGGCGCTTTTCTGGGTGACGGCCTTGGCATCGGCCAAGGTCAGGGGCAGTTCCTCCCCCTGGGGCACCCCGGCGGAGAAGAGCACCTCCACTGCATTCATTGCCTTGCGCAGGTCTCCGCCGCAAGCCCCGGCGATGTATTCCAGTGCCCCGTCCTCCGGCTGCGCAGTCAGTGCAGTGCGCTGCTCCATGAATTTTACCGCCCGTTTCACCGCCTGCAAAGCAGCAGAAGCAGAAATCTGCTTGAATTCGAATACCGTAGAGCGGCTCAGGATGGCATTAAAGACATAGAAATAGGGATTCTCCGTGGTGGAGGCAATGAGGGTGATTTTTCCGTTCTCGATATATTCCAGGAGCGATTGCTGCTGCTTCTTGTTAAAGGACTGGATCTCATCCAGATACAGCAACACCCCCTCCGGTGCCATGAGGGTATCCAGCTGGGATACGATTTCCCGGATGTCCGACGTAGAGGCGGTGGTGGCATTCAGCTTGAACAGGCGGCGATTGGTCTGCTTCGCAATGATGTTGGCCACGGTGGTCTTGCCAGTGCCGCTGGGACCATAGAAAACCATATTTGGGATCTTGCCGGAATCCACCAGACGGCGCAAAATCGCCCCCCGCCCCAGAATATGCTCCTGACCATACACTTCGTCCAATGATTGCGGCCGAAGCAAATCGGCCAACGGCTGATACATAGTTCCGCCCCCCGGATGTTTTGCACCATTATAGCACAATTCTCATCCAAAAGAAAGCCCGATTATTCCACCGTAACGGACTTCGCCAAATTCCGGGGTTTGTCCACATCCAGCCCTCTGGCAACACTGACGTAGTAACCCATCAGCTGCAAGGGAATGATCGCCAAAGAGGGGGCGAAATGTTCGTCGGTTTTGGGGATATAGACGGTGAAATCCACGGTATCCTCAATATCATAATGGCCATAGGTAGTCAGCCCCATGAGGTATGCCCCCCGACTTTTCACCTCCACCAGATTGCTGAGCATTTTCTCGTAGAGTTTGCTCTGGGTCAGCACCCCAACCACCAGTGTCCCCTGCTCGATCAGGCTGATGGTTCCGTGCTTCAATTCTCCAGCGGCGTAGGCTTCGCTGTGGATATAGCTGATTTCTTTCATTTTCAGGCTGCCCTCCAGCGCCGTGGCGTAGTCCAGCCCCCGGCCAAGGTAGAACATATCCTGAGCCGCAGAGAATTTGCTGGCGAACCACTGGATCCGCTCCTGATCTTGCAGTACCCGCTGCATTTTTTCCGGGAGCTGCTGGAGCTCCTCAATCAGTCGGGTATATTCCTCCGGAGTGATTTTCCCCCGGATCCGGCCGAATTCCACCGCCAACAGGTCACAGGCAACCAGCTGGGCAGAGTAAGCTTTCGTCGTGGCAACGGCGATCTCGGGGCCTGCCAGGGTATAGAAGACATTGTCCGCCTCCCGGGCAATGGAGCTGCCCACTACATTCACGATTCCCAGGGTCGGTATCCCCCGTTCCTTTGCCTCCCGCAGGGCGGCCAGGCTATCGGCCGTTTCGCCGGACTGGCTGATGACCATCACCAGATCATTCTCCCGGAGCAGAGGGCTACGGTAGCGGAATTCCGAAGCCAGCTCCACCCGAACCCGCACCTTTGCCAGATCTTCCAGCGCATATTGGGCAGCTACCCCCACATGATAGGCAGAGCCGCAGGCAACAATATGAATGGTATCCAGATTCCGGACGAATTCCTCCCCCAGGCTCAGGGCGGACAGATCAATCCCGCCCTCTTTCACCACGGACTGAACTGTATCTTTCACCGCCCGGGGCTGTTCGTGGATTTCTTTCATCATGAAATGCTCGTAACCGCCCCGCTCCGCCGCCTGAGCATCCCATTTGATTTCCGTCAGGGGCTTTTCAATGGTATCCCCATCCAGATTGAAGAAAGTGACCTCCCCGGCATTGAGGCGGGCAATTTCCATATTGCCCATATAATATACATTGCGGGTATATTTCAGGATAGCCGGTACGTCGGAAGCCAGGTACGATTCCCCGTCCTCCACCCCGATGATCATGGGGCTGTCTTTCCGGGCGACATAGATTTCGCCGGGATAATCCCTGAACATCACCGCCAGGGCATAGGAACCACGGATGCGAACCATGGTCTTGGCCAGGGCATCCACCGGCCCCATATGGTACTTCTTATAGTAATAATCCACGTAATTGATCAGCGCTTCGGTATCCGTCTGGCTGTAAAAATGGTAGCCTTTGCGGGTGAGTTTTTCCTTGATCTGCTGGTAGGTTTCAATAATGCCATTGTGGACACCCACCACATTCCGGTCTTCGCTGCAATGGGGATGGGCATTGCGCTCACTGGGCTCCCCATGGGTTGCCCAGCGGGTGTGGCCGATGCCGCAGCAACCGGGGACAGCCAGGCCGCCGTTGGTTTTCTCCGCCAGAATCTTCAGCCGCCCCTTTGCTTTCACAATCACCGGCTCGTCACTGCCATTGCGCACGGCGATCCCGGCTGAATCATACCCACGGTATTCCAACTTGGCCAGGCCATCCAGCAGGATGGGAGCGGCGCTGTGCCGCCCGGAAAAACCCACAATTCCGCACATAATTCATATCCTCGCTTTCGCCAAAAAAGAATATTCCTAATCATAGCGCCGGTGGATTCCCGTGTCAAGTATCATTTTTAATTTTATTCTTATCTTTTTCAATTCCGCCAGTATCCCTGGAAGAATTGGGCGGGAAATGGTTGAGTTTCGTCATCCCCTGTGGTATAATGCTGGCACTTCTCAATGGAGGGAAAAATCATGCCCGATACATTATTGTCCCTGTTTGACCTGATCGGTACCATCGCTTTCGCCATCTCCGGCGCATTTGTGGGAATTCACAAGAAAATGGATATCTTCGGGGTGAATGTCCTGGCAGTCACCACCGCCTGCGGCGGAGGAATGATCCGTGACCTGATCATCGGATGCATCCCGCCCATGATGTTCCAGAATCCCCGGTTCGTGCTGGTGGCGGTGATCGTTGCCAATATCGTCTTCCTCCTGGCCTACCGGCATCGGCACATTCCCCGGAAATTTGCCCGGGTCTACGACGAGATGCTCTTCTGGTTCGATACGCTGGGGCTGGCAGCCTTTACCGTGGATGGGGTAATGGCCGGGGTAAGGGCAGGATTCGGGGAGAATCATTTCCTCATCTGCTTCCTGGGTTTCATCACCGCCGTGGGCGGCGGTGCGCTGCGGGACGTGATGGCCAGCCAGATGCCGGATATTTTCCGCAAGCATATCTATGCCGTGGCTGCCATCGCCGGGGCAGTGCTGATGGCTCTGGTGCTCCATTTCTCCGGAGCAGAGAATGCGGCTATGGTTGCCGGCTTCCTCTTGGTTCTTGTGCTTCGGAAACTGGCCGCCCACTTCCGATGGAATTTGCCCAAAATTGAAAAAACCGATTCCTAAATTCTGAAAAAAGCGCCCGGATTTTTGCACAAATCCGGGCGCTGCCATTATTGATAAACTCGTGGGGGTTGGATATATCGCTCGTGACTGAGGGATTGTGGTCGTGCGTAGGAGCCGGAAACCAGCCCCATGGTGGCATAGATGGTAACAACGGAGGAGCCGCCATAGCTGATCAGCGGCAGGGTCAGGCCGATAACCGGCATAACGCCGATGCACATCCCCACATTGATCAGCACCTGGAACATCATGGCGGAGGCCGCACCGTAGCAGATCAGTCGCCGCATATAGTCCGGGCAACGGGAACCCACCTGGATGCACCGGGCGATGATGGCAAATTCCAGCAAAATCACGCCCAGGCAGCCGATGAACCCCAGCTCCTCCCCCATGGAGGAGAAGATATAGTCCGTATGCTGCGCATACAGGTTGCCGTCCTGGGTACGGGTGCCGTTGAACAACCCCTGCCCCGTCAGGCCGCCGCCGGTGAGGGACTGGAGATTGATCTTACTGTGGTACCGGGCACCGATACCCATGGAATCGTAGCTCGGGTCGATCAGCACCAATATTCGCTCCTGCTGGTAAGTACCAAGATGAGGCCACAATATTGGTATGCCCACGGCAATCAACCCAATGCCCAGCAGGAACCACCATAGGCTGACACCTCCGGCGAATGCCATGCCGATGAAAATGAAAACGAAGATCAGTGACACGCCCGCATCCCCGGACAGCACCATGTTCAGTCCCACGATCAGTGCCAGATGGAACACCATCTTTATCACCGATGGGAAGCTGGAAATGTCATTTTGGTGGGAGGACATGACCGATGCCATAATGATGATGTAGGCGATTTTGCAGATTTCCGCCGGCTGGATACTGACGGGAACCAGGGGGATGGACAGCCAGCTCCTGTTGCCGCTGTCATGGTCATCGCCAAAGGGGATCAGCAGCAGAAGCATGAACACATTGAATGCCACCAGCACCGCCCGATGCTCCGACATGAAGTCCACATCAATGGACGAAACGATAGAATACATCATCACGCCCAGCAGCGTTGCCACCAGCTGAATCAGAATATATTTCGCATTGCTGCCGAATTTTGCGGCGTTGGTAGCGCTGGCCACCATGATGCCGCCGTAGCCGGAGGTAACCAGGCACAGAATCAGCAGCACCCAGTCCCCTTTTTTCGGGAAATCCTTTAATTCTTCAATAAATCGTTGCAAATTGCAGCCTCCTTCCAGGAAAAGCGATCCATTCCCAGCTTTGTTCCCTATCATATCATTTTTCGCTCAAAATGTAAACAGGCAAAGCGATCAAAAAAGCCGGGGCTACCGCAGCAGCCCCGGATGCGCCATCATCAGGTGATCCGCACTGCGGCCACCACGAAACGGCCATTATTAATGGTATATTCGCAGGTGGACAGGCAAATCAGCTTGTCCCCATATACGGGGGTAATACCGGTATCGTAGAACGCCAGCTCCTTGCAGGTGGAGACGAATTCGTTGAATTCCTCCTCATTCTCCGCATCGGCCATCAGATGGTAGGCAAAGCCCACATCGTCCGTGCCGGAAGTTTTGAAGACGGCGAAAATCTTGTAAACATGGGATTCGGTCAATGTATCGAAGAAGATCAGGGGATTCTTCTCCCAGGTAGACTTGTCATGGTAATTGCCCAGGTAAGCAAACATGGTTCCGTCCTTCATATTGTGGCCAAACAACGTGATATTGTCGCTGGGGGCGGCCACATCGCAGATTTCAGCGGCATAAATGCTCCCCCGGATGGAATCATTCTTGTCAAAGTCCCGGTAGAGGTAATAGTTCGCATTGTCGGAAGAAGTCTGCATCACAGGATAATTGATTTTGGTTCCCTCGATTTGGAGCCAACCAACCATATCCGGATTCTCATCGTGAAGCTCCTGGTACCAGGGCAGCAGATCACTCTCCGATTCCGGACGTTCGGGGACATTCTCCGGTTCCTCCACCACGTCGGGGGTATAGTACTCGTTCTCGTGGCCGTAGCTTCCGGGGATGCCATAGGGGCTTTCCGTGGAGTCATTCGAGGAAGTTGTTGGGGCAATGGTTGCAGCAGTCTCGGGGATGGTTTCGTAATCCTGCTTTGCCGCGTTCACCTGATTTGCCCGGGCATCGTCCTTGCTCTGGCTCCGGGCGCTATCGGTGAAATACACCGCCAGATAAAGCCCACTGGTCACAAAGGCGGCAATCAGCAGCAGAATCAGCGCTGTTATCAGTCCTTTTTTCATTGAGTTTCCTCCCAATTATATTCTTCCCATTCTGGGAAATGCATTTCCATCATTATAGTCCAGCCCAATCTTTCTGTCAAGCAATACATCCGATAGAAATTCTTTTGTTTTTCTTAAGAATGGAGCAAAGGGAAAATTTCAGCAAGCCGAAAATTTTTTCTTGCATTTTCTTCCTAGGTGTGGTATAGTATCCAAGTCAAATATGCCGGTGTGTTGGAATGGTAGACGAGGAGGACTCAAAATCCTTTGGTAGCGATACCGTGTGGGTTCGAGTCCCACCACCGGCACCAAAGCAATATAATCCGAACCAGATCTTCTTCATTGGAGGCGGGTTCGGAT
>CAZTYB010000065.1:0-11987 GCA_964617595.1 uncultured Oscillospiraceae bacterium | reverse complement strand
TGCCCCTGTTCATCAACGAGGGCGACAAGATCCAGATCGATACCCGCACCGGCGAATACCTGGGCCGTTCCAAGGTCTAATTCCATTTGGAGATAATCCAAATTCAGTAAGGAGCGAATGATATGACGATTTCTGAAAAGTCCGCCTACCTGAAAGGCTTGATGGACGGCCTGAAGCTGGACACCGAAGCCAACGAAGGGAAGATGATCGCTGCGATCGTTGACCTCCTGGGCGATGTGACCAAGAAGGTTGCCGACATCGAGGATACCACCATCGCCATTTCCGACGAGCTGGATGAGATCGAAGACGATCTGGATGCCATCGAGGACTACATCCTGGACGAGGACGAAGACGAGGATGACGACTGGTTCGACGACGAGGATGAAGACGAGCTGGACGACGAAGACGAGGACGATGAGGGATTCGACTTCGGCGATGAGGATACCACCGTCTACGAAGTGCAGTGCACCTGCGGCAATATCATCGATTTTGACGAGGATGTGCTGGAATCCGGCAGCATCGTCTGCGACAAGTGCGGCGAAACGCTGGAATTCACCTTTGAGGATGACGAGGAGTAATTCCCCCCTTTTTCACAGTAACAAGAACCGGAGAGGCCAGGCCTCTCCGGTTTTCGGTTATGTGCATTTTTACAGCCGGGGGTTCTCTTGGGAGCCTTTCACAAGCTTCACCACAACGCTGGACAGCAGCAGCAGCGCAATCAGGTTGGGGATGGCCATCATGCCGTTGAAAGTATCGGCGATGTCCCACAGCAGCCCCAGATCGGTGGTGGCACCCAGGATGGAAACCAGGGAATACAGCACCAGGAATGGCTTGACCGCTTTAGAGCTAAACAGGAATTCTACGCACCGGGAACCGTACAGTCCCCAGCCGATGATGGTGGAGAAAGCGAAGCAGCACATGGCTACCGCCGTGAAAATGGAGATCCAGTTGCCATAGGTGGCGATGAACCCGGAGATGGTCAGTTCCGCTCCTGCGGCCTGGCCGTAGGCAATGGGCACACCGCTGCACAGGATCACCAGGGCAGTCATGGTGCAAACGACGATGGTATCCATAAACACTTCGAAAATGCCAAAGTAGCCCTGCTGAATGGCATCCTCCGTATCGGAGCAGGCGTGGGCGATGGAACCGGTGCCGAGACCGGCCTCGTTGGAGAAGATGCCCCGGGATACGCCCTTTTTCAAACTGATGAACAGGGAGCCGACCACACCGCCGGTGATGGCCTGGGGATTGAACGCACCCTCAAAAATCATGCGGAATACCCCGGGCACATTGCGCCAGTTCAGGGCGATCACCCCGATGGACATGACCACGTACATCAGCGCCATGAAGGGAACCAGTTTTTCGCTCACCTGGCCGATGCGCTTGATGCCCCCCAGCAGCACTACTGCTACGACGATGGCAATGATAATACCGATCATCAATTTCATAATGGAGGCCTGATCAGGGGTGATGAGATCGAAACTGGTCAGCGCCGTATTGATGGAGGAGACGATGGTATTGACCTGGGTAGCGTTGCCGGTGCCGAACACGGTGAGTACGCCAAACAGGGAATACAGCACCGCCAGCCATCTCCATTTGGGGGACAGACCATTTTTAATATAGTACATGGGGCCGCCGATGTACTCCCCCTGGGCGTTTTTCTCACGGAAATGGATGGCCAGGGTCACTTCGGAGAATTTGGTGCACATCCCCAGGAATGCAGAGCACCACATCCAGAATACCGCTCCGGGGCCGCCCACGGCAACGGCACCGGCCACGCCGGCGATGTTACCGGTGCCGATGGTACCGGCCAGGGCGGTGCAGACCGCCTGGAAAGGGCTGATGGAGCCGTCCTTGGCGGCCTTTTTTTCGAAAATTTTCCCCAGAGTGCA
This sequence comes from uncultured Oscillospiraceae bacterium, assembly GCA_964617595.1. Taxonomy (GTDB): domain Bacteria; phylum Bacillota; class Clostridia; order Oscillospirales; family Oscillospiraceae; genus Faecousia. Next base: position 10,095 of record CAZTYB010000065.1, on the reverse strand, counting down.
CTTCATGGCGGCGGTGAATTTGCGCACCTGGATCACTCGGGTCAGTACCGTGAGCAGCAATCCTACGCCCAGGATGCACACAATGGCGGGTACACCCCAGATGAAATTATTCAGGGCGGAGTTGATTTTGGAAATCCAGTCAATCATGATTCTCTCTTCTTTCTGTTTCGTGTAATTCTTTCAGCGCACGCTTCTGGGCTGCGATTACCCGGTCGCACCATTGGTCGAATTCCGGGTCTTCGGTCTGCAATTCCGGATGCGCCAGGATGTTGGTGATGCATTCCCGGATGCCCTGCTCGAAGCGAACTTTCGGCGCAAAATCCGGCACGGCGGCTTTCAGCTTCCGGTTGTCGAATACCACGGAATTGGCCTTGTCCCCGATCAGGCTGCCCAGCATATCATATTTCCCGGTGGCCGCCAGAAATTGGGAGGAGACATGGAATGCTTTCAATTCGACCCCCAGGACGGATGCGATTGTCTCGTAGATCTGGTTCCAGGTCAGTGTTTCGTCATTGGTGATCTGGAATGCTTCGCCGATGGCGTGGGGATTGCCCATCAGTCCCACATAACCCTGAGCGAAATCCCTGTTGTGGGTCATGGTCCATAGGGAGGTGCCGTCGCCGTGAATGATGACCTCTTTCCCCTCCATCATGCGCTTGAGCACCTGGAAGCTCCCTTTTGCGCCGTGAACGCCCAGGGGAACCTTGCGGTCGTCATAGGTGTGACTGGGGCGGATGATGGTCACGGGGAAGCCATGCTCCCGGTAAGCTTTCATCAGCACCTCTTCGCAGGCGATTTTGTCCCGGGAATATTGCCAGTATGGGTTGGCCAATGCCGTGCCTTCGGTGATGCGGTAGTCCCGGGCGGGTTTGTGATAAGCGGAGGCGGAGCTGATGTACAGATATTGCTTCGTCCTGCCGGTGAATAGGCGAATGTCCCGCTCCATCTGCGCCGGGGTATAGCCGATGAACTGGCAGACACAGTCAAATCCCTGCCCGGCCAGAGCTTCACGGACATTGGCTTCGTCCTGAATGTCGGCTTGGAGCAAATGCACCCCCCGGGGGATATCGGCATTTCGGTTGCCCCGGTTCAGCAGGGTCACGTCCCAGCCCCGTTCCGCCAGCAACCGGGTCACAGCCATGCTGATAGTTCCGGTTCCGCCGATCAATAGCGCTTTCATTGGTTTTCCTCCTCTTTTTTGCACGATATTACCTATGTTACCAGATGGGAAGAAATCCGTCAAATATTATTTCTGTTTTTCCCAAGAAAACTTCTGCTCTTGACCAAAATACATCCGGGTGCTATACTGGAGAAAAGGAAAAAGGAAAAAGGAAAAAGGAGAATCTTTTATGGAACCTGCAACTTTGCTGGAATTGCTGCATACGGCGGAACGCCTGAAAGATACCACCCGTCACTGCGATACCTCCGGCGGGCGGCGGGAAAGCGTGGCGGAGCACAGTTGGCGGCTGGCGCTGATGGCTTTCTGGATGGGGGACGAATTCCCGGAGCTGGATATGAATAAGGTGATCAAAATGTGCCTGATTCACGACCTGGGAGAGGCGTTCACGGGGGATATTCCCGTTTTTGCCAAGACGGATGCCCACCGGCAGCGGGAGGATGCCCTGCTGGCGCATTGGGTGGATTCCATGCCGGAGCCCCTGCGCCGGGAGATGGCCGACCTCTACCGAGAGATGGATCTGCGCCAGACCCCGGAGGCGAAGCTGTATAAGGCGCTGGATGGGCTGGAGGCGCTGATTCAGCATAACGAATCGGATCTAGCCACCTGGGAACCCCACGAATATGATTTGCAGCTGAACTACGCCTGGGACAGAATGTTTACGCCCTACCTGACTTCCCTGCGGCAGCAGATTCAGGAGGATACCCTGCAAAAAATAGGAGAAGAGAAACAAAATGGAAAAACTTGACTATAAAAAGGAATATAAAGAGCTCTATCAGCCCAAGACGAAGCCCGGCCTGGTGGATATCCCGGAGATGATTTTTATAGCCGTGGATGGGGCGGGCGACCCCAACACCAGTGAGGAATATCACCGTGCCATGGAGATCCTCTACGGACTGTCCTTTACGATCAAAATGTCCAAGATGAACGGGACACAACCGAAAGGGTATTTCGAGTATGTGGTTCCGCCCCTGGAGGGGCTGTGGTATCAGGAAGATGAGACTTTCGATGGGCTGAATATCAGCGACAAGAGCAAATTCCGCTGGACCTCCATGATCCGGCAGCCGGAATTTGTGACCCAGGAAGTTTTTGAAGCGGCGAAGCAGGCACTTCAAAAGAAAAAGAAAGATCTGGATCTGTCCGGCGCAAGACTGCTGAAGATGACGGAGGGACTCTGCGTTCAGATCATGCATAAGGGTTCCTATGACATGGAGCGGGAAAGCATCGAAAAAATGAATGCTTTCCTTGAGGAGAACGGCTATCAGCTGGATTTTTCCGAAACCCGGCTGCATCACGAGATTTATCTCTCCGATCCCCGAAAATGCGCCCCGGAAAAGTGCAGAACGGTGATCCGGCATCCGGTTCGGAAGTAAACAGCGCAAGAGCAGCACGGGTGATATGGCCATCACCGGGGTGCTGCTCTTTTTTGAATTTTCCGAAGAAAGAGGGAAAGAAAAACTTGCTTTTTTAGGATTTTTCAGATATACTAAATTAGTATTTTTATGACTAAGTATAAGAGGTTTTGTAGTGTATCTAAAATCTTTGGAATTGCAGGGATTCAAATCCTTTCCGGATAAGACCCTGATCCGCTTTGGCGATGACATAACGGCCATTGTTGGCCCCAATGGTTCCGGCAAATCCAATATTTCCGATGCGATTCTCTGGGTGCTGGGGGAGCAGAGCTCCAAGACCCTGCGCGGTGCCAAGATGGAGGACGTGATCTTCGGCGGCACCCAGAAGCGTGGCGCCGTGGGCTTTGCGGAAGCGACCCTGACATTGGACAATACTGACCGGGCACTGGCCTATGATGCGGACGAAGTGATGGTCACCCGGCGCTATTACCGCAGCGGTGACGGCGAATATTATATCAACCGCCAGTCCGCCCGGCTGAAAGATATCAACGAACTCTTCATGGATACCGGCCTCGGACGGGAGGGCTACTCCAACATTGGACAGGGACGAATTGACGAGATCCTATCCCTGAAAAGCAATGACCGCCGGGAAATTTTCGAGGAAGCGGCGGGCATCTCCAAGTACCGCCACCGCAAGGAGGAGACCGAGCGGAAATTGGCCCAGACGGAGGATAACCTCCTGCGCATCGGCGACAAGGTATCGGAACTGGAATTGCAGCTGGAGCCCCTGAAAGCCCAGTCGGAGAAAGCCAGGAAATACCTGGAATTTAAGGATGAGCTTAAAGGCGTTGAGGTAGCCGTCTGGTTGGATAGTCTGGATAAACTTTCCGCCGCCGCAAAGAAAGCGGAGGAGGACTATGCTTCCGCCTCTTTCGTCCTCCAGCAGGCTCATGACGATCTGGACAGGCTCTATGCTCAGGCAGAGGAGCTGGGGCAGGCTCTGCGCCAGAAAGACGGTGACCTGGATACCCTCCGGGTAAAAGTGAATATGTTCCAGGCAACCCACCAGCAGCTGGATGGCCAGATGGCAGTGCTGCGGGGAAATGTGGAGAATAACGATGCCAATATTTCCCGCATCGAAGAGGAACTGAAAGGCCAGGAGGATCGCTCCGGCGGTATCGTCGCCCAAATTGCCCAGGCACAGAGCAGGATCCAGCAGGTGGACGAAATGACCCAGTCCAAGGGCAGGGAACTGGAAGAGCTCCAGCTCCGCCTGGCTGCCATAACGGCCAGCGCCCAGGGCATGACCAAGCGCTTTCTGGAGCTCCGTGGCCAGGAATCCACCCTCGCCGCCGATATTGCGGGACGGGAAGCGGACATCGGCGGTTTGGAAGAGTCCTTGGCGCAGAGCGGCCAGCGGCTGGAACAGCTGAATGGGGATCTGTCCTCCGGTGCATCCCGCCGGGAGAATGCCCAGGGGATGCTCCAACAGGCGCAGCAGCAGCTGAAAAATGCCCAGGATGCGGTCATCGCCGCCAATAACACCATCTCCGGCTATGCCCTGCGCCAATCCTCCCGTGCCAAACGGATGGAGCAGGCGCAGCAGAATCTGCGGGAATTGACCCAGAAATTGGATTCCGTCACCGCCAAAGCTCGGGTATTCCGGGCAATGGAGCGGGATTTCGAAAATTATCAGAAATCCGTCCGTATGGTCATGCAGGAGGCGGAGCGGGGGAGACTTCGCAATGTCCACGGCCCTGTTTCCCGACTGATCCGCACGGAGGATGAATATACCGTGGCCATCGAGATCGGCCTGGGCGCTGCCATGCAGCAGATCGTTGTGGGCAGCGAGGCCGATGGCAAGGCGGCCATCTCTTTCCTGAAACGCACCGGTGGCGGACGTGCCACATTCCTGCCCCTGACGGGTATTCAGGGGCGGCTTTTGCAGGAAAGCGGGCTGGAGCATTGCCGGGGCTTTGTGGGTATTGCTTCCCAATTGGTTACTTGCGACGATACCTACCGGCAAATTGTAGAGAATTTGCTGGGGCGTACGGTGATCGTGCAGGATATGGATGCCGCCATCAATATGGCGCAAAAATACCGCAGCCGATTCAAGATCGTCACCCTGGATGGCCAGGTCATGAACCCCGGTGGCTCCATGACCGGCGGCTCCACCAGCAAGGATGCGGGGATACTCTCCCGTGCCAACGAGCTGGAGAAATTGACTGCCCAGGAAAAGCAGCTCCAAAATGACCTGCTGGCCGCTCAGGCGGAGCAGGCGGAGGCAAAGCGCCAGTTTGACCAGGTGGAGTTCCAGCTGGCCACGGCGAAAGATCAGCTCCGGGAAGCGGAAGATCAAGTGCTTCGTCTCCAGGGACAGGAAAAGCAGTACCAGGTGATGGTGGATGCCATCGTGGAAGCGGAGCAGTCCGCCCGCCGGGAGCAGGAGGCGCTGCAACAGCGCTGCCAGACGGATCGGGAGCGCAGCGCCGCCCAGAAAGGGAAACTCTCCATGCTCCGCCAGCAGTTGAGCCAGTGCCGTGGGGAACTGGCCGCTCTGGAGGGGAGCCAGACGGAGACGGTGGATGCCACCGCCTCTATAAACGATGAAATCACCCGGCTGAAAACCGAAATCGCCGCACTGGAAGCGGAGCGGGGCACGGCGCAGAGCCATATCCAGGATCTGTGCGCCCTGCGCACCGCCATGGAGGGCGACCGGGAAAAGAAACTGGTTCTGGCCGATTCCATTCGCCAGGATACCCTCCGCCTGAACGGGCAGCTGGAGGAGCTGATGCAGCGCCAGCAGGAAAATGATGCCCAGGCGGAGGAAATGCAGCAGAAAATGGAAGATGCCATTGCCGACCGCTCCCGGACGGAGGCAAGCAAAACTCTGGCCGAGCGGGAAGCTCAGGAAAAGAGCAAGGATATCCTGAATATGGAGCGGGCTTGCGCTCTGCTGGAGCAGAAAAAGCTGGCTTCCTCCATGGAGGAGAAGCAGATCATCGACAAGCTCTGGGATTCCTACGGCCTGACCCCCAGCACGGCAAAGGAGTTCCGGGGGGAGATCGAGTCCATCACTGCGGGCAACCGCCGCATTGGCGAACTGAAGCGAAAAATCGCCGCTCTGGGTACCCCCAACCTGGGTGCCATTGAGGAGTATGCCCGGGTGAATGAGCGCTACAGCTATCTGGTGGCGCAGCGGGACGATGTTCTGACCTCTAAGCGGGAGCTGGAGGGCATCATCCGGGACATTACCAAGGAAATGACCACGATTTTCGTCACCGAATTCCAGAAGATCGACCATTATTTCGGCCAGGTATTTGAGGAGATGTTCGGCGGCGGCAAGGGTCAGCTGATTCTGGAGGATCCGGAGAATCCCCTGACCTGTGGCATTGAGATTCGGGTGCAGCCCCCCGGAAAACAGGTTAAGACCATTACGCTGCTCTCCGGCGGCGAGAAAGCTTTCGTGGCAACGGCGCTGTACTTCTCCATTTTGAAAGTTCGTCCCACGCCATTCTGTCTGCTGGACGAGATCGATGCGGCACTGGACGACCGGAATGTGGAGCGCTTCGCCCACTATATGCACAATTTGAGCCAGAAGACCCAGTTCATCGTCATTACCCACCGCCGTGGCACCATGGAGGCATCCAATGTCCTCTACGGCGTGACCATGCAGGAGCAGGGCGTTTCCAGCCTGCTGCGGTTGGATCTGAACCAGATGACGGAAATGCTCGGGATCACGGAATAACGAAAGGATGAAACGCATATGGGATTTTTTGACAAAATCAAAAAAGGTTTGACCAAAACGAGGGAGGCCATCGCCGATACATGGAATGATGTGTTCTCTGCCTCTGAACTGGATGATGATTTCTACGATGAATTGGAAGAGAGCCTGATCCTGGCCGACCTGGGGATGGAGACCGCTGCCAAGGCAACGGAGCGATTGCGCAAGGAGGTTTCCTCCCGCCATATCCGCCAGGCAACGGAGGCACGGGATGTCCTGCGGGAGATCCTGGTGGATATGCTCAATGTGGGCAGCAGCGAATTGCAGCTGAAAACTCTGCCCAGCGTGATCCTGGTGATCGGGGTCAATGGCGTGGGCAAGACCACCACCATCGGCAAAATCGCCAAGCAGCAGATTCAGGCCGGGAAGAAAGTCATGTTGGTGGCGGCGGATACCTTCCGTGCGGCCGCTGCCGATCAGCTGGAGATCTGGGCGCAGCGCAGCGGTGCCTCCATCGTCCGCCAGCACGAGGGGGCTGACCCTGCCGCCGTGGTGTATGACGGCATCCAGTCCGCTTTGGCCAAAGACAGCGATGTCATCATCATTGATACCGCCGGGCGGCTGCATAACAAGGTCAATCTGATGAACGAACTGAACAAAATTCGCCGCATCATCGACCGGGAGCTGCCCCGGGCGTGCAAGGAAGTGCTGCTGGTTCTGGACGGCACCACCGGCCAGAACGGCCTGATCCAGGCGAAGCAGTTTAAGGAGATCGCCGGCGTTACCGCCATCGCTCTGACCAAACTGGACGGTACCGCTAAAGGCGGCATCGTCATTGCCGTGGCGGATGCGTTGCAGATTCCGGTGAAATTCATCGGCGTGGGGGAACAGGAAGATGATCTGATGCCTTTCCAGGCGGAGGAATTTGTGAAAGCGCTGTTTTAAGAGGAGACAATATGAAAGTAGTATTGGCAAGCAAGAATAAGCACAAGCTGGAAGAGATCAGCCAGATCACCAGCAAATTTGATATGGAACTGGTGCTTCAGTCCGAGCTGGGCGTGGACATCGATGTGGAGGAGAACGGAACCACTTTCGAGGAGAATTCTTTCATCAAGGCCGAAGCGGTTATGAAAGCCACCGGACTTCCCGCACTGGCGGATGATTCCGGCATTGCCGTGGAGGCGCTGAACGGGGAACCGGGGATTTACTCCGCCCGCTATGGATTCGACGAAAGTCTGGACGATTGGGGGCGGCTGCAACTGCTGCTGAAGAATATGGAGCATGTGCCCGATGGCCAGCGCCAGGCGAAATTCGTCTGCGTGATCACCCTGGTCACCCCCGATGGGCAGAAGATCCAGGCCAGGGGAGAGTTCCACGGGGAATTGCTCCGCCAGCCCGCCGGAGAGAATGGCTTCGGTTATGATCCGATTTTCTATTATCCCCCCATGGGCAAGACCTCTGCGGAGATGACCAGCGAAGAAAAGAACGCAGTTTCCCACCGGGCAAATGCCCTGAAAGTATTCTATCAAAAGCTCAAGGAGGCAGGATATGCTGACAAGTAAAGAACGGGCGGAGCTTCGTGCCCAGTCCAACCCAATTGAAACCACCCTCATGGTGGGCAAGAGCGGCGTGACCGAAGCGGTGATCGCTGAGGCGGAAAACCTGCTGACTGCCAGAGAATTGGTCAAGGGCAAGGTGCTGGAGGGTGCCCTCATGTCCCCCCGTGAGGTGAGCGATGCCATTTGCCAGGCCACCGGAGCGGAGGGGATCAGCTGCGTTGGCTCCAAATTCGTGATCTATCGGTTCAGCGAAAAGTGCCAGCAGGAGCGGAACCAGTCCGGCCGAGCCAAGCGCAAGGCCACGCCCGTGAGCAAGTCCGACCCGGTGCGCAAGGGCATCCACGCCCGCCGGGCAGCGGAGAAGAAAGTGAAAGAGCAGCGCAATGCCTATTTCCGGGAGCAGGCCATTGAAAAGGCCATCGAGCGTGACCGGGAAAAGCAGCTGCGCCGGGAGAAATAAGAATTCGGGGGAGCAGTTATGCGCATCGGCATTTTTGGCGGGAGTTTCAATCCACCACACCTTGGCCATATCCGGGCGGCAAACAGCGCAGCGGATGCCCTGGGGCTGGATAAGCTGCTGCTGATCCCTGCCTACCAGGTTCCCCACAAGCAGATGGATGCATCCGCCCCAACGCCCCAGCAGCGGCTGGAAATGGTGACGATTGCGGCTCGGGGGAATCACAAGATTGGGGTATCCGATTTGGAAATTCGCCGCCAGGGCAAGAGCTATACCTGGGATACCATTTGTGCCCTCCACCAGCAGGAGCCGGAGGCGGAGCTGATATTATTGCTGGGGTCGGATATGTTCTGCTGCTTTCACAATTGGCTCCATGCTTCGGAAATAATGAACGAAGTGGAGCTGGCCGTCCTCTCCCGTGGGGAGAAAGAGGAATCGGAGCAAATCGCCCGGGCAAAGGCGCACCTCTGCGCCCAGGGGGCACGGGTAACGGTGCTGCACAATCCGGTGACGGAAATTTCCTCCACCCAGTTGCGGCGACTGCTGTCCTTTGGCTGCGGAGAGGAATTCCTGCCGGATGGATTGCCGGCCTATATCCGGGAGCACCGCCTTTACAATACGGAGGCGAATTGGAAACAGCTGCCCATGGAGCAGCTGGAGCAGGTAGTGATTTCCTTGCTGGATCCCAAACGGGTGAGCCATGTGCTTGGGTGCCGGGATACCTGCGTGGAGCTGGCGAAACGATGGGGGGCGAATGGGACGGATGCCGCCCGTGCAGGGCTCCTGCACGATATTACGAAAGCCCTGGACGGCCCGCTCCAGTTGACATTGTGCCGCAGTTATGGTAAAATTTTAGACGATTTCTCCATTAAATATCCCCAAACCCACCATGCTTTCACCGGTAGCCTGGTGGCGGAGCGCATTTTTGGAGAAAATGAAAATGTGGTTGCGGCCATCGCCAGCCATACCACCGGCAAATCCAATATGAGCCCGCTGGAAATGATCGTCTATGTGGCGGATTATATGGAACCCAACCGGGATTTCCCGGGGGTGGAGCGACTGCGGGAACTGGCCTTTAACGATCTGCCCGGCGCAGTGAAACTGGGGCTGGAGATGACACTCGCCCGCCATCCGGGCAGCAGCGCCGCCCCTCAATCCGTGGCTGCGCTGGAATATTTGAACCAAAGTCTCTAAAGGAGAGAAGCTTATGTTAACACCAAAAGAAATCGCTTACGAAGTGACCAAATGCCTGGATTCCAAAAAAGGCATGGATATAAAGCTGCTGAAAATTGCCAAGGTGAGCAGCCTGGCGGACTATTTCCTGATTTGCACCGGTACCTCCAATACCCATGTCAAAACCCTCTGCGATTATGCGGAGTACACCATGAAGCAACTGGGCGAGCCCATGCTTGGCCGTGAGGGTCACCGGGGCAACAGTTGGGAGCTGCTGGATTTCGGCAGCATCGTTGTCCACGTTTTCACCGAGGAAGCCCGGAAGTTCTATGACCTGGAGCGTTTGTGGGCGGATGCGGAGCAGATTGATCTGAAAGAAATTATTGTTGCGGAGTAACGCAATTTTTAGGAAGGAATGTTCACAATGAACTACGATTTTTCGCAAATTGAGGCCAAATGGCACAAGTATTGGGAAGAGCACGATACCTTCCGCACCGATGTGTGGGATTTTTCCAAGCCCAAGTATTATGTGCTGGATATGTTACCTTACCCCTCCGGCGTGGGGCTCCATGCCGGCCATCCTGAGGGCTACACCGCTACGGATATCATGTCCCGCATGAAGCGGATGCAGGGCTACAATGTGCTGCACCCCA
>CAZTYB010000064.1:0-12101 GCA_964617595.1 uncultured Oscillospiraceae bacterium | reverse complement strand
GGGCGAAGTGCAGGTTGCATCTTTCCATGTGTGTCCGTTGGCGCTGCCGGATGTTACTCCGCAAACGGAGCAGGTTTGGGGCGAAGTACAGGTTGCAGCTTTCCATGTGTGCCCGTTGGCGCTGCCGGATGTTACTCCGCAAACGGAGCAGGTTTGGGGCGAAGTACAGGTTGCTGCTTTCCATGTGTGTCCGTTGGCGCTGCCGAATGTCACTCCGCAAACGGAACAGGTTTGGGGAGAGGTGCACGTTGCGTTTTGCCAGGTGTGTATGTGTTCTGTTTTTTGAGACAATTCAGACACAAGCATAAAAATGATACTCGCCATAAGAAGAAAAATGATAAAGAATAGCCCATAGATGAGTCTGTGCTGGTTACGTTTTTTCTTTTTCTGAGGGGTGCTTCTTACAAGAAAAGCTCCACATGAAGTGCAGAATTTGCTGTCATTCAAATTTTCGTGGCCACATTGTTTGCATTTCATCCTGTTTATCACCTGATTCATATATGTTTTTGCCCGGATGTAAGAAAAATCTTTGCTGGTTTTGGCAAATCACCCCATGAAATGATTGATCAGCCGGTCTACGACCGGGATGGTGATCGTCCCCTGGTTCAAAGCCTTTGCGGCTAGTACAAGGAACAAAATCTTTTTGACAACGATGATAATCCTTTCAATAGCCTCGATGAAATTGGTGATAAACGGAGCGTAGAAGTAGCTGCCGAACATGGAGAAGATGTTGCCAATAAAGTAGACGATACTTGAAGCGAATCCGGTGAATATATTCAGTACAGAAAACAGCATCATGGTCAATATGACCTTTACAGCGGTTCTACGCAGCCACTCATTTTCTTCACATAGAAGAATGTATCCTGCAACTAGGACGATGACGTAGTATCCATCGAATAGCCCAAGCATATACATCAAAGCGCCCAATATTCCAATGGGGATTCCTAATTTGGTTTTGTGCATATTCTTCTCCCCTTTTATTCGATTGGACTTCCGCATTCTGCGCAGAATGTATCGTTGCTTCTAATTTCGGAACCGCAATTCATACAGAACCGTCTGGCGGGTGCGGGCAGATTTACCCTTTCGGCTATGGCGGAGGAAGCGGTTTCTTCTGCTTTGGGGCTGTTTTCAACGGAATCGGGTTCTCCCTGTGCCGGGTATGCGTTGGAAAGGGGCTGAATTTCGGAATCGGCCACCCCGCCTGCATCGCCATTGCTCACTGATGACTCTTCGGGCGGCTGCGCAAAGGAGGGGGTAGGGGAAGTTAACGGCACTTCTGCGGCGACGGGATGGCTTTCCACGCTTTTCGTGGGGCTTATAATTTCTTCCGTAGCTTTGGCTGCGTGGATGCGATTGCCACATGTGCCGCAAAAGAGCGCATCATCAGTTACTTCCGAACCACATACGCTGCAATATGCGGCGGCTTTTGGAGTGTGCTCTGCGTTGCTGAGTTCCTGCTTTTTCGGTTCTACACGATTTCCGCAGGAGTTGCAGAACTGGGCATCTTTGGGGAGTTCTGCTCCGCATTTACTGCAACGGACAATTCCCTTTATATCCTGAATTTGTGATTTGAGTGCATCAATTTTTCGCTCGGATTCCTGAATCGTGGAAACCATTCCAAGGAAAGCTTTTTCACAGTTCGTACTGTGAAGTTCAATGTAGAGTTTCCCGAGTTGTGTGTAGTTGTCAGTGATTTTCTTTTCCTCGTCTGCGATTTGAGAGTTGAGCTTCGTGACTTCTGCAAGGATTTTTGCCTGTTCAACAGCTTTCGTAGTTGCGCCGCTTGCCATTTTTCCTAAATTATTCCAGAGTGCCATGATTTTAACCTCCTTGTTGTGTGCCGCAATTATCGCAATATTTCATTTCTTCCCCTCTTTTTAAAAGCATCATGACCAGAGCTGGACATTATACAAGATCGCAAAGGCATCGTACTCGGTATGGACATTGATCTTTACGTAATCTGCGCCGGATACGTTGATAGAAAAGTCGATGGGGTCTGTCTTCCGGTTGATATCACGGGAAGTGTATACCAGCTTATCGTCCACATAAATCTGGAGATAGCTGATGCGATCTTTGTCGCTGTCAGAATGGGGGGCAATGGAACCGGTCAGGGTGCTGTATTTCCCGTAGAGCCGGTATTCTGCATACTGATCTCTTTCGTATGCCCAGTTACCTAGCTTCATATAGTTACAAGCGGTGGAGTAGTCGTTGCCGAAAGTGTCCTTTGCATCCGCCGTATTCCATGTTCCCCAGTAATCGGATACCACGGGGGTCAGGGAGGAAATCGGCAGGGGTTGTAGTTCTTTTACCTCCACAATTTCTTTTTGCAGTGTGACGTTGTCGGGGACAATTTTCAGCGCTTCGTTCAGAAGAGCTAATGCCTCATCGTATTTTTTTGCCTTTACTTTGTTGCCTGCCTCGTTGATCACTTGCGAAACATAGGATGAGCAATAGGAATTATATGCGGACGTTATTTCCTTAGTTACTTCCTTTGCATCAATAGAATCAATTAATGCCTTGAGAGTCACTACGGCGTTTTTATAATCGTTCTTGTCGGCATGAGCTCTTGCAGTGTTCAGGGCATCGGATTTGACGAGTTTGCCATATTCTTCCTCATAAATACTGATTTGCTTGAGAATTTTAGAATCGTTCGGAATAAGATCAAGCGCATCATACAAGGAACCCACAGCCTCGGAAATACTGTCGGAATCAGTGCAGTTTTTACAAGCATCGAGCACTTGCTCCCGGTACAGTTTGGTGGCATCATTTTCTTTCTTTTTGGCAAGCTTATAATTGGCATCATCCTCGGATACCATACGGTAGTAGACGATCGCATTGGAGTACACACCGGATGAATAGAATTGCTCTGCTCTCCCGAAGCATTCCTTGGACATATCCAGAGACTCCAAAGCGGATCGTGCATTGTTCACATCGGAAAGAATGCCGACGATGCCAAGATCATCTAGGGAGTCCAGTTCCGCTAAGGCGGATGTGAAAGTAATTCTATCTTTCGCAAAGTCTTTCTTGATTTCCTCAATGCGCCATCTGATTATGCGGATCAGCACGGTGCTTTGAGCAACGGAGTAATCATTTTTGATCATTCTGCTTGCTTCATCATACTCCTGGGTGTACAGTGCACGGATCGTTTTTCCCTCGGAAGTGGTGAATAGCCACACGCCAGATAGGGCAGCGCCGGCAAAGATCGCAAGGACGATGCATGCAGCGATAAAGCGTATGAACTTCTTTGCAAAAGAGGTTTTTTTACGCTTCTTCTTTTTAGGAAATGTGCCCCAAGTAGCATCCTGTGCGGGATCGTAGTATTTTGAACGGGATGCCTTTCGGGAAGATGTGTGAGCGGTTTGTGCCGACACTTTGGTAGCCGAAAAATTCTGATAAGGGGAACTTTCGGCGTATTGCCTTTGTGTGTCCACGGAATCCACGCATTTTGTTCCGCATGAGGTGCAAAAATTGGCGGAATCGTTTAATTCTTTGCCGCAAGACCTACAATATTTCATTTTTCTTCCTCCTTTTGCTATTTTGAAGTATATGCAACAATAATAGCTGGAAATATTATACATTTTTTTTTTTTTTTTTGAAGTCAATATATTTGTGCATGATTTTAGAAATCGGCTGTACAAATCTCTTTGCGACATTTGTATGAAAAACGTTCTTTAAACCGTTCGTGTTTATAAAAATACCCCATCCTTTTTCGGGGTGGGGCGGTAGAAATATTTACCGGTTGAGCCGCCAAACGCAGCTATTGAGCACGGCGGCAAAGGAAAGCCACAGCAGGTAAGGGATTTGCAGTACTCCGGCAGCCTTGCTCTCCTCGGAGAAGCGCAGCGCCATATCGATCACCAGGATGCACAGCACTGCCAGCCAGACCAGGGCGAATCCGTAGGCATCGGCGTTGAAGAAAATCAGCGGCCAGAGGAAATTGACGGCCAATTGGGAGAAGAAACTGGTTCGTATTTTCGCATTCTGATTTGGAGCAGCGTGCCCGTCCACCAGTGCCATACCGATCCCCATCAGGGCGAACAGGATCGCCCATACCATGGGGAACAGGAAGCCCGGGGGAGCGAAAGGGGGCTGGATGGCGCTCTGGGAATATCGTTCCATTCCCGCCCGGCTGAGCAGACCGGATAGGAGCCCCGCACTTTCGCACAGGAGAACCCAAAGGAGAAATGGCTTCCATCTTGTTTTGCGCATATTGCATCACCTGATTCATTCTATGCAATACCGGTGGAAATATGATTCCGCTCGAAGGAAAAAAGAAAATCGCCCGAACGGTGAAGTTCGGGCGATTGATGCATATTGGAATTCTGCGCAGATGGATCAGCTCATGCGGACATAGTTCATGCAGATCCAGCCCAGGTCAGTTCTGCCCCAGGTGTATCCCTCGGCGGTGGCGGTCTCCAGAATGGTGACCACATCGCCCATGTTCTTGGAGCCGACTACCTGATAGCTGGTACCGGCACCGGCACGGATATTCACATTGGTACCGGTGATGACGGCGTTGCCGGTGGTAGCGGTGCCGGTGGTGCCGCCGATGGTGCCGGTTGCGCCGGTGTTGATATATTCCATGGATGCCCAGCCGCCGCTGACGTAGCCCCAGGTGGTGGTGCCGATGGTGACCTGTTCCAGAACCTGGACATTGGCACCCTGGCTCAGGGATTTCACAACTTCATAGGTGGTGCCGGGGCCGGAGCGGACGTTCAGCTGGGTGGCGGTGACGGTGCCGGAAGCGGTCTTGCTGCCCGTATCGCCGTCCATATAGACATAGCTCAGGCTGATCCAGCCCTTGTCGGTGCGACCCCAACCGTTGCTGGATTCCAGCACGGCGATCCGGTCACCATAGCTGTAGGAGCCGACACGGTCAGCACTCTGGCTGGCGCTCTGGCGGATGTTCAGCTCGCTGGCGGTGACGACACCATATTTTGCGTTTGCGGGGGTGGTACCGGCGCTGGTGCCGGTGATCTTATCCACGATGGGTGCGGTGGTGGGGGTGGTAGCGGTGGTTGCTTCGGTGGGGGTGGTTGCGCCGGTGGTGCTGTCGGAACCGGCGGGGGTATCGGTGCTGCCGGCGGACAGGGTCACGTTGGTCATATCCAGCTGTTCCACTTCAATCCAGCCGCTGGTGCCCAGAGGCTCGTAGTATACAAATGCCCAGGTGATGGGGTCGATGAATTCAACACGGGTGACTTCCACTTCTTCGCCGGCATCCAGCTGCGCCTTGATACGGGCACCGGCACTGGGGGAGTTGCGCATCCCCAGCTGCTCTTTTACGATGGCGATGTTCTCCTTGGGAGCCTCCGTGGGGGGCTCGGTGGGAGCGGCGGTGGGAGCCTGCGTGGGGGGTTCGGTTTGCATTTCCGTGGGGGGTTCGGTGGGAGCCTCCGTCTGGCCGGAGGGGAGCAGGGAGCAGCCGGTGAGGCTGGCCAGCATCAGCGCCGCAATCAGTGCCAGACTCAGGCGGCGGAGAGACTTCTTTGCAGTGAAGGGGTAATTCATAAGGTTACCTCCCTTTCTAATTATTTCTCGAGCATATTATATCGGATAAGGAGGGGAATTGTCAATAGGATAAGAATTTTTTAATGTTCTTCCGGAAATAGTTTGTGCCATTGTCCGTGAATTTTTCCTGGAAAAATTGGTAAAATTCCTGGTGGCACCTTGATTTTTAGGAAACACTTGACATGATTTGCCCATTCGTGGTAAAATAACCCCAGTTTCATACCGCTGTGAACGGGGAGAGTAGCGCATTCCTTCCACCAGAGAGCCGGGGTCTTGGCTGAAAGCCCGGGCGGAGTTGGGGGCGCAATCGTGCACCCGGGAGCGGACAGCGCCCAAAAGTGATAAATGAGAGTGGAACCGCGGCCAATCGCCGCCTCTTGTACTGATAACAGTATAAGGGGCGAATTTTTGTTTTTAGGAGGAAATTTTATGTATCTTTATAACTCCGTCTCCCATAAAAAGGAGCTTTTTGTCCCCAATGACCCCAATGTGGTGAAAATGTACACCTGCGGCCCCACGGTGTACCATTTTGCCCATATCGGCAACCTGCGCAGCTATATTATGGAAGATGTGCTGGAGAAAGCCCTGCGTTACGAGGGCTACAATGTCAAGCGGGTCATGAATATTACGGATGTGGGGCACCTGGCCTCCGATGCCGATACCGGCGAAGATAAGATGCTCAAGGGCGCCCGCCGGGAGCATAAGACGGTAATGGAAATCGCAAAATATTATACCGATGCTTTCTTCTCCGACTGCGCCAAGCTGAATATCAAACGCCCGGATGTGGTGGAGCCCGCCACCAACTGCATCGATGAATATATCCATATGGTTTCCGTCCTGCTGGAAAAGGGCAAGGCCTATATCGCCGGAGGAAATGTATACTTCGATACCTCTACGCTGGAGAAGTATTATGTCTTTAATGACCACGATGAGGAAGACCTGGCCGTTGGTGTCCGTGAGGGAGTGGAGGAGGATACCAACAAGCGTAATAAGAATGACTTCGTCCTCTGGTTCACGAAATCCAAGTTCGAGGATCAGGCGCTGAAATGGGATTCCCCCTGGGGCGTGGGCTACCCCGGATGGCATATCGAGTGCTCCTGCATCTCCATCAAGCATCTGGGGGAGGATCTGGATATCCACTGCGGCGGCATCGACAATGCGTTCCCTCATCATACCAACGAAATCGCCCAGTCCGAGAGTTACCTGGGGCACAAATGGTGCAATTACTGGTTCCATGTACGCCATTTGAATGTGGACTACGGTGACGGTGTCTCCAAAATGAGCAAGTCCAAAGGGGAGTTCCTCACGGTCTCCCTGCTGGAAGAGAAAGGCTATGACCCCATGGCCTACCGCCTGCTGTGCCTACAGAGCCATTACCGCCGGAACCTGGTCTTCAACTGGGAGAATCTGGACAATGCGGCAGCCACTTACCAGAAATTGATTGCAAAAATCGCAACGCTGAACCCGGAGGGGACGGTTGACAGCGAAGCATTCGACGGTCTGAAGAAGCGCTTCACCGGTGCGCTGGATGGGGACTTGAACACCTCCCTGGCGGTGACGGCGCTTTATGATGTGCTGAAAGCCAAGTGCAGCGATGCGACCAAGTTGGCGGCGCTGGCGGACTTTGACCGGGTATTGAGCCTGAACCTTTTGTCCGCTGCTGGCGAGCTGCGCCGGAAGCAAAGCGAGGAAGAGGCAGCCAATGCCGACCCGGAAATCGACAATCTGGTTGCGGCCAGAACCGCAGCCAAGAAAGCGAAGAATTTTGCCGAGGCCGATCGCATCCGTGATCAGCTGAAGACGATGGGTGTGGAAATCATCGATACCCCCCAGGGAACAAAGTGGAGAAAAGTATGAAATTAATGATCCTGGATGGCAACAGTGTCATCAACCGTGCATTTTTTGGCGTGAAGCCCCTGACCAACCGGGAGGGACTTTATACCCATGCCATCTATGGTTTCCTGAATATTCTGGAGCGGATGCAGAAAGAGGAGCAGCCGGATGCCGTTGCGGTGGCTTTCGATCTCCATGGTCCCACTTTCCGCCATCTGCGCTACGACGGCTACAAGGCCACCCGGCATGGGATGCCGGAGGAGCTGGCGCAGCAGATGCCGGTGATGAAGCAGGTGCTCCGTGCCATGAGCATTCCCATTTACGAGTGCCAGGGGTGGGAGGCGGACGATGTCATCGGTACCGTTGGACGTATCTGCTCAAACGATGCCTGGCAATGCATCATCGTCACCGGCGACCGGGACAGTTTGCAATTGATCGACGATTATGTGAATGTGAAGCTGGTGATCTCCAAGCCCGGCCAGACCAATGCGACCCTCTATACCCGTCAGGTTTTCCAGGAGGAATACGGGTTCGAGCCGAAGAAGCTCATCGATTTGAAAGCCTTGATGGGTGATTCCTCCGATAATATCCCCGGCGTTGCCGGGGTGGGACCTAAGACGGCGAAAGACCTCCTGGTGAAATTCGGGAGCCTGGACGGAGTCTACTCCCATTTGTCCGATGCTTCCATCCGCCCCAAACTCCGGGAGAAGCTGGAAGCGGATAGGGAGAATGCTTATCTCTCCTATGAGCTGGCCACCATCATTCCGGAAGCCCCCATCGATTTTGCCCCGGAGGATGCACTGATCCAGCCCTATCACAAGCAGGAGCTTTATCAATTGTTCCAAAAGCTGGAATTCGTCCGCCTCATCGATAAATACGGTCTGCGCAGTGCGGATGTGCAGCAGCAGCCCCAGAAGAGCGCCATTCAGCGCCTGGCCAGAATGGATGCAGTTCCGGAGGGAATCGAGGAGTGCGCAATCTATCTTGCGCCGGACGGAAGTCTGGGCATCGCCTGGGCGCAGGGAGTGTGCAGCCTCACCCCGCTGGAATTGCAGATGAATCCGCTGCACCTGAGCGGAGAAAAAAGGGTCATCCTCCACGATTCCAAAACCACTCGCCATCAGCTGGAGGAGCGGGGGATCCTGTGCGGTGAGACCGCTTTTGATACCGCATTGGCAGCATATGACCTGAACCCCTCCCAGTCGGATTATCCCGTGTCGAAATTGGCCACCACCTTTTTGGGACTTACAGTGGAGGATGCGGATGCCGCCGGTTGTGCCGAGGCGATCTGGCTCCTGCGCCAGCCGCTGGAACAGGAGCTGCTGAACTGCGGGATGACGGAGCTGTATGCCCAGATTGAGCTGCCCCTGTGTGACGTGCTTTTCCGGATGGAGCAGCGGGGCATTGCCATCGACCGGGTTCAGCTGGAGCAGTTCGGCGCAATGCTCTCGGAGCGAATTGCGGACTGCGAAGCGCTGATTTATTCCTATTCCGGTACCCAATTCAACATCAATTCCCCCAAGCAGTTGGGAGAATTGCTGTTCGAGAAATTGGCGCTTCCCCCGGTGAAGAAGACGAAAATCGGCTATTCCACCAATGCGGATGTATTGGAAAAATTGAAAGACAAACATCCCATCATTCCGGCCATTCTGGACTACCGGATGCTGAGCAAATTGAAATCCACCTATGCGGACGGCCTGATGAAAGAGATCCGGGACGATGGCCGCATCCATACCACGTTCCAGAATCTGGTCACCGCCACCGGGCGGCTGTCCTCCACGGAGCCGAATTTGCAGAATATCCCCGTGCGCACCGATTTGGGGGCGGAGATTCGCAAGATGTTCGTGCCGAAACCGGGATGCGTTCTGGTGGATGCGGACTATAGCCAGATCGAGCTGAGAGTGCTCGCCCATATTGCGGATGACAAAACCATGCAGCAGGCATTCTGCACCGGGGAGGATATCCATACGGCCACCGCTGCCCAGGTTTTCCGGGTGGATCAGGAGCAAGTCACCTCTTTGCAGCGCCGCCATGCCAAGGCGGTGAATTTCGGCATCGTCTATGGCATTTCGGAATTCTCTCTGGCGGAGGATATCGGGGTCACCCGGTACGAGGCACGGGAATATATCGATCATTACCTCGCCACTTACCACGGCGTGCGGGACTATATGAAAAAGGTGGTAGCCGATGCCCGGGAGACGGGATTCACCCAGACGCTTTATGGCCGCCGCCGGTATATTCCGGAACTGAAAAGCAGCAATTTCAATATCCGCCAGGGGGCGGAGCGAATCGCCCTGAATACGCCCATCCAGGGCACCGCAGCCGACCTCATCAAGCTGGCGATGATCCGGGTGGAGAATGCCCTGGGGGAGAATTTCCCCCAGGCGCAGCTGCTGCTGCAAGTGCACGATGAGCTGATCGTGGAATGCCCGGAGGAGATAGCGGAATCGGTTGCCGCCCTGGTCAGCCGGGAGATGGAGGCAATCGCTGCCCTGCACGTACCCCTGACGGCGGAAGCGAAATTCGGAAAAAGTTGGTACGATGCGAAATGATGGAAATTCTACCCATGACCCGGGCTCACGTTCCCCAAATTGCCCGGTTGGAGGAGCTGGCTTTCCCTGACCCCTGGAGCGAGGAGAGCATCGCCGGGGAACTGGAGAACCCCCTTTCCCTGTGGCTGGTGTGCCTGGAGGGGGAGACGGTTTGCGGTTATATCGGCTCCCAGACGGCGATGGATGAAACGGATATGATGAACATTGCCGTCCATCCCCAGTTCCGGCGGCAGGGAATCGGCCGGAAGCTGATCACGGAGCTGGAATCCAGATTGCGGGAGCGGGGCGCCGTCAGCCTTTCCCTGGAAGTGCGCTGCTCCAATGCCCCTGCCATTGCCCTTTATCGGGAACTTGGCTTCCAACAGGTGGGCATACGCCCCAATTACTATCGCCACCCGAGGGAGGATGGCTTGATTTTCAGAAAGGAACTGGAAATATGAATATTCTTGCTGTGGAATCCTCCTGCGACGAGACCGCCGTGGCCATCGTCCGTGACGGCAGACAGATTCTGACGGATTGTATCGCATCCCAGGTGGATCTGCACCGGTTGTATGGGGGGGTGGTGCCGGAGATCGCCTCCCGGAAGCACATCGAGGCGATTTATGGCCTGGCGGATCAGGCACTGGCGCAGACAGGGCTGAGGCGGTCTCAGATCGATGCCGTGGCCGTGACCTATGCTCCCGGGTTGATCGGAGCGGTGCTTGTGGGGGTAAATTTTGCCAAGGCGGCGGCATTGGCCATGGACAAGCCCCTGATCCCCGTTCACCATATCCGTGGGCATATTGCGGCCAATTATTTGGCCTATCCGGAGCTGGAGCCCCCGTTCCTCTGCCTGGTGGTATCCGGCGGGCATACCATGATCGTAGAAGTGAAAGACTATACGGATATGAACATCCTGGGTACCTCCCTGGATGATGCGGCGGGGGAATGCTTTGACAAGGTTGCCCGGGTTCTGGGGATGCCCTATCCCGGCGGTGCCGCCCTGGACAAGATGGCACGCAACGGTGACGATACCCGCTACACTCTGCCCAGGAGCAAACAGGGGGATAACCCCTATCACATGAGCTTCTCCGGACTGAAGACGGCGGCACTGAACCTCATCCACCATGCGCAGCAGGTGGGGGAGGAATTGAATATTCCCGACCTTTGCGCCAGCTTCTCTGCGGCGGTATCGGATACCCTGGTACCCCGGGTGGTGATGGCCATGGAGCAGACCGGCTACCGGAAAATCGCTGTGGCCGGGGGCGTGGCGGCCAATTCCAGGATCCGCCGTGATATTCTGACTGCGGCGGAGAAAATGGGCGCTGAGGTGTTTATGCCCCCCCTGAGCCTCTGCGGTGACAATGGCGCCATGATTGGCGCACAAGCCTATTACGAGTATTTGGCGGGGAACGTGGCGGATATGAGCCTGAATGCCTATGCGACCAAATCCATCCTTGGAGAAGCGCTGTAAAAAGATTCGGCCATATGCAGCTGAAATGTAATCGAATTGGGACTTTCTTAATAAAAATTTATTTGGAGTGGCTTATGCTTCTTGCTGCATCGAATCTGAGGGATATTTCTTTCCCGGAGCTGATGGGGGTTTACCGCCAGACGAATATGGAAAATGGGAAAATCCTGGCACCCTTTGCCCCGGAGGCACGACAAATCCAGCTGGCGGAGCAGGAATTTTGCGATTACTTACGGGAGTCATTCTTCCCGGTGGCTTCCTCCCGCTATATGATCTGGGTGGAGAATGGGCGCTACGCCAGCGCCCTGCGGTTGGAGCCCTATCGGAATGGAACGCTTTTGGAAGCGCTGGAAACTGCGCCGGAGCTCCGCCGCAGGGGGTATGCCGCCCGGCTGATCGGGGCGGTGCAGGGGGAACTGTCCCACCGGGGGAATGTGATCCTTTATTCCCACGTGAGCAAGAAAAATGTACCATCTCTGAAAACCCACTGGCGATGCGGCTTCCAAATCGTCCAGGATACCGCCACCTATATCGATGGCACCGTGAGTGCCGGGGCGTATACTCTGAGCTGGCAAAGTTTTTTCAAGGAAAATGAAAAAAAGGATTGACAAAAATGGAATCTTGATGTATTATATCCTGGCTGGCAACGAGAACAGCCCATGGAGAAGTCGCGTAGCTGGCCGAGCGCGCACGATTGGAAATCGTGTATACCCCAAAAGGGTATCGAGGGTTCAAATCCCTCCTTCTCCGCCAAA
>CAZTYB010000063.1:0-12434 GCA_964617595.1 uncultured Oscillospiraceae bacterium | reverse complement strand
TTTATCTATATTTATTTGTGCGGGCGTTTCCAGACATGGCTTTCCCATATCTGGCAAAACCAGATACGGAAAAGCCGGATGTGGTGGTCAGTCCAATGGTTTATACTCCGTCACTGCCTTGAAATATGCTTCTGGGTCGCCGTTCAGAACAAGGTCAGCATATTCCATCGGTGCATTGTAGATCAAATAGTCCAGCTCCGACCGCTCGTACATATTGTCAGCGACCTCATTCTCCACGGCAATAGTATCAATGGCAATCATGCTGCCGTCTGAATATTTCAGCTCCACGCAAACAGTATCCATGTTAAATTCGCAACTAACAAGCTTTTTCATAGTCAATTCCTCCATAATCAAGTCAATTTCTTCTTTCGTGGGCCTCTTGGCTTGGAGTTCGGACGCTTAATAATGCCATTTCGGAAGTGTGTATCCTCAAACTTCTCAAAATAAACAAATAATCCGAACCCGCCTCCAATGAAGAAGATCTGGTTCGGATTATATTGCTTTGGTGCGGGCAACAGGACTCGAACCTGCACGCTTTTGGCAGTGGAACCTAAATCCACCGAGTCTACCAATTCCACCATGCCCGCATATTTTGGGAGTGCGCAGGGGTGACCCACACATCGTTCCGCTCACTCATTCTATCACCCGGGGGCAATTTTGTCAACTGGGGGGCTTTTTAAAAAAGCGTTGCAAACGGCCTATTTTTGAAGTATAATAACCGAAAAATCTTTCGGGAATTGGGGATCGGTATGATCATAGTGATCGACATTGGCAACAGCACCGTTGCGCTCTCCGGCATTGCGGGGGAGCGGGTTTGCTTCAGCGCAGAGGTGCCCACCTGCCGGGAATGGGGACGGGCAGAATACGCCCGGGCGATGGCGCCGATTTTGGCCGAGCGGGCGTGCCGGGGGGCAATACTGTCCAGCGTGGTGCCCCCGGTGACCGAAGCGGTGCGCCTGGCGGCGCAGGAGCTGCTGGGGGTACAGGTCATGACCATGGATGATGGAATAGAAACGGGACTGACCATCACCCTGCCGGAGCCGGAGAAAATCGGCCGGGATCGGCTGGTGGATGCGGCCTGGGCAGCGGCGAATTACCCGCTGCCGGCGGTGACCGCCGACCTGGGCACGGCAACCACCCTGAACCTGGTGCTGCCGGGGGGCGTTTTTGCCGGGGGGATGATCTGCGCCGGAATCCAGACCTGCCTCAATGCCCTGCATCAGCGCACCGCTCAACTGCCCCAGCTGGAGGTGACCCATCCCGCTGGGCTGATCGGCCGCAATACGGAGGAATGTATGCTCTCCGGTGCAGTGAACGGCGCCGCCGCCATGGTGGACGGACTGGTGGCAGCCATCGAGGGAGAACTGGGGCAAC
The DNA here is from genome assembly GCA_964617595.1 of uncultured Oscillospiraceae bacterium. Lineage (GTDB taxonomy): Bacteria > Bacillota > Clostridia > Oscillospirales > Oscillospiraceae > Faecousia. The sequence goes on along the minus strand of CAZTYB010000063.1, from coordinate 11,060 downwards.
CGGTGACCCTGTTGCTCACCGGGGGTGGCGGCAAATACGTCACCGGCCATTTGACCCACCCCCATGTTTTTGACCCGGACATGACCCGCAAAGGCCTGGCGCTGCTGTACGAGCGGAACAGGAAATTTTAAACAAATAAAAAGGTGCATTTTCTGCTTGCCTTTTATGAATTCTGTGCTATAATAAGGGCGTACAAAAGCGAGTACACTCCACGGAATCACAAAGCGACCCCCCTATGAGTTGCAGCTCATAGGGGGGTCTCGTCCTTTTACCGGGGGACTAGCCCGTTGGGCTGGGGACTGCGAATTTATGTATTATCTGTCCAGCCACTTGCAAAGGTAGTACGCAACTACGCTTGCGAATACAGATAACACAAAAGCGAGCAGTTCCTCCACGGAATCACCTCCTCCCGACCGGAAAGAGTCGCAGCCATGGGTATTTTACCACAGTTGCATTCACGCCGCAAGATTAAATATCATAAAGAGTATGATAGATTCACCGAAATTTTCAAGAAAATAAAATGGTGCATTTTCTTCTTGCCTTTTATGAATTCTGTGCTATAATAAGAGTGTACAGAGGCGTACAAACCGTGGATACACAGAACGACCCCCCTATGAGTTGCCGCTCATAGGGGGGTCTCGTCCTTTTACTGGGGGACTAGCCCGTTGGGCTTATGATTCAACGTTTCCACAGGTATTGCTCCCAGAGGTAGGATTCCGAGCTGGGCAAGCCGAAAGCGGTACGGATGCCTGCGGATAATTCCCGGAGGCGATTTTGCATACCCGCATCCAGGAAGAGCGAGCGCTGATTCGGTTGCAGCGCCCGGTACAGCAGTTCGGTGCCATCGAACTCCTCCGGCCAGCTGTCCAGAGCATCTGATTTCATCAGGATCTTTCGCCAGATCAGGGGGAAGAACGCATAAATCATGTCTTTTTCCGTTTCCGTTGACCCAGCCAGGAGGATGTAGCAGTCCTGCCCCTCCCAAAATTGCAGGTAATTGCGCTTTGCTCCATCCACGGAGATCTCACGCACCGGGCAGAGGTAGGTTCTCCCTCCGCCGGAAAAGGCGGACTTCACCAATTCCGAGGGAAAGCGACTCAGCGCCGATTCCATCCCCGTAAGGACATCCAGAATGTACTCCCGCAGGAATTCCGGCTCCGCCGTAACTCCCGGCGGGAGCAATTTTGTTGCATCGTCGGACAGGAGCACTTTCACCCCATATTGATTCTCCAGATAGGCACTGCGCTGGCGGCACTGGGTCAAATGGGCGGCATTGGGAGATTGGGAAGTGACCAGGGGAGTGATGGTCACCTGATTGCTGCGTTGAGGATCCGTCACCGGCTGCCAACCATAGAGCAGGGAACCATAGCGGAAAAATACCCGCCCATCGGCCAGAACCCCCACCTCCTCCGGTTTCCCCTCCTCCGGCAGTGTCAGCTTCGCCATGCAGTTGCCGGTGGTCAGGTCATAGATGCCCAGTTTCCCCTCCGGCTGGTACAGCAGCGCCCCGTTATTCTCCGGCAGGAATTCCAGGAATTCCCACCCGGCGCTCAGGGGCAGCATCTTTTCCCCCAGATACAGGCAGTGGTAATTCCCCAGGCGCATACACAGCTGCACCTTTTCCCCGGAGCAACAGGCGGCCAGGATCTCCGGCGTATCGGAAACCGCCGTACCGTCCGCCAAATTCAGGAAGAAAGCGCCTCCATCGTCCCGTGTACACGCAGCCAGCCCCTCCGCCGGGATCAGTGCGGTTATATGTAGCCCCGGCTGCTGGCGCACCAGGCGGCGGATGCCGGAATCCATCTCCATGGCCACAAGTCCGGTTCCGGTGGTATAATAGATTTCTCCGCCGGTAATCATCGGCGCTTCCCGGCACCCGGGCAGCGAAAATGTCGCCCCCGGGGAAAGATCATCATTCAAACGGGTCAGTTTCTCCTCCTCTTGGTCATAGATGAACAGGGAATCGTCACTTTTGCAGAGCGCCCCCGTCACCTCTGCGCTGGCGGCGCACAGGAGATTTCGCCCCCGGAAGCAGCGCAGGGTCTGCTCCTGCTGGTCATAAATCAGTAAACTTTCCCCAAATACGAAAAAACGACAATTTGCGCCGCTTAGTGGGTAGCAACGCAAATTGTCGTTCTCTGTCTGCTTGGTGGGGGAAAGGCGGGGGAGACTGCCGGGGGAGGGGAATGTTTGGCTCCGGCTGCATCCCAGCAGCGCAGCGCACAGCAGCGCCGCTATGATCCACTTTCCTTTCAAATTCATTGCCTCCTGGCCAGGGTGTAGTCGTCACCCTGTCGATAGTAGGGGCAGTGCTGGCTGCGGGAGGCGCTGATGCGGTAGACCTCATCCTCGTCTAAATCCATCATGCAGTACCAGCAATCGTACTCCTCATCATAATCATAATACCAGCAGGTGTCGCATTCTGTAGAATCCATGGTTATTCCTCCAGAATTTTAAAAGAAAAATTCCCATTTTCGTAAATCAGGTAACTGTGGCTCCCATCCTTGGGAATGGACACGCTCCCCGGGTTCAGGCAGCGGACGGAGCCGACCATCTCGTCCGTTTTGACATGGGTGTGACCAAAGAGGAGGATGCTCCCCTCCGGTAAAGGGGGCAGATTCTGGGGATTTTGGTGGTGTCCGTGGGACAGGTGGAAGATTTTCCCATCCACTATCACCTCTGCGTAATCCGCCAGGCAGGGGAAGGGGAGCACCATCTGATCAACCTCCGCCTCACAGTTACCCCGGACGGCGATGATTTTCTCCTGGATGGCGCTGAGCATGGGGATGACCCGCTTTGGGGCATAGTCCCGGGGCAGATCGTTCCGGGGACCGTGGTATAATAGGTCACCCAGCAGGATCACCCGGTCGGGCTGCTCCTGCTCCAGTTGCTCCATCAGTTTGCCGCACCAATAGGCGCTGCCGTGAATATCCGATGCAATCAGCAGTTTCATATGATTCTCCTCAAAAGATTCTTGACGATATAAAAACTTGTGCTCTAATAATGGTAGAGAAAGGGCAGTGCCCTGGTTCCATTTTACCGGAACCAGGGTTATTTTAGCAAATATGGACGTTGGTGTCAATTCGTTTTTCCTGATGTATGCTAAACCGTAGGGACACCCCTCCCGGGGTGTCCGCCTTTCCTGGTTTTTTCCGTGTACGTTGAGTGGTACACGGAAAAGGGAGAGAGTCCTTGCCTCTCCCTGTGGGAGAGGTGCCCCAGTGCGCACACTGGGGCGGAGAGGGTTTTAAATGCCCTCTCAGTCATGCTGTTCGCATGACAGCTCCCCCAGCGGGGGAGCCAAGATCTCTGTCTCATTCACCTTAAGCAATCAACGCACCCCAATCAGCGGACACCCCGGGAGGGGTGTCCTTACAAAAAAAGAGATTCCGTAGACTTTTCTTCGTTAATCTCTTGACGGGAATGGGGCAATCCGTTATGATAAAGGCAAACAAATGGACGGGGGTGAACGGCATGAGGCATGATGAAGAATGGAGTGGGGAAGATACGCCGGGCTGGGACGAATGGAGCGACCGGGAGGAAGACTGGGACGACTACGCCAACCGGGAGGAAACGGACGAGGACTGGGAGGAATGGGACAACCGGGAGCAACCGGACGAAGAATGGGAGGAGGAATTCTACCGCATCTATCGGGAGTACTACCCGGAGGAATTCGAGGATGAAGACGAGGATGCCACATCCGATGAAGAGGACGACTTCTATCAATGGCCATCGGATTCCACTCTAAATTATTTTAATCAACTTCTGAACGGCAAAAAATACACCGACGAGCCTATCATCCCCCGCAAAGCGCCGGAACCTCTGCCCCAGCCGCTCCAGGCGGCAAGGTCGCTGGAGGGCGGCATGGCGCGTAGATACCAGAACCCAGCACAGCTTTTCCTGAAACAGGCGAAGCTCCTGGAACATTACGAGGATGATTATCCCCACTGCTTGAATCCCTACCTCTACTATCCCACTTACGCACGCCTTTCCAACAGCGAACTGCGCAGTTATTTCACATTCCGCACCCGGGTGCGCCGGGGGGAGGAGCCGGGCGGATGCTCCAGCTTCGCTTTCCTCTATATTTACGAATTGATCAACGGCATCGGGGTGGAGAACCCCCGGGAGGGACTGGAGAAACTGGATGCTGCGGTGGAGCGCTTCTGTGGCATCGATACCGGCATCCGCCTGTACTGGAACCAGTGGCGGCAGGATTACCTCGTCTATTACGGTCTGCCGCCGGAGCTGAACCACCCCAGCCGAGACGATGCTTTCGCACGGCTGGACGAGGCGGATACGATGGACACCCAGGAAATCATCGACACCCTGAAAACTGCGGATGCGATCAACTCCTGGCTGAACCGGAGCAAATGCTACGCCGCCCACCGGGAGGAATTCGACCGGGTACTGGCCGATACGGTTCGGGGCATCAGCCGCCGTTGCAGCGGCAAGACCCGCTCTTTCTGCGACAGGTATTTTGGCATCCTTCACGAGGAGCCGACACGCCTCTTCTCCACTGCGGTCTTTGCCGACCCATTGAAGCGCAAGACTGCCGACTACGTTTTCTCTCCCTGGCATACTTACCGGCTGGAGGGCGGCGTATGGATGCGCCGGAGGCGCTACGCCACCGAATCCGGCATCCGGAAACTGACGGGGTTGGTAAAATCCGTTGACAATGTCCTCCGGGCACATTTCGACCCCAAGCACCTCATTCAGGCACCGGAGCAGCAGAAATGGGTCAATACCCTTATGGCGGAATCCCTCCAGGCCATCTTGGACGAGCAGGAGGCTCAGCGCCGGGAGCAGCAGCGGCTGAAGATCGATTATTCCGCTCTGGAACGCATCCGCACCGATGCCGCCATTACCCGGGAAAAGCTCCGGGTGGCCGAGGAAATGGACGAATTCCCTCAGGAGCTTCCGGAGCGAACACCGGTGCAGCCCACCCAACCGGCTGCCCTGGCGGAAGATGCATCCGATCCCGCCAGCGAAAGCTGCCCCCTGAACCGGGCGGAATACCGGCTGATGAAGTGCCTGCTCTACGGCAGCGACACCGGCTGGGTGCAGCAGGAGGGAATGATGGAGTCCGTTCTATTGGACGGCATTAATGAGAAATTATATGATATCTTCCAGGATTCCGTGGTGGAGGATGCGGGAATCATAGAAGACTATATCGACGAATTGAAAGAGATGATTGCACCATGAAAATTCCAAAGAGAATTGCCCAGAGCCTGATGAATTCCCTGAAAGGCGGCGTTGTCCCCCGGGTGGGACTGTCCTACGTCACCGTGGGGCGCAGTCGTGAGATCGATGCCCTGCTCCACGATGCGGATATTATCGCCGACGGGGGTGCCTCTTTCCGCTTCATCGTGGGCAAATACGGCAGCGGCAAGAGCTTCCTCCTGCAAACCATCCGCAATTATGTCATGGCAAAGAATTTCGTGGTGGTGGATGCGGATCTGTCCCCGGAGCGGCGGCTTCAGGGCACCCGGGGGCAGGGACTGGCCACTTATAAAGAGCTCATCCGCAATATGTCCACCAAGACGAAGCCCGAGGGCGGGGCGCTGCCCCTGATCCTCGACCGGTGGATCAGCAATGTGCAGCAGCAGACCATGGACGAAAGCGGCCTGAGCATTACCGATCCGGCTCTTGAAAATCTGGTGGAGAAGAAAATTTCCGCCGTGGTCTATTCCCTCAGCGAGATGGTGCACGGATTCGATTTCGCCCGGCTGCTCACCCTTTATTACCAGGCGCACCGCCACGGCGACGATTTGGTCAAGTCCAAGGTGCTCAAATGGTTCCGTGGAGAATACACCACCAAGACGGAAGCCCGCCAGGAGCTGGGGGTGAACATCGTCATTACCGACGACGACTGGTACGAATATCTCAAACTCTTCGCCGCATTCCTGAATCAGGCGGGCTACGCCGGGATGCTGGTGCTGATCGATGAATTGGTGAATATCTATAAAATTCCCCATGCCATCACCCGGCAATATAATTACGAAAAAATTCTCACCATGTATAACGATGCCATGCAGGGCAAAGCCCATCACCTGGGCTTCCTCCTTTGCGGTACGCCCCAGTGCATGGAGGATCCCCGCCGGGGGGTCTACAGCTACGAGGCGCTGCGCTCCCGGCTGTGTTCCGGGCATTTCGCCGGGGAACACGCCGATCTGCTGGCGCCGGTGATCCGGCTGCAACCCCTGACCAATGAGGAGATGCTCATCCTGGTGGAAAAGCTGGCGGATATCCACGCCGGGCTATACGACTATCCCCAGATCGTTACCCAGGCCGACATGGTGGACTTCATCCAGATCGAGTTCGGCCGCATCGGCGCCGAGAGCCATATCACCCCCCGGGAGGTCATCCGGGACTTCATCGAGGTATTGGACATCGTCTACCAGAATCCGGAGCTGAAAGTGAAAGAGCTGCTGGGCAGCGACCGCTTCCAGTATGCCAAGAACGCCGTGCAGGAAGATTCCGGCGGCACCGAATTTGCTGAATTTGAAATCTAGTTTTTGAGGCAATGTCATCAACTTAAGCACAGTCCACTTGGCTCTCCCTCTGGGAGAGCTGTCAAAATCGGCTCTTCGGAACCGATTTTGACTGAGAGGGCTAGCAAAAACCCTCTCCGCCCCAGTGTGCGCACTGGGGCACCTCTCCCAAAGGGAGAGGCAAGAGGCGCTACCGTGTTGAACCTTAAGTTGATGATATTGATTTTTGAGGTAGCTTATGAGCGCTTTTGACCGCTATGCCCCCTTTGTTCAGGACTATATCTACCGCAACGGATGGCAGAATCTCCGGGGCATCCAGGTTGCGGCGGCGGAGACGATTTTCGATACCGATGACAATCTCCTCCTCACCGCCTCCACCGCCTCCGGCAAGACGGAGGCAGCTTTCTTCCCCATTATCACTCTCTTTTCCCAGGATCCGCCCACGAGCGTGGGCGCGATCTACATCGGCCCGTTGAAGGCGCTGATCAATGACCAGTTCTCCCGGCTGAATGAACTGTGCGACCGGGCGGATATCCCCGTCTGGCACTGGCATGGGGACGTTGCCCAGAGCCACAAGGCGAAGATGATGAAGCATCCCTCCGGCATTTTGCAAATCACCCCGGAATCGTTGGAGGCCATGCTGCTACACAAGCACGCCGCCATCCCCAAGCTCTTCGGCGATCTGCGCTTCGTGGTCATTGACGAGGTGCACTCCCTCCTCCGGGGTGACCGGGGCGGGCAGACACTGTGCCTGATCGAGCGGCTGAGCCGCTTAGCCGGGGTGAACCCCCGGCGCATTGGCCTGTCCGCCACCATCGGCGACCCGGAAAAATGCGGGGAATTTCTCTCCCTGGGCACCGGGCGGCGAACCGCCATCCCCCGGGTTCAGGCCGCCGGGAACAAATGGCGCCTGAGCATGGAGCATTTTTACGTCAAGGATGCCCAGGCCGGGGACGATTGGGAAATTCCCTCCGCTCTGGAACCCCTGGACGAGAAGACGGACGAGGCTCCCGCCAATGCCGACCCCGGGCTGGGGTATATCTTCGAACATACCAGGGGGAAAAAGTGCCTGGTTTTCGTCAATTCCCGGGAAGAATGCGAAACCACCACCACTACCCTGCGCCAGTATTGTGAGCGGCAGGGGGAGCCCGACCGTTTCCTCATCCATCATGGGAACCTCTCCGCCTCCTACCGGGAGACGGCGGAGGAACTGATGAAAGACGACCATGTATCCATGACCACCATCACCACCGCCACATTGGAACTGGGCATCGACATTGGCCGATTGGAGCGGGCATTCCAGATCGATGCCCCCTGGACGGTGTCTTCGTTCCTGCAACGCATGGGGCGCACCGGGCGGCGGGGGAACCCGTCGGAGATGTGGTTCGTCATCCGGGAGGATGAGCCGGAAGCCCGTGCCATGCTCCCCACCACCATCCCCTGGAAGCTATTGCAGGGCATCGCCCTGATACAATTATATCTGGAAGAGCGGTGGGTGGAGCCGCCCCGGCTGGACGGACTGCCATATAGTTTGCTGTATCACCAGACCATGTCCACCCTGGCTTCCTGCGGGGAACTGTCCCCCGGTGCTCTGGCGCAGCGGATACTGACCCTGCCCTATTTCCGCCGGGTCAGTCAGGAGGATTTCCGCATTCTCCTGCGCCATCTGGTGGAGACGGATCATATCCAGCGCACCGAGCAGGGGGGCATTCTAGTGGGGCTGGCCGGGGAACGGGTGATCAACTCTTTCCGGTTCTACGGCGTGTTCCAGGAGAACGAGGAATACACCGTCCGCTGTGACGGCCAGGAATTGGGCACCGTCGTCCTGCCGCCCCCGGTGGGGGAGAAACTGGCCATCGCCGGGCACGTCTGGCGGGTGCTGGAGATCGACCACAAGCGCCACTTCGTCTACTGTGAGCAGGTCAGGGGCAGTATCCCCGCCTATTTCGGCCAGTGCCCCGGTGATCTGCATACCAGGATCCTCAAGCGCATGGCCGCAGTTTTGCAGGAGGACGGGAGCTACCCCTATCTCATGAAGAATGCCGCCGTCCGGCTGGAGCGGGGACGCTTCACCGCCCGCCACGCCGGAGTGGGACGGGAAACGCTCATCCATCTGGGGGGAAATATGTGGTGCTTGCTTCCCTGGATCGGGACATATGGATTTCTGGCCATGGAGCGATTCCTGAAAATCAAATGCGGCGCCCGGCTGGGACTGAAAAATTTCGATTCCGCCCGCCCCTACTATATGCAGTTCACCATGCGGGTGGGGAAAGAGGAATTCTTCCAAATCCTTGCAGAAGAGATCCGCAAACCCCTGGCACCCCTGGAACTGCTCTACCCCGGGGAGCTGCCGCTGTTTGATAAATATGACGAATATCTCCCGGAAGAGCTGGTCCGAAAGGGCTTCGCCGAAGGGGTGCTGGATGTGGAGGAAATGAAGCAAACCATAATGCAATGGAGGCAGGACAAATAAGAAACAATCGGAAATGTAAAATTTGGGTAGGCTCCTGAAATTTCCTTGACAATCCAGAAAAGCAAAATTATAATAGCTGTAAGAGTGGAAATGGGCTGCGCCCATTGGCCGTCTGCAATCCATTTTTCAGGAGGAATCGATATGAAAAAAGCGCTGGCTTTTGCCCTTGTGTTTGCCATGCTGGCCGCCGTCTGCTGCGTTCCCGCTTTCGCCGAGGGGGAACCGTTCATCAAGGTAGTCATGTCCACCCCGGAAGTTGACTTCCAGAAGTCCACCGCTTATCCCACCGACGAAGAGATGGATGCAGCGGTAGAGGAAAATGCCGACCTGGTCACCGAGGGGCTGACGTTCACCCCCGGCCGCCTGACCCTGCTGGGCACCGGCCACATCAGCTGCCCGGAAGAGGTGTATGATGTCACGTTCCAGCTCTGGTCCACCGGCGGGCGCACCATCGGCCTGTTTTTCCAGCCGGATGAGGGGGAGCAGTGGGAGCTGATCTCCTGCAACCTGGGCATCATCATCGAGGGGCGCTTCGAAACCGCCGGCAATTATGCCATTGCCGTGGGCTGGTAATGTTCACAAAAAACGATCGGGATGCATTTTGCACCCCGATTGTGTTTATAAAAGCCGTTTTAAGAAAAAAGTACATTGACAGTGTCCTGACATTTTGCTAGAATGAATTTGGTTCCAAATGGAACCAGGGCGCTGCCATTATAGATATGGTAGGCGGTCGTCCCCCTAACAGGGGACAGAGCTTCTTTGCCCCCTGTCTTTAGAGAAAGGGGGTGATCCGTGTGGATGCGAACGTGGTTACATACGAGGGGCTGTTTACAGTCCTCAGTTTCCTGCTTGCATTTGCGGTTGCCATCGTTGGAGCCGTGAGATTTGTTCTCGACTTGATCGATCAGCATAATAAGAAGAAGTAAACCGCCCCAGTTCCAAAAGTGCGGTTTACTTCTGCACACCAAGGGACGACCGTCTATCGGCAGTGCCCTTTCCTATATTCATTATAGCACAATTATTAATATCGTCAAGGATTTGCATTGGAAAAATTGATTTTTTTCCGTCTCCCCTGCATTTTGACCATGTTTGTAGGGACACCCGTCCCCGGGTGTCCGTTGGCAGGGTGCGCTTGATGCTTAAGGCGAATGGGACTGAGGAAGGCTCCCTTGTGTAAAGGTTTAGTGGGTGTTGCCGCAAAGCGGCTTACAGCCTCTTAATACACAGTAGAGCTGTCAAAATCGGCTCTTCGGAACCGATTTTGTCTGAGGGATTGCATTGAGAACCGATTCTTTTTTAACATTTCGTTATTAAAACAATGATGAACTACTCTGACCCTGGAACTGCCATGGTTATTCTACCGCCCAGAACAATCCCTCAGTCGGCCTGCTCGGCCGACAGCTCCCTTTACACAAGGGAGCCTTCCTCTATCTCGTTTCCGTATGCCATTCAAGGTACACAGCGTAAACCGTTAGATTCGGACACCCCGGGAGGGGTGTCCCTACGGTCACGGTTTTTGCGAAATCTAATGTTATGTCCGTAGGGGACGGGTTTCCCGTCCCTCTTACGTGGGCTTATCGAAGTTGTAACCGCCCAAGGGGGGCGAAGCGCCTCCTCTACGGTCACGATTTTGGCATTCGGTCATGATTTTTTATTTTCCAAAGGAGGATACGTTATTATTATGGAAATTCTTTACGAAAACCTGCAATGCTTCACCTGGGAGAATCTGGTGATGATCGGCATTGGGTGTGTGCTGATCTATCTTGCCATTGGCAAGGAGATGGAGCCGTCGCTGCTGCTGCCCATGGGGTTCGGCACGATCCTGGTGAACATCCCTTTCTCCGATGCCCTCACGGGGCCGATACAGTCCCTTTACAATGCCGGCATTGCCAATGAATTATTCCCCCTGATCCTCTTCATCGGCATCGGCGCCATGATCGATTTTGGCTCGCTGCTGACCAATCCCAAGCTGATGCTCTTCGGGGCGGCGGCGCAGTTCGGCATCTTCTTTACGCTGTGCATGGCCAGTGTGTTCTTCCCGAATATCCGGGATGCCGCCTCCATCGCCATCATCGGCGCAGCGGACGGCCCAACCT
>CAZTYB010000062.1:0-12698 GCA_964617595.1 uncultured Oscillospiraceae bacterium | reverse complement strand
TGCCCGCCATGTGGGCGATCATCATGGTGGTGGTGACGGTGGTTGCACCGTCTTCCCCTCTGGCGCACAGAACGGCCAGGTCACGGCGGGATGCCTTGTGGATGGCACGCCCCTTCTTGCCGAAGTACTCGATCTCTTCGGCGGTGAGGCCGGCTTTCAGGCGGCCACCGATGATGGCGATGGTTGCGGGAACGGCACCGTTGTCACGGATGATCTTCTCCACGTTCAGGGCAGTTTCCACATTCTGGGGGTAGGGCATACCGTGGGAGATGATGGTGGATTCCAGGGCAACGACGGGCTTGCCCTCTGCCAGGGCAGCGGCGACCTCGGGATTGACGTCCAGATACTTGTTCATGTTCATAATAATCGATTCCTTTCTGAATTCTGATTTTATCTTTTATTAAGCCAGCTGCATCCGCATCTTTACTGCGGGGGCAGACATGGCGGGATTGATGGTTAAATCGGACTCCATGGCGATGGAACCGGCGGCCAGCCCGGCCAGGGCGGTGGTGCGCAAATCCATCCCCTCCAGATATGCCCAAACCAGGGCGGACATAAAGGCATCGCCACATCCGGTGGTGTTCACCATTTGGCCGGGGAGATTGGGCAGGATGATCCGTTCGTCACCCATGGCGGCATACACGCCGTCCGCCCCCAGGGAGATGAACAGCCGATGCAGCCCCTTTGCCATCAGGGCATCCGCCGCCCTGTCCAGATCGGCATTGCTGCGGATGGGTACACCGGACAGCAGCTCCGCTTCCAGCCGGTTGGGCTTGAGGGTATGGATTTTCCCAAGGATGGGGGCAATTTTCTTCGCTTTCACCGTGGAAACCGGGTCAACAAAAAGGGGTACCGTACAATTCTCCGCCAGGAAAGCCAAGCTCTCTTCGCTCAAATTGGTATCCGCCACAACCACCTGGGCATTTTGCAGCAGTGGCAATTGCCCGGAGAGATAGGCGGGCGTGATCCGCTTGCAGATCTCCATATCGGACAGGGCAAGCGCCATTTCCCCCCGCTCGTCCGTCAAATAAAGATAGGTGGAGGTCGTCCCTCCGGCGATGCGCAGAGCGTGGCTCAGGTCGATACCCAGCTCGGAGCAGCTGGCCGCCACTCGCTCGCCGTTGACATCGTCCCCATAGGCACTGAGCAAATGCACATCCGTCCCCAGCAGCGCCAGGTTATGGGCAATGTTCCGCCCCACCCCACCAAGGGTGATACTGACCCGGCCGGGGTTGGAATCCGCCGCCACCAGGGGCGCAAAAGACCGGCCACCAATATCCACATTCACGCCCCCAACCACCACGGTATAGCTGCCGCTGCGCAGGACGTATCCCCGCCCGGCGATGCAGCCTTTCTTGGTCAAATTGGAGATATGAACCGCCACGCTGGAGCGGGTGATGCCCAGTTTCTTGGCAATATCCTGTTGGGAAATCAGCGGATCGGATTCGATCAGCTGCAATATCTGCCGCTCTCGCTGTGTCATGGCCGCCTCCTAAATATTTGTATTGTTCCTAAGCACAAGTTTATTGTATCGCATTTCCATTTCCCTGTCAACCAGAAATATTCCACAGTTTTCAGGGTAAATTTTAAGCGATGTTGCCCAAAGGAGGCAACATCGCTTCGTTCATATCAATGCTGGATCGGCTGCGCCTCTTCCTCCTGGCCGAAAGCAGGGGTGATGGCGGCGTGAAGCCGAATGAGTTCATGGTCATGATTGTGCACCAGGCGGCACTGCTCGTCAAAAATCATGCAGGCTTCGTCCCCGGGGGCACAGGCCGGCCAGTCAGGCAGATTGGGGCTGGCGGGATTACCGGTGCGGGCAAAATTCAGCCAGGCATCGCTGAGCTGCTGCTCCAGCCGGTCGGTCACCTTGCCGTTCTGGCAAACGCTGACCAAGCTGACATTGTGGAATACGAAAGGAATTTCGCTGCAATGCCAGGCGATATGCCCATCATCATAGGGGAAAGTATAGCTGAACAGGTAGGAATAGGTGGCGCTCTCCGGGCAGCGGGACTTTTGCTCCACAAAATCCATGGTGGGTTCCCGGAACAGGGAATCCACGAAAAGGGCATCGCTCTCGTGCTTGTCCGGATACGCCTCCCGGAAAAGGGCACGGATTTCGGCGGCGTGGCTGCCATAGCGCTTCTCCATCAGGGCATTTAGCGCCCTGGGGTTGCGTTTCTTCCCCTCCGGCAAGGCAGGCAGGAAACTGAATTCCCCCAGCACCGTCCCGATCATCACCGGGATCTGCCGTGCGTGCTGCCGGAAGCCCACCGCCAGCGGGTCACCCAGGAAGTAGGCATTGGCTTTCGGATTGCCGCCCACGTATTTCCCCTGAGCCAGAAGCGCCGGGGCAACCTGCTGATAAGCCTGGGCAAGCAGCCCATAGGGAACGGTCTCCAGCTCTTTCACCCGTTTCAGCCCCAGATTCTCCATCAGTGCCCGGACAATGGCCGTGCCGTCTCCATCGCCGCAGTTCAGCGCACCCCTGACCAGTCCGCTCTGGACGATTCCCTTGTGGAACAGGCCATCCGCCGCCGGGGTCTGCATCAGTGTCCAAACTTTCATACCGCCGCCGGACTGGCCGAAGAGGGTCACATTCTCCGGGTCACCACCAAAAGCGGCAATATTCTCCCGGATCCATTTCAGGGCGGCGATCATATCGTCGTTGCCCCCATTGGCGGAATTGGCATATTCCTCCCCAAAGGGGGACAGATCCAGATAGCCCAGAATATTCAGCCGGTGGTTCAAGCTGACCACCACCACGTCCCCATAGCGGCTCAAATTCTCCCCATCGTAGGCCACCTGCTCGATGGAGGATCCGGCGAAGAAGCCGCCCCCATGGAGCCAGACCATCACGGGCTTTTTGGCATTTTCATCCAGGGATTGGGTCCAGATATTCAGGTATTGGCAATTCTCATCCATGGGCCAATAGCGGTGGGGGATCATCACCTCGTTGCTGGGCTGATCCTGCTCCAGTAGGGGGCAGACATAGCCATAGGCCAGCGCATCTTTAATACCCCTCCAGGGTTTCACCGGCTCCGGGGCATGGAAGCGGCGGGCAACCGCATAGCGGATGCCGTGGAAAGTATAAGTTCCCCTTGCCACGAATCCCCGCAGTTTTCCCCCTTTCGTCTGCACGATCGGGTCCAGTTTCCCGCAATGAAATTCCTTTTCCATAGTCGGTTGCCCCCTTATATTGATCAAGAAATTATTTGTGTGACTTCTGCCCGGTTTTTCCGAAAACGATCCAGCCGATGGCCGCCAGGAACGCCACCGCCACGCACATCCAGGGAATCAGATAGGCGTTTCCCTTGGGGCGGAACATATCCCAGTATCCTTTCAGGTAGATCACCACCACGATCACGGGCAGACCGAACTGCATATATCTTTTCGCCCAGCGGGGGAATTTTGCTCCCTTGCCGGTGTCGGCCTCTTCCAGGAAATTCTCCCAGCCCCAGCCGCTGCGCTTCACGCAGAACGCCAGGTAGACCAGGGAGCCCAGGGGCAGCAGATTATTGGAGACGATGAAATCTTCCAAATCCATAATGCCGCTGCCTGCGCCCAGGGGCTGGATAGAGCTGAGCACATTGAAGCCCAGCACACAGGGCAGCGCCAGAATGATCTGGGCAATGATATTGATGGCCACGGCTTTCTTCCGGCTCCAGTGCCACAGATCCATGCAGCAGGCCAGGATATTCTCGAACACGGTGATCACCGTGGAAATAGCGGCAAAGGACATGAACAGGAAGAACAGCGTGCCCCAAATGCGCCCCGCTGCCATCTGGTTGAAAATATTGGGCAGGGTGATAAAAATCAGGGACGGGCCGCTGCCCGGCTCAATGCCAAAGCTGAAGCAGGCGGGGATGATGATCAATCCCGCCATCAGGGCAACGAACGTATCCAGAATCGTCACATTGATGGCATCCCCCGTGAGGGTAGCGGACTTATCCTTGTAGCTACCGCAGATGGACATGGCGCCGATGCCCAGGCTCAGGGTGAAGAAAGACTGGCTCATGGCGGCAAAGATCACATTGCCGATCCCCTCCTGCGCCATTGCGGCGAAATCCGGAACCAGATAGAATTTCACGCCCGCATCAGCACCCGGTAACAGCAGGGAATTCACCGCCAGAACCACGATCAGTCCCAGCAGGCCGATCATCATCACCTTGCTGATGCGCTCCACACCGTTCACCACGCCCAGAGCGCACACACCGAATGCGATGACCGTTGCCAAAATCGCCCAGAAGAGCATCTGTCCCGGGTTGCCGGTAAGCGCCGTAAAGACATCCGCCACCTGGGTCGTGGTCATGGCAGCGCTGCTGAATTCGCCCATGAGGGATTTCCAGAAATAGCACATCATCCATCCGGCCACGGTGGTATAGAACATCATCAGCAGCACATTGCCGATCATGGCCGCCGCGCCGTAATGGTGGAACTGGCTGCCCTCGGGCTCCAGCGCCCGGAAAGAGGAGACACAGCTCTTGCGGCTGCTGCGCCCGACGGCATATTCGCACACCAGAATGGGAACACCCATAACGGCCAGGAACACCAGATAAATCAAAATAAATGCGGCTCCGCCGTATTTCCCGCAGATATAGGGGAATTTCCAAACGTTGCCGATACCCACGGCGCACCCCGCCGAAACCAGGATGAATCCCAACCGGGAGCTGAATGTTTCACGCTTTTCCATGAAGAACCTCTTTCCTTTTTGAATCTACGAATGGTTTAGATAAAGTATATCGTATCTTTTCATAAATAGCAAGTCGAATACGGGGGAAATTTCCCGAATCTGCCAAACAGCCGCCACCGGGAAGCGGTAGCGGCTGCGGATGGATATGCGGTTTAAACTTCGTGCCCCATATGGTACGCCTGATCCAGATAATCTTTTCGGGCGGATGCATCGTTCTTCTCCCAAAGCTCGGTGCCGTAGATCAGGCCCTTTTCCTCACAATCGGAGAAGCAATATTTGGTCGCTCCACGGATGGACTCAAAGGTCAGATCCATGATCTGCTTGTCGCCGTCGTACTGGGTGGCGATCATGTAAATATCGGCCTTGATCTTGCGGTAGGAGGGCACCAACCGGTCAATGAATACTTTCAGCTGGCCGCTCATGGAATAGAAATACACCGGGGTCGCAAAAACGATCACGTCGGCCGCAATCAGCTTTTCGGCAATTTCGTTCATGCCGTCTTTCTGGAAGCATTTGCCGGTTTTGGAACAGGCATAGCAGCCAATGCAGTACTTCAGGTCATAGTCCCGCAGGGCGATCAGCTCCGTCTTGTGACCGGCATCGGCAGCGCCTTTCTGGAATGCTTTTGCAAGGGTCTCGGAATTTCCGTTCGCTCTGGGAGAGGAGGAGATAATGACTACATTTTTCATATCGTTTCCCTCTTTCTGCATCTCAACTCAGTCATATTGCCATTACGCCATATCCAGCGCCAGCTTCTTGCCGCCCAGAATATGGAAATGGAGATGGTGCACCGTCTGCCCGGCATCGTCCCCGCAGTTGGATACCACCCGATAGCCGCCGGTCAAGCCCTCGGCAGCGGCGATCTGAGGAATCACCTCAAAAATATGGGCAACCACTGCACTATTCTCCGCCGTGACCCCATTGCAGCCGGAGATATGAGCCTTGGGGATCACCAGGATATGGGTGGGTGCCTGGGGCGCAATATCCCGGAAAGCGAAGATCAACTCATCTTCAAATACCTTGGTCGAGGGGATATCCCCCCCAATGATCTTACAGAACAGGCAATCGGACATATTCATTCCTCCTAATTGAATTTAAAAAATTACAGGCCAAACACGTGGGCACCCAGCAGACTGACCACCGTCATGATAATCCCGGCCATGACGACTCCCACGCTGACGGAAATCGCCGTCTCCTTTGCCCCCATATTCAGGAAGCTGGCACCCAACGTCCCCGTCCAGGCACCGGTACCGGGTAGCGGAATGCCGACAAACAGCGCCAGCGCCACCATCAGGCCGGATTTTCCAGCCTTGTGGGAGAGCTTCTCCCCCGCCCGCTCTCCCTTGTCATGGAAGAAGTGGCAAATTCCGCTGATATACCGTTTATCCAGCCCCCAAATCAGGAATTTCCGGGCAAACAGGTAGATCACGGGAACGGGGAGCATATTCCCGATCACGCTGATAATGATCGCAGGAATCGGGTCGATGCCCATGCCTGTAGCAATGGGGATGGCTCCACGCAGCTCGATCAGGGGAACCATGGAAACAAAGAACACGGATAAATACTTCAAAAGCATCTATGTAACCCTCCAGGAAAGCAAAAAACATCTCTTTTCCCTTGATTGTAGCACAGCTCTTTCATTTTTACAACAAAAAAATCTCCAAAAGGTGCCTTCCGAAAAAATCCGAATGATTCCGGGATTCTGGGAGAAAAAACGGCAAATTGCCGTTTTTTCTTTCTTTCCCCATGGTTAACCGAATTTTCCTTGCAAAAAGAAGCCTAAAGGAGATTCTTTAATTTTTCCTTAACTCAGGCGGGGGTGGACTCTTTCACAATCACATATCCGTCCACCAGATTGGCCTTTTCCAGTGTCCCCTCCACCGCCATCTGGCGCTCCATCAGGTCGGTCAGGATGATGCAGCCATCCCGGCACTCGATGGACATGACGTTCTTCATCAGGATGGTCTCGGGCTGCCTGGTGTTCTTATAAACGGTTGAAAGACACATATTCCTTATCCTTTCAGGCTGGCCAGCACGGCAGTCAGGCGCAGATTGCCCTTTTCGAAATCCGATACGGCGGCCATCACCTGCTCATAGGCGCCGTGATTCCCCGCCTTGTCCAGCTGGATGGCCAAATCGGCCAGCTCCCGGGCGTGGGCAGCATTGTGGGATGCCATATACTGCATCAGTGCCAGCAGCTCCTCCATGGGGGTGTGCTCGCAGTGGCTTTCGCAGGTGCCGCAATCGTGGGCGCAGTCATGATCGTGATGGTCATGGGGGATGCCCATGGCGTGCATTTCCTCGTGGGTATGGGTGTGGTCATGGGGATGGGTATGCTCGTGGGTATGGGTGGTGCCGTCGGCATGGGTATGCTCGTGGGCGTGACCCATGGAATGGTCATGGTCAAGATGCATGGGAATGTTCCTTTCCTTTTTACTTTTTTCTTATTATAGCCCGGAAATGATATTCTGTCAAAGAATTTATTTTGCGGGATTTATCCCCCGGTGGGGCTTGCGAACCGGCACTTTCCGGGGTATAATAAAGGAACCGCTTTGGGAGGTGACCAAAAAATGGAAGAACTGCACGACCATATCCATGAACATGACCATCCTCACGAGATTGAAGCTGAGCACGATCACGCCTATCTCCATGCCCATGGAATCCCCCACTCCCATGGTCATGTCCACGAAAATCAGAAAGCCGTTGTCAATCGCCTCTCCCGTGCCATCGGTCACCTGGAGAAAGTGCGCCGCATGGTCGAGGACGGGGAGGATTGCTCCGATGTGCTGATCCAGCTGGCGGCGGTACGCTCCGCACTGGACAGCACCGGTAAAGTGATCCTAAAAGATCATTTACGCCACTGCATGGTGGATGCCGTCGCCGCCGGTGACCAGGAGGCCATCGACGGCCTCTGCCAGGCAATCGATAAATTTATGAAGTAACGATTTTTTTGAAAAATGCCTGCTGCAAGCATCGCAGCAGGCATTTTAAATTTGTTCTTTGGAATGATTTTAGAACGTTGCCACGTCCGGCTCGGCGGGGGGAACGTCCTTTACCACTTCCGTAGCGGTGAGGACGGGGCCGATATCCCCTTTGTACAGGGGGTGCTTCTCGGCGGAGATGGTAGCCGTCACCTGAACCCAGGCACGGGATTCCAGGCTCTTGGCCTCCGGATAGCGGCAAGGAATGCCGCAGAACTGGATATCCTCCACGCAGCAGGTCATAACGAACCGGCCGGGGGCGAACATCCCCTCTTTCTGGCGGCGAAGCATGGCCACCTGTGCCTTGAAATTCACGGTTTTGCCCGCATATTTCTCCGGCTCCTCCGTCACATCCCGGTACCAGAGGGCGAAATCCTCGTCATTGATCTGAATCACGGGCGCATTGACATCGAACGGCAGTGGGTCAACCACATCGTCAAATTGAGTGGTGCCGTCGGTATAGTCGTAAAGGATATCGATACGCCGGTTGGCAGCACGAGCCAGCTTGTGCAGGGGCATGGTATCCGCCCCGGGAGCCAGGCGGTTGAATACCACCATCTGCGCTCCCACCAGCTTGTCCATCACCAGGTTGCGCATATTGGCATTGTAAGCCTGGAAAGTGGTGGCATCGGCAAACATCACTTCCTGCGCAATCGCCCAGGAGCGGGGGAAGCGGTTATACAGATCCGCCACCAGCTGCATTCCGTTCAGCTCCGCAACAATGCGCTCGGCTCTGTACTTCTTTTGCAGGGATGCCAGCTGCTCTTCGGTAACGGTTTCCTGGTCAAGCGTCTCCAGGTACACATTCTTGTAGGGGTAGGTGGAGAGGTCATATTCCTCCTCCCCCTCCTCAAAAATCAGCACCAGGGTACGCTCCCCGGCATTGAAGCGGGGATCTTCCAATGTTTCCTGGATGAATTTGGTTTTACCGGAATCCAGGAAACCGGTAAATGCATATACGGGAATCTGCTCCATCGATCACACCCCAAACAGCTCCGCAATGGCGTGCTCATCCAGTTTGGAGCCGATCACGCACAGTTTGCCGGTGATATCTGCGCCGCCGGTGCGGACACTGGCTTCCTCCGGCACATAGTCGAAATGGATCCAGCTGCCATCCTCCGCCGGGAGGATGCCCTTGGCACGGAGCACCAGACCGTACTTCTCCGTATCCAGCTCTTTCAGAGCCGCTTCCACGGCGGCCATGGTGAATTTCTTCGCCGTCTCTACGCCCCAGGAGGTGAACACCTCATCGGCGTGGTGATGGTGATGATGGTGGTGCTCATGTCCCTCATGGTCGTGGTCATGGCAACAGCAGTCTTCATCATGGTCATGATGGTGGTGATGGTCATGCTCCTCGTGGTCATGGTCATGGCAGCAGCAGTCTTCATCATGGTCATGATGGTGGTGATGCTCATGCTCCTCATCTTCATGGTCATGGTGATGATGGCAACAGCAGTCTTCCTCGTCTTTCAGCCGCTCCATTTCCATCTTCGCCAGCTCTGCGGCCAGGGATGCCTTGCCCTCCATGGCAGCCAGCAGCTGCTCACCGGTCAGCTCGTCCCAGGGGGTGGTGACGATGGAGGCAACCTGATTGTGCTCCCGGAGCATGGATACGGCGGTATCCAGCTTAAACTGGGAAATGGAATCGGTACGGGAGAGGATGATGGTGGAAGCGGTCTCGATCTGATTATTATAGAATTCGCCGAAATTCTTCATATACACCTTGACCTTGCCTGCATCCACCACGGCCACGGTATAGCCCAATGTCACGTCTGCGCCGGTGACCTTGTTCACGGCACCAATCACGTCACTGAGCTTGCCCACGCCAGAGGGCTCGATGATCACCCGGTCGGGGGAATATTCCGCAATCACCTTTTGCAGTGCCTTGCCGAAATCGCCCACCAGGGAGCAGCAGATGCAGCCGGAATTCATCTCGGTAATATTGATGCCCGCATCCTGCAAAAATCCGCCATCGATGCCGATTTCGCCGAATTCGTTCTCGATGAGCACCAGTTTCTGCCCCTTGTAGCCCTGGGAGATCATCTTTTTAATCAGTGTGGTTTTGCCGGCGCCAAGGAAGCCGGAATAAATATCAACTTTGGTCACAAAAATGCCCCTTTTCATAAATTTTCTCTATGGATTTATTATACCACCGTCTGTCAATGGTTACAAGGCACTTTCCTTTGAATTTTATGTGAACAAGCGTGCCGCAAAGGATGCAGCACGCTTGGGTCTTACTTTTCGATATAAAGTGTCCGGCCGTCTTTTCTGGGTTTCACATCCGGGTATTTCCCATCCACATAGCCCAGGCACACGAACACCATGGGCACATATTCCTCGTCCAATCCCCACTGCTCCAGCAGCGCCGCCATTTGGGGCAAAGCGAAAGTAGCCTGCGCCCGCCCGACGATGCAGCTGGATACCCCCAGGTCATAAGCTTCCAGAGTCATATTCTGGGCGCAGACGAAAGCGGAACCGATGCAGTTCACCTGCTGTGCTCTCTCCCGGGGCACGCAGACGATGCCCAGTGCCGGGCAGCCATAAAACCCGCTCCGGATGGACAGATCGTCAATGATGCTGGGTTGCTCAGCGGATACCCCATTGCCGCCCCAATTTCGATTCTCGCAATTGACGTTGACGATGCCGATTTCCTCGATCTTCTCCGGGTCATCCAGGATGATGATCTTGGTTTCCTGGCGGCCACCGGGATTGGGGGCATAGATCCCCGCCTCCTGAATTTTTTCCAATTTTTCCCGCTCGACCCGCCGGGGTAGATATTTCCGGATCGATCGGCGGCGTTTGATCAGTTCTAACAGTTCCATTTGTTTCCCCCTTTGTTATGGTAATTTCATTCTAAAATACCTCCGGAAAGAAATCAAGTAGTTACAAAAAGGTGACCGGTGAAATTCCTTTTTCGTTTCGACAAATTTCGATTGCATAATCCATGCCCAATTCACTATTCTTTTTATCGGCGGACATATCTCCCAGCGATGCGACAGTCTGCCAAAGCGCCGCCCCGGTTCTCCCCCGAAGCGGCGCTTTCTGCTGCTCAGTTCACCGGAATCAGAAGCATTTGATCCGGTTTTGGCTCCTCCTGTAGCTTGTTGGCGCTGCGGATGGCCGCAACCGTGGAGCCGGTTTTCTTCGCCAGTTCCCACAGGGTATCCTCCCCCGCCCGTCGCAGGATCAGCGATGGGCGCTGGGCATCCGCCCCGGTCTGCTCCCCCAGGGTCAGGGCACTGACCATCCCGATCCCCTGGCCGCCGGTGGCCGTCAATTGCAGGGGCAGTTCCGCACGCAGCGTGCTCCTGCCCCCACTCACGCCCATCTGGGGAGCGGAGGGCGCCAGGGGCACCGCCGTGAGGGACACATTATCCCCGGCGCTCCAGTTCAGCTTCCCCTCCCACCGGCTGGATGCGGCACGCAAGTTACCGTTCTCTTCCTGGAAAAGCAGCTGCACTGTGCCGGGAATTTCCAGGCTGATGCCCCCATTCTCCCGGTACTGTTTGGGGAAATCCGGCAGGAAGCGGATATCCACCGGCTGCGATTCCCTGATATCGGTATTCGCCTCCCCCGGCACCATTTCCGTCCGTTTTTCCAAAATGGCCGGGGCATTCAGCATCTGGGTCTGGATTTCCAGCTCCCGCCCCGGGGCATAGGCATCGGCGATGGTCTCCACCTGGGTGATCTGGTCCACCAGATACTGGGCAGAAATGGTGCAGCGCACCCGAAGGGTCTGCCCCTCCTGCTCCAGTTCCAGATTGGTCACGGCGCAGAGGATATCCGTTTGGGCATCGGGCTCAAAATTTTCATGCAATTCCGCAAATTGGGAAAAAGCGAGGGAAAAATCCCGGGATAATACCTGCCCCTCCGGTGTCCTGCCCAACAGGTGCAGATTGGCATTGCCCCGGAAAGCGATCTTCCCAGAAAGGACTTTCTGCTCCGTGATTTCCGGCCGGAGGGAATAATAGAGCAGCTGCATATCCTCCCCCGCCAGCTCCTCTTCCAGTGAGAAAGTCTTCTCCCCCATCTCCCTTGGCAGCCGCACGGGATAGCGGCGCTGCAACAGCTCCACCCCCTCCGGGGCATTGGCGCACTCCCAGCGCTCCATTTTCGTCGGGACATACCCCTGAGCCAGCACCCCCACCCCGGAGCGGAGCATCAACTTCCGGGGGGATATGGAGCGGGCATCGGCGAACCGGGTCAGGGGCATCACCCGCAGGCTGCCCTCTGCTGTATCCGGCGGAAGTTGCCAGCGCATCTGGAACGGCAACCAGCCATCCACAATGCGGCTTTCGCTGCCGTCCTCCGGAGCATAGAGCACCCACATCAGCATCCCGCCGCTGACGTTCAGGCAATCGGAGCGCCACTCTTTCCCCCGCAGGATCGTCTGTCCCCAGGCGCACAGCACCTTTCCGATATCCGGCATCCCGTCCGGGAGCCGAAGCTCCTGGGTCTGCTCGGTATTTTGTACCTCGTTCACTGCCGGGTACAGGCAGGCAAATTCCTTTTTTTGAAATGCAATTTCCATTTGGAACACTCCCTCCCGTATGACTGGTGAAGAATATGCCCGCCGTGGGGAAAATATGCCATCACCGCCGGGTCAGCGGGAGCAAAACGCACAGCGCCACCACGCAACCGCAGATGAACCAGGAATCCACCCATCGCCCCACCAAAATCCCCAACCCGAAGCACAGCAGACAGCAGCGATGCAAATCCCGTCGGCGACACATAGGCATCCCCCTTTCCCAGAAAAAGAAAAAGCTGCTGAATTTTTCAGCAGCTTTCGTTTGTTCCATTCTATGCGGGGGTATCGGGATTTAGCCACCCAGGTAAGCTTTTCGCACCTCGTCGGACTTGGCCAGCTCTGCACCGGTACCGGAGAGAGTGATGTGACCGGTTTCCAGCACGTATGCCCGATCGGCCACTTGCAGTGCCTTGCGGGCGTTCTGCTCCACCAGCAAGATGGTGGTTCCGGCTTTGTGCAATTCCTTGATGATGTCGAAAATCTGGTCAACCAGAAT
>CAZTYB010000061.1:0-12816 GCA_964617595.1 uncultured Oscillospiraceae bacterium | reverse complement strand
GGAGAAAGCAGCTTATGAAGAGGCGGAGCACGCCGCAAAGTTCGCCGAAATGCTGGGCAACACGCTGGAACCCAACATGACCGACTCCACCAAGAAGAATCTGGCATGGCGTGTGGACTGCGAATTCGGCGCAACCCAGGGCAAGTTCGACCTGGCGCTGAAAGCCAAGCAGTACGGCCTGGATGCCATTCACGACACCGTCCATGAAATGGCCAAGGACGAAGCCCGTCACGGCAAGGCTCTGCTGGGGCTGCTGGAGCGGTACTTTAAGTAAGGATCATACGTATATTCAGGGGGAACCGGTGCATTCCGGTTCCCCCTTTGTTTCGTTGCCAAAGGAAAGGGTTGGCCGCTCACTCCGTTCGTCAAGGGGCAAAAATTCGATTTCACGTCAAAAAAATAGCAGTTGCGCAGGAATTGAAGAAATTTCCCCACAACTTTGATAGAATAGTCCCGGATGCACCGGCGTGCGCCTCCAAGAACAAAAATGTGCCAAAAGGAGAAGAAAAACATGAATCGAAACTACATGATTGCGCTGCTATTATCCATTGCTCTGCTGCTTACCGCTTGCAATCCGGCGCAGCGGCCAACCGATACCACGGACACATCCGCAACCACAGGGAGCGAAACAATTCCAGCAACGGAAGAGCGAACACAACTTCGTTTTTACATACGGGGAAGCGAAACGGTGGCGGATGCATACCGCTTTTCGGGGGATGGATATTCCATTTCTATTTTAGAGAATGGTTGGAACTATCAAAGGGACTCCGTTGGGGGATTCATGGCCGATCTGTGGTGCAGTACCGCAGAGGAAAATGCTGCGCTGATGGTGGTGAAATTAGCTGCATCCGGTTTGGCCGAAGCTCAGTCCTGGCTCAAAGAGACCTTTGTGGAATATGATCTGTTGGAAGACAGCCAGGGAGGAATGGGCGGAACCGATGTAAGTGGCCGTATGATGGATGTACAAATTTGGACGGAGAATAGTGCAAGCTATCTCCTGATCAAGATGTACGCTCTGGATAGCGCAGAAACCGCAGGGGTTTATCTGACCGTCATGGCGGACACATTCCAAATATCCGGAAGCGCTGGCATTGCCGAAACAGCTTTGGCACACAACTCCGCACCCAGCGCACCCAGCAGACACATTGCGCAGACGGTCAGCAAAGATTTAATCATTGATGCCGAAGTTTCCGGGGAACCCCTGGATGGCTTGGCCGGGGTCTATATTGCGAAACCCAAGGATTTTTCGAAAGAAGAAATCAATGCATTCATTACCTGCTGCGGCGAAAGCATCGTTTCCACCAAAGAATGGGACGATGGTGCCATGGCCTATTATAACGGCGAATGCACAAACGGCTACCGTTTCGGATATATGTGGGGATTGGACGGGCGAAATAATCACCCCTATGCCCAGTTCCAATTCTACGATACCGGTCGATATATGACCTACTACGATTATCCGATTTACACAGGGGAGGAAAATTATATTACGAATCCAAGATATACGGTAGGATGGATGTTCACCGAACCGAAAACCTTTTCTTTTGCAACTGCGGAAGATGCTGAAATCTCCGTCCGGAATGCGCTGGCCATTCTTGGTTTGCCTGACCTTACGCTTCTGCGGACACTGTACATCGATCACGATACCCTGGCAAAAGCCGGGGAATTGCTGGCAAGCGACGAAAATTATGCCCCCATTATCGGGGATGCAGAAAACAATGGCTATACCCTGCGGGATGATTGGTCGGAGGAAGAGGATGCCTATCTGTTTAGCTTTGGCATCAGCGTAAACGGCACCCCCATGTCCTATTTCTTTGACGATTCCGACAAGACGGCAACCTACTGCGGCAGTGAAATCAATGTTTGGTATACCAAGTCCGGTATTACATTTTTAAGAGTGAGTACACCATGGACGGTTGCAGCGGCGGAAAGCTCCCCTGAACCGATCATTTCCGCAGAAGCTGCATTGGAAGTAGCGAAAGAAAAATACAGCTACGATCTCAGTATGAAAGATAAGAGGATCGAAGAAATCCGGCTGCTGTATAAATACTCCCAAAATCGAAATCAGTGGCTTCTCCGTCCTGCATGGACGGTTCAACTTTCCTACCAAATTGGGCAATCCACTGACCGATACTACCAATTTATGTACATAGATGCGCTTACGGGTAAGGAACGATAGGATACCATTATGGGGAAAGTGGGCTTCGCTTTGCGTATATCACAATGTAATAGAAATTTCTGCCGGATACTTGGAGCAGAAATGCAACAAGCACTTTGTTCCGTTCGATTTGTGCTAAGCGTTGCGATGATGCTTGGCTGGATATCACTGAATGCAATGGAATCGGTGAAAACCTATGATCACGCAGTATTCGCTGGCATTACGCAACTGATTCGGCTCGGCGTGGATGGGCATTCCTCCACTGGCCCGGTGCTTCTTGCAATTTCGACGATTCCCTATGCTTTTCGTTATCTATCAGAGAAAGAAAGCGGATTTCAGAAACTGGTCGTGAGCCGGATCGGCGTTCTACCCTATGGCCTCGGCAAGTTGTTTGCAACATTTTTATCCGCTTTTCTTATGGGATTCGTTTCTTTGTGGGTGTTTGTTGGTGGCCTTTCCCTCATTGGGATTCCTCATACTGTTCGTTATGAAGAGGTGAAGACCACCTATGCAGCCCTGGCGGTGACGTTGGGGACAGGATGGTACTATCTCGCCAAATCGTTTCTGGTGGGGCTAACCTGTGGGCAGGCTGCGCTTTTTTCGCTGATGGTCATGGCCAGGATTCCCAATGCCTATGTGGGCTTTTTATCTCCGCTGATCGGGTATTATTTGGCGGATTGCATCTTCAATTTGCTGACACAGGTTGTGTCCGCTCCATTCTGGGGGTTGGTCAGTCCCATGCAGCTGTTCTTTGGTCAGCCGGCAGCCAATGTTGGATTCAGCTATTTGTGGACTGTTTTTGTGTTACTGGTGCTAATAGTTTGCTTTGGCGCCCGCTTCTTGCTTCGACTGAGAAAGGAACATATGTGATGAGAGAATTTCGAATTGCGAAACTGGATTTTCTTTATTGGAGGAGCAACCCCAAATATTTTGTGGCGATTTCCTATTGCGTTTTATACAGCTACAATTTGCTTCATGGGATTGGGTACTACGCCGCCTCTCTGGGCAGCGCTGTTTCCCCCTGGGTATTGCCTTTCATGTCCTGTATGGGGGCAAGCTTTCTACCAATCATGCTGGGGTTCATTCTGCTGATTTCTGATGCACCGTTTCGCACGAGGCATCAGCAGTTTGTGATGCAGCGAACGGGAAAACGAGCCTGGATATTGGGGCAGCTCCTTTATATTTTGGCTGTCAGTTTGGGGTTTGCACTGATGATGTGGCTACTTTCGTGGGTGTGGCTGATTCCGGAGCTGAAATGGAGCGGCGATTGGGGGGCGGTTATCCGCACTGCTGCCATGAATGGAATACCGAGAACATTTCACGTGTATATGGATTTCCCCTATGCACTGGTCAAGAACACCGATCCCATTGCAGTTACGCTATGGAACATTGGTTCTGTCAGTGCGGTATGTTTCTTCCTGGGTACGGCCATGGCTGCGTGCAATCTTTGGCTGCGCAAAGGTGTGGGAGCCATCCTGATTGCGGCATTAAGCACCATTTCTCTGATCCTGGACTACAGTTCGCAAAACCCGGGGCCAATCCGCATGATCCTATGGATTTCGCCGCTGAACTGGATGGACTACAGTTTAATGGGGCACAGTGGACAATTTTTGCCGTCCCATGCTTATGGGATACTGTGCCCGGCATTATTGGGATTAGGGTTGAGCGCCCTGATGGTGCTGACAATCGGAAAATGCAATGTAGAAACAATCAAGGAGTAACGAATATGGATGAGATCGTAAGGGTAAGAAATGTTACAAAGCAGTTTAAGGAAACGACAGCTCTAAAAGATGTAAACCTCACTCTTGAGGCAGGGGGAATTTACGGAATCATCGGGCGCAATGGCTCTGGGAAGACGGTGTTGCTCAAGTGTATATGCGGCCTGCTGGCAGTAACGGATGGGGAAATATCCGTCCTGGGTCAAAATGTGGGAGATGGGATCCATGTGCCGAAAGGCATTGGCGCAATCATCGAGAATCCAGGGTTCCTGCCGAATATTTCGGGGTATCGTAATTTGTATTATCTGGCCTCTTTATCAGCCAAACCGAATCGGGAAAAAATACGCAGTACCATCTCGCTAGTTGGGCTTGACCCTGACAGCAAAAAGCACGTTGGTAACTATTCCCTGGGTATGCGCCAGCGGTTGGGCATTGCCCAGGCCATTATGGAAGACCCAAAACTTCTGATTCTGGACGAGCCGATGAATGGACTGGACAATCAGGGGGTTCAGGATATGCGAGCGCTTTTGCTGGAACTCCGTTCCCAGGGGAAAACGATCATCCTTGCCAGCCACTCACAGGAGGATATCGCCGTGCTCTGCGATGCCGTTTACAAAATGGATGCAGGGAAATTGACATTCCAAAGGGCGCTCTGACTTCCCTACCCGATCGAGCGGGTGATCCCATGGGCTCAGGTGCACCCGTAAACACTACAAAAGCCACCGGATATTGCTCTCATCGCAGTATCCGGTGGCTTGATTTGATTCATTCAGAGTTCGCTCAATAGAACAGCAAATCGGAATAAGTGGGATAGGGCCAATCGTTCTTGGCAGTCAATTCCTCCAGCCGGTCGGCGCTGGCACGCAGGGCATCCATGGAGGGAACGATAACCTGGCGGCAATATTTGGCCGCTTCCTCCGCATCGGCGGGGATAGCTTCCAGTTCGTCTTTCAGCTGATTTACGCAAGCATAAAGGGCATCCTGATTCTCTGCCAGGAGGCGGATCAGTTCTTTCTCACTCTGGCAGGGCACCCCCAGGGCAAGCTTGCCGGAGGCGGCATCGCAGAGCTTCTTGCTATAGGCAGCGGAAGCGGGGAGAATCTGATGCAGCGCCATATCCAGCATGGTTCTGGCCTCGATATTGAGCACCTTGCGATAGGATTCCAGATGGATGAAATAGCGGGCACGGAACTCCGTCTCGTTAAAAATTCCGTGGCGCACCACCAAATCAATATTTTTCTGGCTGACGTAGGCCGGGAGTGCTTCCGCCGTGGAGGCCAGATTGCTTAGCCCACGGCGCTTCGCCTCCTGCTTCCATTCCTCGGAATAGCCGTTGCCGTTGAAGAGGATGCGCTGATGGTCGCTCAGCGCCTTGCTGACCAACTGCTGCAAGGTGGCATCGAAATCCTCCGCCTGCTCCAGCACATCGGCAAAGCGGTGCAATTCCTCCGCCATGATGGTATTCAGGGCAATGTTGGGGCCGGCCACGGACTGGGAAGAACCCAGGGAGCGGAACTCGAACTTGTTGCCGGTGAAAGCCAGGGGGCTGGTTCGGTTGCGGTCGGTGGTATCCTGAGGGATGGAGGGGATGCCGTCCACGCCGATGCGCAGAACACTCTTGCCCGGCTCCTGATAATTGGTTCCGTGGATAATGGACTGGACAACGGCATTCAGTTCGTCACCCAGGAAAATGGAAACGATGGCGGGGGGTGCTTCGTTGGCACCCAGGCGATGGTCATTGCCCGCATAGGCCACGGTGCAGCGGAGGAAATCCTGATATTCGTCCACGCCCTGGATAAACGCCGCCAGGAAGACCAGGAACTGGGCATTCTGCCGGGGGGTCTTGCCGGGGCTGAAAAGATTCCTGCCCGTATCGGTGGAGAGCGACCAGTTATTGTGCTTGCCGCTGCCGTTTACCCCGGCGAAAGGCTTCTCATGGAGCAGGCACACCAGATTGTGCTTCGCAGCGCACTTCTTCATGATCTCCATGATCAGCTGGTTACTGTCACAGGCGCTGTTGGCATCGGAATAGATGGGGGCAAGCTCATGCTGGCAGGGCGCAGCCTCGTTATGCTTGGTCTTGGACAGGATACCCAGCCGCCACAGCTGCTCATCCAGATCTTTCATAAAGGAGGAAACACGGGTACGAATGGTGCCGAAATAATGGTCATCCAATTCCTGACCCTTGGAGGGCTGGGCGCCGAAGAGGGTGCGGCCGGTAATGCGCAAATCTTCCCGCTGGGCATACAGATCCTTTGGCAGGAGGAAATATTCCTGCTCCGCACCCACGCAGGTGATCACCCGCCGGGTCTCGTTATCCCCAAAGAGGCGCAGGATCCGAACCGCCTCCCGGGACACCTCCTCAATGGAGCGAAGCAAGGGGGTCTTCTTATCCAGTGCATCGCCATTATAGGAGAAGAAGCAGGTGGGAATGTACAAACTCCCGTCCTTTACAAAAGCGCAGGAGCGGGGATCCCAGGCGGTATAGCCCCGGGCTTCGAACGTTGCCCGCAGGCCGCCGGAGGGGAACGAGGATGCATCCGGCTCCCCCCGAACCAGTTCCTTGCCGGAGAACTCCATGATCACCCGGCCATCCCCGGTGGGAGAGATAAAGGAATCGTGCTTCTCTGCGGTGATTCCGGTCATGGGCTGGAACCAGTGGGTATAGTGGGTGGCACCCTTTTCGATGGCCCAGGCTTTCATCGCCTCGGCAATGGCATTGGCGGTGGAAAGCTGGAGCTCCGTTCCCTTATCGATGCAGGTACGCCAGGCGGCATAGGTTTTGGCCGTCAGGCGCTGCTTCATGGTAGCCTCGTTGAATACATCGCTGCCGAAAATCTCCGGGACATTGATTGGCACGCTCATAAGTTTTCCCCTTTCTTCGCCGCCGGGCGGCGAACTGACGGAATACAGGATGGATGCGTGAAACTTGCAAAAAGCATTCCTCCGCTCCAGCCCCATTCCGCTTTCACTTCACCCTCTGATTTTATGCCACTTTTTCCGAAAAAACAAGGTATGAATCTGTGCAAAAAATGCTTTGCAGTGATTTCGGATTTGTGGATTTTCGCCGAAAGTGATGATTCGCCAAATCAAAAATGAATTTTTTGCAGTTATGATATTGCATTTTTAGGTTTCAGAACATATAATATACCCATCTAACGGAACAATTTGCCGAAAGGAAGATGGAAATGCCCCCCTATTCTTGCATGACCACATCTGCTCTGGAGCAGGAGCACGCCAAAGTTCTTGCAGATTTTCAGCGCTGCAAGGGTCTGAATTTAAGCTTGGATATGTCCCGTGGCAAACCCAGCCGGGCGCAGCTGGATCAGGTCAGTGATATTCTCACCGCCGTGCAGAGTATTGACGACTGTTTCGACGGCACCATCGATGCCCGCAATTATGGCCAGCTCACGGGTCTGCCCTGCGCACGGCGCTACTGGGCGGAAATCCTGGGCTGCAAGCCGGAACAGATTTTCGTCGGTGGTGTTGCCAGCCTGAATATGATGTACGACGTGATCTCCACCGCCTATACCCACGGGCTAAAGCACAGCGAGCGTGCCTGGTGCAAAGAAGAGCAGATCAAATTCCTCTGCCCCGCCCCGGGATACGACCGGCATTTCCGCATTACCGAGTCCTTTGGTGCTCAGCTCATTACCATCCCCATGACCAGCCAGGGGCCGGACATGGATGCGGTGGAGCAGTGGGTTAAGGACAAATCCGTGAAAGGCATCTGGACGGTGCCCAAATATTCCAATCCCGACGGCATCATCTACAGTGAAGAGACCATTCGCCGTCTTGCGAATCTGAAGCCCGCTGCACCGGACTTCGTGCTGATGTGGGACAATGCCTACGGCGTGCACGAATTCAAGGGAGAATATGTGCCTTTCCCGGATATGCTCTCCCTCTGCCAGGAGGCGGGGAACCCAGATATGGTCTATGAATTCGCCTCCACTTCCAAGATCACTTTCTCCGGCGGCGGTATGTCCTGCATGGCTGCATCCGAAGCCAATATCAAATATTTCTCCAAAATTCTCGGCGTTCAGATCATCTCCCATGACAAGGTGAATCAGCTCCGCCATGTCCGCTACTTAAAAGACAAAGCCCACACCCTGGAGATCATGCAGCGCCACGCTACCCTGCTGGCGCCAAAATTCCAAGTTGTTGCAGATCACCTGAACCGGGAGATCGCCCCCCTGGGCATCGCCCACTGGAACGACCCCAAGGGCGGCTATTTCGTCAGCCTGAACACCATGCCCGGCACCGCCAAGCGGGCGCTGGCACTGTGCGAAGAGGCCGGTGTCACCATGACCCCGGCGGGCGCAACTTTCCCCTATGGCATCGACCCCAACGACAGCAATATTCGCATCGCTCCCAGTCTGCCCCCGGTGGAGGAGCTGGAAAAAGCAATGAGCATTTTCTGCACCTGCCTGAAGCTGGCAGCGCTGGAAAAACTGCTGAATCAGTAAGCGGTCTGTATTCCTGCCGCCTGCTAAAAAGGATTGCGTGAGAAAGATGACATTTATCGAAACACCCAGACTCATTTTGAGAAAAGTTTCCGAAACGGATTTTTCCTACTGGCAAAAAAACCTGGCAGATAAAGAAATGGATCGGATGATGCTGCGTGATTCCTGCGAAACAGAAGAAGATATTCGCCTTTGCTTTGAATGGTTTCTGTATAAAGAAGAACGAGCCTATGTCATCGTACAGAAAGAAACCGGCGAAACCATCGGCAATCTAACCGTTTATAACCATGTTCCGGAATGCGTTGCACATCACGAAGCGGTTCAAGGCAAGATTGGGAAAGCACTGTCTTTCGCCGTGCTTCCCCCTTTCCGGCGGAAAGGATATATGTTTGAAGCGGTGAGCAATGTAATCATTCACTTGTTCAGCGAAGAAAATGCAGATTACATTAACTGCGGCTATATGACCTATAATGCCCCCTCCAAAGCCTTGCAAGAGAAGTTGGGTTTCACCTATCTGCTTACAGAACGATTCCGGTATGAAGAAACGGAAATGGAATCCATTGAGAATATCCTTTGGCGCAAATAAAATGGAAATTGGCTGACTTACCCGCACCGAGCGATTCTGCCACATTTTTATTTCCCGGTGGAGCCAAATCCGCCAGTTCCCCGCTGGGTATCATCCAGCGCTTCCGTTTCCACATACTCCGGCATCAGAATGGGCGCCACCACCAGCTGAGCGATCCGTTCGCCAGGGGCGATGGTTTGCGCCACGGCTCCGTGGTTATGCAACGCCACCAGGAACTCCCCCCGGTAGTCGCTGTCGATCACGCCAACTTTATTGGCAGGTGCCAGTCCCCGTTTGCAGGCCAGACCGCTGCGGGCATAAACCAGCCCCACGTACCCCGTTGGGATGGCCATGGCCAGTCCCGTGGGCACGAATGCAGTTTCGCCGGGGGCAATGGTCTGCGCTTGCTCAATGCAGGCGTACAAGTCCGCCCCGGCGGCCTCCGCCGAGCCGAAAGTGGGGAGCTTTGCCTCCGGGCGCAATTTTTTTACAGCAATTTGCATCTCATTTCATTCCTTTCCCGTCCCCCTGCCAATCCTGCCAGAGAACGATCTCGTTCCGGCGCAAGGATGCGGGGACATCAATGATCCGCTGATTTTCCGACCCCCGGAACCGGAGGGACAGATTCTTCTTCGCCTCCACAAATGGGCCATCCACCAATACATCCAGGAAGCCAATCAATTCCCGGGTCACTTCCCAATCGCCCAATCGCCCGGCCAGAATGTCCCGGTCGAAGAGGTAGCCGGAGAATGCCCAGATGCTCTTTTCCGGCATGGTTCGCTTCACCTGGCGCAGGAGCTCCAAAATGGCGGGTTGATTCTCCGGTTCGAATGGTTCGCCCCCCAGCAGGGTCAATCCCCGGATGAAAGCAGGGCGCATCATGTCCAGAATGGTATCGATAGTCCCCTGGGTGAAAGGCTGGCCGTAGTCAAAATCCCAGGCCACCTGATTGAAGCAGCCGGGGCAATGGTGGGTACAGCCGGAAACGAACAGGCTGATGCGCACCCCCGGGCCGTTGGCAATGTCGCAATTTTTGATTTCCGCATAATTCATGCCCAATCTCTCTCCCTTTTAAAAAAGCCACCGCAAAAATGATGCGGCGGCCTTTTTTTATTTCTTTTTCTTTTTTCCTTGGCCTTTTTTTATTTTTTCGCCCAGCCAGGCAGCCGCACGGCGCACAGCGCCCCAGACTCTATCGGCACATTTCCGGATAAAGCTCCCGCAAATCTTCATTGCGCTCCAGACCACTTTCAGCGAGTACCGGGTCTGCGCCCAAAGGCGCTTCGCCCCCTCCCTGGCGGCTTCCCAGTCCCATTGTTTCTGAGAATCTTCGCTGTTGGGCACGTCTTCATTGGGATAATCCGCCGCATACTTCTCCCAAAGCTCGATTTTCCCTTTCTTCTCCAAACCGTGCCGCACGAATTTACGCACAAGATCATAGATCACTGCAAACAGCGGCACGCCAACGATCATGCCCGTCAGCCCCCAGATACCGCCAAAGAAAATGATGGCGAACATCACCCAGAAGCTGGAAAGGCCAATGCGGTTGCCCATAATGGCCGGGCCAATGACATTCCCGTCCAGCTGCTGGAGCAGGATGACAAAAATCACAAACCACAGCGCCTTGATGGGGCTATCCACCATGATCAGCAGCGTACAGGGCACGGCGCCGATCACCGGGCCAAAGAACGGGATGATATTGGTCACCCCCACCACCACGGAAATCAGCAGCAGATTGGGCATCCCCAGAATCCAGCAGCCCAGATAGCACAGGATGCCAATAATCAGGGAATCCAGAATCTTTGCATCGATAAATCCGCCGAACATCCGGTCAATCAGCGCCACTTCGTCCAGCACCATATTCGCCCATTTCTCGCTGAGCACACTGCGGACGATCAGAGTGCTCTGCCGGGCGAAGCGCTTCCGGCTGAACAAGACATAAACTGCGACGATCAAACCCATCGCCAGATTGTAAAGGCTCTGGAAAATGGAAACAACGCTGGAACCAACGCTACCCAGCAATGTAGTGACCTGGGGGCCAATTTCCCGCACCCAGCCCTTGACCGTGTCGCTGATTTTATCATAACTGGTGCTGAAGAATGCGAGAACCATATCCATATCCTCGTTATCCCCGAAAGTGGCCTCCAGCCAAGCAATGAATCGCTCGATTCCGGCGGGAACCGTCTTGCCCAATGCCACGATGCTCTCGTAAACCTGGGGAATGATCATGGCAATGGTCGCATAAACCAGCAGCAGTCCGGTAAGCAAACTGCCAAATACGGCGATGCCGGAGGCAAGGCGCTTCAATTTATGGGGCAGATGCTTATCCAGAAAGCGCTCATAGGTATTGCACACCGGGCGCAGCAAATACGCCACCACACCGCCATAGACGAAAGGCGCAAGGATCCCCGCAATATCTCTGAATACCTCACCGATGCCCTGCATCCGGAACAGTGCAAAGAAAAGCAGGATGCTCAGGCTGATGGCACCAAATCCGGACAACATCAGGTAGAGGTATTTTTTTCTCTTCGGATCAACCATACGTTTCTCCTTTCCCAATTCTATTTTTAAACAGATTCAGTATAGCAGTTTCCGGCATCTCATATATGAACAAAATGTGAATATTTTACTCCAACGCTGTAAACTCCGTTCCCGTTCCATTGTCTTTTTTTCATTGCGTGATATAATAGGATCAAAAGCAATTGGGTTCTTTCACCCGGAATAGGAGCAAAAAATGTATTACTATGGATACGACTGGACCTACGTATGTCTGGTTCTTCCCTGCCTGATTCTGTCCCTCTGGGCCAGCGCCCGGGTAAACGGCACTTACCGCAAGTACTCCCGGCAATATTCCTCCCGGGGCATCACCGGTGCCGATGCCGCCCAGCGGGTGCTCCGTGCCAACGGCGTAAGCGGAGTACGCATTGAGCGCATCAGCGGCAATTTGACCGACCATTACGACCCCACGTCCAATGTCATCCGCTTGTCGGACAATGTCTTTTCCGGCACCTCCACCGCCGCCATCGGTGTCGCCTGCCACGAGGCGGGTCACGCCGTCCAGTATGCCCAGGGCTACTCCCCTATCAAGCTCCGCACGGCCATCATCCCAGTTACCAATTTCGGTTCCAAATTGGCAATGCCCCTGATCCTCATCGGGCTGCTGTTCTCCGGCAGTTCCTCGAATCTGCTCATCAATTTGGGTATCGCCTGCTTCGGCCTATCCCTGGTATTCCAGCTGATCACTTTGCCGGTGGAGTTCAATGCCAGCCGTCGGGCGCTGGAGGCCATCCGGGAGAACAATATTCTCACCGGCGAGGAGCTCACCGGTGCCCGCAAGACCCTCAGCGCCGCCGCCATGACCTATGTAGCAGCCACGGCCACTGCGCTGGCGCAGCTGATTCGGCTGCTGGTGCTCTTCGGGGGAAAACGGCGCAGGGATGACTGAATAAGTCCCCCATCGTTTTTCCCCTTTCCGCTACAAAAAGCCGCTTCCCGCTTGACAAGGGGGGCGGTTTTTTATATAATTTGGAAGCGAATATGAATAGAAAAGAGAGTTTTTTATGGACGAATTACGTGCGCAGTACCAGGCAATGGGAATCTCCCCCGCCGTTTATGAATATGGCCAGCGGGCGCTGGAGCGGCTGAAAGACCGCTTCGCCGCCATTGACGAAATCGCCGAATACAATCAAGCCAAGGTCATCGCCGCCATGCAGAAGAATATGGTCTCCGCCGCCTGCTTTGCCGCCACCACCGGCTACGGCTATGACGATCTGGGGCGGGACAATCTGGAGAAAGTCTACGCCGACGTCTTCCACACGGAAGCCGCCCTGGTGCGCCCCCAGATCACCTGCGGCACCCACGCCCTCACCGTCGCCCTCAGCGCCAATTTGCTGCCCGGGGACGAGCTGCTTT
>CAZTYB010000060.1:0-12935 GCA_964617595.1 uncultured Oscillospiraceae bacterium | reverse complement strand
CCCTCCTGGGCGTTGGCTTCCTCTTCCAGGACACGGTAGGCCACCTTGCCAACCAGAGTCTTGGGTAGCTCGGTACGGAACTCGATCTCCCGGGGCATGGCATACTTGGCAATGCGCTGGGAGCAGTAATCCAGCAGTTCTTTTTTCAGCTCTTCGGTGGGCTCAATGCCGGGCATGGGCACCACGTAGGCTTTCACCCGCTGCACCCGGTAGGGATCTTTCACGCCGATGACACAGGACAGGAGTACTTTCTCGTGGCCGTCAATGATATTCTCCAACTGGGAGGGATAGACATTGTAGCCGGAGGTGATGATCATGCGCTTCATTCTCTGGCGGAAGTAGACGAAGCCGTCCTGATCCATGTGACCCAGATCGCCGGTATGCAGCCAGATGCGCCCATCGTAATGGCGGCGCAGGGTGGAGGCGGTCTCCTCCGGGTTATCCATATAGCCCATCATAACACTGGGGCCGGAGATACAGATCTCGCCCTCGATATTGGGCTCCACCTCGTTGGTGGTGCCGGGGGTGACGATCTTGTAGAACGTATCAGGGAAAGGCACGCCGATGGAACCCGCCCGGGCATAGTCCTTGGGGGTCAGGCAGGATGCGGTGACACATTCGGTGGTGCCGTAGCCCTCCCGAATCTGCTCGGTGCAGCCGTGGGCTTTCAGGAAAGCATCCACTTTCTTCTTCAGCTCCGGGGAGAGGCTGTCGCCGCCGGAGAAGATGCCTTTCAGGAAGCTCAGATCCGCCCCCTCCAGCTTGTCCGCCCGGAGCAGTGCCTCGAACAGGGTGGGCACACCGGGGATCAGATTGGGTTTCTGCTTCACCAGGATATCGGCATAGGTATTCACGTTGAACTGGGGCACCAGAATACAGGTGCCGCCGGCCACCAG
Organism: uncultured Oscillospiraceae bacterium; assembly: GCA_964617595.1. Taxonomy (GTDB): domain Bacteria; phylum Bacillota; class Clostridia; order Oscillospirales; family Oscillospiraceae; genus Faecousia. The sequence continues at coordinate 12,039 of CAZTYB010000060.1, read as the reverse complement.
AGCGGTATGGATGCCGATGCCAAGGCCGAAACCATGGAACACGGGCATGACGGACAGCATCTTCATCTCAGAAATCTCCTCCATGGAGAATCCGGAGGCGGCGATGGTTTGCAGCGCCAGGGCGTTGAAATTCAGGTTGGACAGCATGATGCCCTTGGTGGTGCCGGTGGTGCCGCCGGAATAGAGGATAGCGCCGCATTCGTTGAATTTGCCGTCATCGGCGGGGAGGGTCTGCTTCTTGCCTGCGGCAATCATCTTGTACCACAGGGTATAGCCGGACTTGGGCAATTTCTTGATGGCTCGGGCTCCCTTGGTCATGGGGTACAGGGCGCTCAGGGGCATGGGCAGCTCGTCAGCCACTTTTGCAATCAGGATGGTCACGGGATTCTCCAGTTGGGACTGGATTTGCGCAACCTTATAATAGAACTGATCCAGAGTCAGGATGGCTTTGGAATGGGATACATTCAGGTAAAACGCAATTTCCTGAGCGGCGGACAGGGGATGGATCATATTGGGAATGGCGCCGATGCGGTTCAGGCCATAGAAGCAGTCCAGCGCCTGGGGGGTATTGGCCATGCAGATGGTCACCTTGTCCCCTTTGCGGATGCCCATGGCATAGAGCCCCTTGGCGGCGGCCTCGATGCGCTGAGTGAATTCGGCATAGGTGGTCTTCTTGCCCATGAAAGTATAGGCCACATGGTCAGGATGGCGCTTGGCCGCCTGGGCAATCATCTGGTACATGGTTGCGTGGGGATAGTCCAGGGAGGCGGGAGTTTTCCCATAATATTTCAGCCAGGGAGAGGTGGAAGATAAGCCCATATTGATTTACATTTCCTTTCTTTGTTCCGTAAAAATCAGGACATTCATTTTTCTATTATATCACCGGCGAGAGGATATTTCTACCCCCTTTCACCAAAAAATAAAACAAACTTTTTCAATCCCTTGCATTTTTTACCCCCTTGTGTTAAACTAAAAAAGATAAATTTTTGGAGGATGACCATGGACGGTGAACAGGTAAAGACACAAATCGGCGCAAACATCGCCTATTACCGCAAGCGCTCCGGTATGACCCAGGCCGCTCTGGCGGAGAAACTCAATTATTCCGACAAAGCCGTCTCCAAATGGGAGCGGGGGGACTCCGTCCCCGATGTGCTCACCCTGATGCAGATCGCCGCCCAATTCGGCATCACGGTGGATGCCCTGCTGGGGGACGTGAATGCCCTGCCGGATAACCCCGGAAGCTTTTCCCGGGCAATGAATCAGGTATCGGAAAAGGCGCTGAAGCGCAAAGCCAATAAAAATATCATCCTTGCCCTGTCCAGCACATTGGTATGGTTCGTGGCGCTGTTCTTTTTCGTGGTGTGCTCCACGCTGGATATCCCCTATAGTGCGCTGGCATTCCTGTACGCCGTGCCGGCCAACGCCATCGTGATGCTGAGCCTCCGCTCGGCGTGGCACGATTTCCGGTGGAATAAATTGTTGATCTCCACCATCGTATGGGGAAGCCTCGTGAGTATTTACGCATCCATTTTCGTTCTGCTGAAATTCAATGCGTGGAAAATCCTTCTGCTGGGTATCCCCGGGCAGATCGCCATCTTCCTGTGGTTCCGGATGTTCCAGCACCCCAGGGTGGAACCGGAAGAGAAACCGGAGGAATCCGCCGATGAATAAGCAGGAATTGCGCATCGCCATCCGCACCCGCAAGCGGGCAATGACGGAAGAAGAGATCCAGCGCCGCAGCGCCATGCTGGCGGAGAAATTCGCCCAGTGCGAACCCTACCGGGCGGCCAAAACCATATACGGCTATCTTCCGTATAATCAGGAAGTGCGCACCATCCCCATGCTCCGCCGGGCAATTGCGGACGGGAAACGGGTGGCCGTGCCGAAAGTATATGGGGACGCGATGAAATTCATCTATCTGGATGACCTGAGCCAGGTGGCAAAGGGCTACGCCGGTATCCCGGAACCCGTCGCAGACGAGCCCGTTGCCGGGGACGAGACCGCCCTGGTGCTGATGCCGGGGCTGGCTTTCGACCCGGCGGGGCACCGCATCGGCTACGGGGGCGGATTTTACGATAAATTTCTGGCGCTGGAACCGAACCACCCCACCGTGGCGCTGTGTTATGATTTTCAAATGGTAGAGGCGCTGGAGACGGAGGAATTCGATATCCCCGTTGATCTGGTCATCTGGGCTTGAGCAGGCATATAGCGAAAACGCATTGACAGCACTTTGGAAATTTGCTAAAATAACCCTGGTTCCGGTAAAATGGAACCAGGGCACTGCCATAATAGATTTGGTAAGCGGTCGTTCCCTTTTTCAGGGGGACATAACTTCTTGCCCCCTGTCTTTTTGAGAGGGGGTGATCCGTATGGATGCAAACGTGGTTACATACGAAGGGCTGTTCACAGTCCTGAGTTTCCTGCTTGCATTTGCGGTTGCCATCGTTGGAGCCGTGAGATTCGTTCTCGACTTGATCGATCAGCATAATAAAAAGAAGTAAACCGCCCAAGTTCCAATAAGTGCGGTTTACTTCTGCACAACAATGGGAACGACCGTCTATCGGCAGTGCCCTTTTCTATGTTTATTATACCATAATTTTTCTGGCCGTCAAGACTTTTTCGGAAACATGACGGCATAAACGCAGGAGGTACATATGCAAGCCATTGGTATTTTTATTGTTGCCGCCATTATCTTTTTCCTTTGCTGGGTGGTGGACAAGCTCTTTTCCAAACTATTCCGCAGCAAGGCGCAGCAGCGCTCCGGACTGGCCGTTCGGGCGAATAAGCGCTACGGGATCTTCGGCGTGATCCTGTCCGTTCTTGGCATTCTGGGCATCATCGCCGGGAGCCGTGGAGATCGGGTGCTGACCTGGGCGGGCATCATCGTGCTACTCATGGGCGGGGCACTGGCCACCCATTATCTCAGCTTCGGTATCTTCTATGACGGGGACAGTTTCCTGCTTTGCCGCTTCGGCCGGAAATCCCAGGAGCACCGGTTCGAAGAGATCCTAAGCCAGAAGCTCTATGTGGTCACCGGCGGCAGCATCGTCATTGAATTGGGGTTGCAAGACGGCTCCGCACTGACCCTGCAATCCAATATGGACGGGGTCTACCCCTTTATGGATACGGCTTTCGCCGGATGGTGCCGCCAGACCGGCCGGGAAAAAGAGGACTGCGATTTCTATGACCCCGCCAAGAGCTGGTGGTTCCCCCACGAGGAGGAGCCCCAAGAGCAGGAGGGTTAAAGTATGCACATTCCCTCCGGCGATACGGCGCAGCTGGAGCTGGTCGCTTTCCGGCAGGCGCTGGAGGCCGCAAACCGGCCATCGGATGAATATGACATCCAAGAATGGATCTATGCACCGAATTTTTACTGCGATTACCGTTATATCCTGGGCACCCGGGGAGCGAATCCCCTAATCTGCATCGGCATCAACCCCTCCACCGCCCGCCCCGGGGCGCTGGACAATACGCTGAAATCCGTGGAGCGCATTGCGCTGGGCAACGGATTTGACAGTTTTCTCATGTTCAATGTCTACGCCCAGCGGGCAACCGACCCCAATTCCATGGAAAGGGCGCTCAATCCCCTGCTCCACCGGGAGAATATGGAGGCGTTCCGCTATGTGCTGTCCATTTCCGACCATCCAGCCATCTGGGCAGCCTGGGGCAGCATCATCGAGAAGCGGGATTACCTGACCCAGTGCCTGGGGGATATGCTGGAAATTGGCAGGGAGTACGGCGCCCAGTGGTTCTGCGCCGGTGCCGTCACCAAGAAAGGCCACCCCCACCACCCCCTGTACCTGCGCAAGGACGAGAAGCTGAAACCTTTCGACACGGAGCAGTATTTGTCCCAAATCGGGCGCTAAATACTTTTTATCGTAAGGAGAGATATCCAAATGGACATTCTGAGAATCATCAGCGCCAATCATTTTGCCCTCCGGCAGCAGCGGGACATTCCGGAGATGCAGGGCACCTTATGGGAACTGGAGCACCCGGGCAGCGGCGCAAAGCTGGCCTGGCTCCAGCGACAGGACGAAAACATGACATTCACCATCGGATTTCGCACCATTCCGGAGGATTCCACCGGCGTTTTCCATATTCTGGAGCATTCCGTTCTGGCGGGCAGCGACAAGTTCCCGGTAAAGGAGCCCTTTGTGGAACTGCTGAAAAGCTCGCTGCAAACTTTCCTGAATGCCATGACCTACCCCGACAAGACGGTTTACCCCGTCAGCAGCCGGAACAAACAGGATTTTCACAATTTGATGGAAATCTATCTGGATGCAGTCTTCCACCCCACTGCGGTGAAATGCTCCAATGTATTCCGTCAGGAGGGCTGGCGGCTGGAATTTGACGAAAAGAACGAGCCCATGTTCCAGGGCGTTGTATACAACGAAATGAAAGGTGCCCATTCCGACGTCGCCCGGCAGATGGAGCGAGCAATGATGCAGGGGCTGTTCCCCGATACCTGCTATGCGGTGGAGTCCGGCGGCGACCCGGAACACATCCCGGAACTGAGCTATGAGCAGTTCGTTTCCGAGCACCGGAAATACTACCACCCCTCCAATGCCCGCATCGTGCTGGACGGTGATATTGATTTGGACGGTTGCCTTAGGCTGCTGGATCGTGTCCTTGGCGATTACCGGAAAGAGGAATTGGATTTCCCCATCCCCATGCAGCGCCCCCTGCCCTTCCGGCAGATGCGCATTCCCTATGAAGTGGGGGTGGAAGAGGACTGCACTGACAAGACCAATATCGCTTTCGGCAAGCTCCTGTGCCGGTTCGATGACCCGGTGACACTTCACGCCGCCGAACTGCTGGCGGATTACCTGGCCGGGGATTCGGAAGCGCCCATGAAGCGGGCGATCCTCGATGCCGGATTGGGTGCGGATTTCCAGATGTCCCTGGAAGACGGGATGCAGCAGGCCTGGTTCGGCTGGCAGGTCTGGAACACCCAGGAGGGCAAACTCCCCGCCATCCGGGAGACGATCCAAAATGTTGGCCGCAAATTGGTACAAACCGGTCTGGATCGCCAGCGGCTGCTGGGCTGCTACAATTCCATGGCGTTCCGGCTGCTGGATCGGGACGGCGCACGGTATCCCCGGGGGCTGCTGGAATCCCTGAATATGATCGAGCCATGGCTCTATGGCGGTGACCCGGCGCAAAATCTGCGCTACCGGGGAACGCTGGAAGCACTGAAAGAAAAAATGGATTCCGGATATCTGGAAAAATTGCTGGAAGAATTCCTGGATGAATCCGAGGGATTCCTGGCCATTCTGGTGCCCGACCCCACTGCGGGGGAAACCCGTATCCGGGCGGAAAAGCAGCGGGCAAAGGAATACTGGGCGCATCTGACGGCAGCTGAGCAGCAGTCGCTTCAAGATGAGCTGGAACGGGTGCACCGCTGGCAGCAGGCCCCGGACAGCCCGGAGGCACTGGCCACCATCCCCATCTTGCAGCTGGAAGATGTGAATGCCCAGGTCAAACCCCTGCCCTGCAAATTGGAAAAGAACGGCGAAATTCCGGTGCTGGTGCATGAGATCGGCAATGACCTGGCCTATGTCCGGCTGCATTTCGATGCCACGGATGTCAGCGCTCAGGAGATGCCCCTGCTGCATTTCGCCGGGAGTTTGCTGGGCACACTGGCAACGGAGAACCACTCCGCCGCCGTTTTGCAGACCGCCATCTTGCAGCACTGGGGGGAGCTGGGGTTCCACACCTCCGTCCATCATGTGGATGCCGACCATCACCGCACCATCTTCACCGCCGGTGGCGTTTGTCTGGGGGAATCCTTGGAGCAGGCAATCCCGCTGATGGTGGAGATCCTGAATTCCACCGTCTTTACCGATACCGATGCGGCAGCCAAACTCCTGCGCCAGAAGAAGGCCGCCAATCAGCAGCGCCTCATCTCCGCCGGTAACAGCTTCGCCGCTGCCCGTGTGGCCGCCCGGCAAAGTAGCGCCGGTGCCGCCCGGGAATATTACGGCGGCTGCGAATACATCCGCTGGGTCAACGGCCAGTGCGCCGGGACGGAAACGGAAACGGAGGAACTGCTGCACCGTATCCGGGCGCTGCTCCGCCGTATCCTTGTTGCGAACCGGCTGACCATCAGCGTATCGGCCAATGCAAGCCGGTTTATCTCCACCCTTGCCGCCGCTTTCCCCGCCGGAGCCCCCGCTCCGGAAAGCGCCGAATTCCAGAAACTCCCCGATGTCCGGGAGGGCATCCGCATCCCCGCCGGAGTGGGCTACGCCGCCAAGGGAGCCAATATCGAGCAGTTCGGAGAGAAATTCTCCGGTCATATGTATCCCCTATCCACCCTGCTGACCTTTGAATATCTGTGGTCGGAGGTTCGGGTAAAGGGCGGCGCCTACGGCACCGGTTTCCGGGTGAACATGAGTAATGACCTCATCGCCACCAGCTACCGGGATCCCAGCCCCGGCAAGACGCTGGACATCTTCGACCACTGCGCCGATGCAGTGGAGCAACTGTGCAGCGGCGGGAACGACCTGACCAAATACATCCTGGGCGCCATGACCGATGCGGATCCCCTGCTCAGTGGAATGGAGCTCATCGCCACCGCTGAGGGGCGCTATTTCCGCCGCATGACCCAGGCCGATGCAGAGCGCTATCGCCGGGAGCTGCTGGATTCCACACCGGAGCAGCTGTGCCGTCTGGCTACCCTGCTGCGCAGTGCAGCAGAAAAAGGCAGCTATTGCATCGTCGGTGGAGCGCAACAGCTGGACAATTGCGGCGATCTGCTGGAGAAAATCATTGAATTCTAATAGAATATCATAATCAAGGAAGCTCTGATTCAATCGTTAAGCGCCGGCGGCAAAAGATCCGCCGTCCGGCCATAAGCGGTTGATTCAGAGCTTCCCCATGTATTGGCAAAGAGGCTCCCGCCGGAATGATTTTATCTTAACATTTTTTCTCTTGATGTTTATATCGATTAGAGTTCCATGCAGAGTACTATTATTCGCCGCAAAAAATGTAATCACACGCCCAAAACTCCTTGTATTTTTTGTAATGATGAGCTATACTATATTTGCATTATCATGACGGAGGTGCGAATATGTACCGAATTGCGATTGAAAAGCTATTAAAATGGAAACAAAGCAAACGCCGTAAGCCCTTGATCATCGAGGGGGCTCGTCAGGTTGGTAAGACATGGCTGATGAAAGAGTTTGGCAAACAGGCATATGCGGATACCGTATATATCAATTTTGACTCTAATTCTGCAATGGCAGAACTGTTTGCCTCTGATCTGGATACGCAGCGCTTGATTATGGGTCTGGAACTGTACGCAGGTCACAAAATCGACCCCGACCATTCTTTGCTGATTTTTGACGAGGTGCAGGAAGTTCCAAGAGCGCTCTCTTCTCTGAAATATTTTTATGAAAACGCACCCCAGTATCACATTGTATGTGCCGGTTCGTTGCTCGGCATTGCCTTGCATCAAGGCACGTCTTTCCCCGTGGGAAAGGTAGATTTTCTGAAACTGTATCCCCTTTCTTTCAAAGAATTCTTAATGGCAACCGATAAAGAGCGATTTGCCGAACTGCTTGACAAGCGGGACTTTCAGATGATTACAAGCTTTAAGCAGACTTATATCGATGCTTTGAAGCACTATTATTTCGTTGGTGGAATGCCTGAAGCGGTACAGAGCTTTGCGGAGAATAAGGACTTTAACGAGGCTCGTGAAATTCAGAAGCGCATTCTTGCGGCTTATGAACAGGATTTCTCCAAGCACGCTCCCAACGAAATTGTACCCAGGATCCGTATGCTGTGGAACAGCATTCCCTCTCAGTTGGCGAAAGAAAACAAGAAGTTTATCTATGGTCTCGTTCGTGAGGGCGCTCGTGCAAAAGACTATGAAACTGCAATTATGTGGCTGAGCGATTGCGGTCTCGTTCACAAAGTCAGCCGTGTCAATGCAGCAGGTATTCCCTTGCGGGCATATGAAGACTTGAAAGCATTTAAGTTGTTTGTGGTGGATGTGGGTCTCCTCGGTTGTATGGCTGGACTTCGCCAGCGCACATTGCTTGACGGAAACGACCTCTTTGTTGAGTTCAAGGGAGCGCTTACAGAGCAATACGTTTGTCAGCAGTTAAAGACCATCCAAGACTTGGATGTTTATTACTATACCAATGACCGGGGATCCTGCGAAGTTGACTTTGTTGTTGATACCGGTGAGCAGATCGTTCCTGTCGAAGTAAAAGCGGAAGTAAATCTCAGAGCCAAAAGCCTGAAAACATATCAGGAACGATTTTCTCCAGAAGTATCCATCCGCACATCCATGGCGGATTACAAAGAAGAAGATTGGCTCATCAATCTGCCACTGTATGCGATCGATCAAATTACGCAAATATGATCGTGGGGTTACGAAGCGGAAGTGCAGATCATTCCGCACGGGATGCACAGTTACGGCTTTGTGTCCGTGAGGGAACATCATTTTTCCAATTCTCGACGTTTTTTCTTGACAAATGCCGGAAAATGATTTAGTCTTGACTCAGGAGAACGAAACACTTCGAAACTTCTTCTAAAGCTTCCGTAAAAAATCGGTAAAAACCATCTGTTTACTATGATAAAGTGAGGTAATCGGCTTGAGAACCAGCGGTATTTTGATGCACATCACAAGCTTGCCCGGCGCCCACGGTGTTGGCACCATGGGGCGGGAGGCTTACAAGTTCGTGGACTTCCTGAAAAAATCCGGTCAGAGCAATTGGCAGATCCTGCCCCTGACCCCCACCGGCTACGGTGACTCCCCCTACCAGTCCTGCTCCACTTTTGCAGGCAACCACTATCTCATCGACCTGGACACCCTGGTTGACGAGGGACTGCTGACCTGGGACGATTTGCAGGGCATCCAGTGGAACGAACAGGAGGAGCAGGTGGACTTCGGCCGCCTGTACAACAATCGGCTGAACGTCCTGCGCAAGGCCTACGCCCGTTTCAATCCGGATGAAGCTTACGCCGCTTTCTGCAATGAGAACAGCAACTGGCTGCCGGATTTCACCCTGTTCATGGCACTGAAAGACAAATTCGGCGGCAAACCCTGGTACGAATGGGACGACCCCTTGAAATTCCGCAACCCCGATGCCATCTGGGGTGCCCGGAACGAGCTGCGCAGTGAGATCGGTTTCTTCAGCTTTGTGCAGTATCTGTTCTTCAAGCAGTGGAACGCCCTGCATGAATACGCAAACCGGAATCACGTCTCCATCATCGGCGATGTGCCCATCTATGTGCCCCGGGATTCCGTCGAGGTCTGGAGCAGCCCGGAACTGTTCCAGATGGACGAATGCCTGAACCCCAGAGCCGTGGCAGGCTGCCCCCCGGATGCATTCACCGCTGACGGCCAGCTCTGGGGCAACCCCCTGTACCGCTGGGATGTTCTGGCAGCGGACGGCTACAGCTGGTGGATCCGCCGCCTGGCCGCCGCCGGGAAACTGTATGACGTGGTGCGGATGGATCACTTCCGTGCTTTCGCCGGATACTGGTCCGTACCTTTCGGTGACCCCACCGCCCGTGGCGGCCAGTGGATCACCGGCCCCGGCATCGATTTCATGAATGCCGTGAAGCGGGAGCTTCCGGAGCTGAAGCTGATTGCGGAGGACTTGGGCTTCCTGACCCAGGATGTGCTGGATCTGCGGGATGAATCCGGCTACCCCGGCATGAAAGTGCTGCAATTCGCTTTCGATTCCCGTGACCCCTCCGACTACCTGCCCCATACTTATACCCGCAACAGTGTCTGCTACACCGGCACCCACGACAATATGACCACCCGCCAGTGGCTGGAATCCGGCAGCGACGAAATGCGCCGCTACGCCACGGAATATATGCACCTGACCCAGGACGAGGGGATGGTATGGGGCGTGCTCCGCACGGCCATGAGCAGCGTTTCCGATACCTGCATCACCCCCATGCAGGATTTCCTGAACCTGGGCGGCGAAGCCAGAATGAATTTCCCGGGAACGACAAATTCCAACTGGACATGGCGGGCAAAAGATGGTATGATAACAGACGAATTGGCGCAGCACATTTATGAGCTGACGGCTCTGTATGCCCGCCTGGGTGCCCAAGAGGTTTAAGGTACCACGGGCAAGGAAATGCCTAAAAAGAACGGAGCGCCCCGTGATGTCAAATCCATCAAGCGGGACGGGAAACCCGCCCCCTACGGGTGCGATCTAAGATTGACGGCATTTTGTTGACGGAGTTTACCGTGTTTTATTTGCTTATTAAGATTGGAGTAGAAAAATGAGCTATAATTGTATGAATATCTTAAAATGGACAGAGTCTCAGCTGAAATACACCTATGACGTGTCCCTACAGGAGGCCACCCCCCAGGAGCTGCACGAGGCACTGGGTCAGGCCGTGATGATGGCCATTGCCGACAACTGGAGCACCAGCAAGCATACCCGTATGCACGAGCGCAAGGCCTACTATATCTCCGCCGAGTATCTGATTGGCCGACTGGTGTATTCCAATCTGTACAATCTGGGGATTCTGGACGAGATGAAGCAGCTCTTCGCCGCCCAGGGCGTTGACCTGGCCGTGCTGGAGGATATCGAGGATGCCGCATTGGGCAACGGCGGATTGGGTCGCCTGGCCTCCTGCTTCCTGGACAGCGCCGCTTCCACCAATATCCCCCTGTCCGGCTATGGTCTGCGGTATAAATACGGCCTGTTCAAGCAGAGCTTCGATGCGGACGGCAGCCAGAAAGAGGTTGCCGACGACTGGTCCAAATACGGTGACCCTTGGTCCTACCGCCGGTATAACCACACGGTAAAGGTCACTTTCCCCGACCAGACCGTGCTGGCGGTTCCCTATGATGTGCCCATCATCGGCTACGGCACCAACAATATCAACACCCTGCGCCTGTGGCAGTGCGAACCCGAGACCCCCCTGGACTTCAACGCTTTCAATAACCAGGATTACCTCCGGGCTCTGGAAGAAAAGAACAAGGCAGAGGATATCACCCGTGTCCTCTACCCCAACGACTCCACCTGGGAGGGCAAGCGCCTGCGCATCAAGCAGCAGTATGTGCTCTCCTCCGCCTCCCTACAGGATATGATGCGCACCTACAAGGTTGCCCACGGCAATGACCTGTCCCATTTTGCGGACTACTATGCCGTGCAGCTGAACGATACCCATCCCGCCATGTCCATCCCGGAACTGATCCGGCTGCTGATGAACGAGGGCATGGACTTCGAGCAGAGCTTCTCCATCGCCCAGCGCACTTTCTCCTACACCAACCACACCGTTATGAGCGAGGCACTGGAAAAATGGGATCTGGAGCTGATGCGCAGTGTCGTTCCCGAAATCGTAAACATCATCCTGCGCATTAACGACCGGCTGCAAAGAGAGAATCCGAATCTGTTCATCGTCAAGGACAATACCGCCCATATGGCGAACCTGTCCATCTACGTTGGCTCCTATGTCAACGGCGTGGCAGAGATCCATTCCCGCATCCTGAAAGAGGACTGCTTCAAGGATTGGTACCATATGTTCCCCCAGCGGTTCCAGAACAAGACCAACGGCATCACCCCCCGGCGCTGGGTGGGTCTGTGCAACCCGGAGCTGACCCAACTGATCAAGTACCGTGTGGGCGGCGACTTCCTGAAAGATATGGACAAGCTGGCCAAGCTGAAGCCCATGATCGATGACGATATGGTGCGCCAGTTCAATGCCGTCAAGCGGGCAAAGAAAGAGCAGCTGTGCAAGCTCATCGCCGAGAAAGAGGGCGTTCAGATCAGCCCCGACTTCGTCTTTGATGTTCAGGTCAAGCGCCTGCACGAGTATAAGCGCCAGCTGATGAATGCGCTGTCCATTGTGGATATCTATTTCCGGCTGAAAAATGGGGAGCTGCCCAATTTCCAGCCCACCGCTTTCATCTTCGGTGCCAAGTCCGCCCCCGGCTACGCCCGGGCGAAAGCCATCATCCGCTATATCAACCGCATCGCCAAGATGATCAACAATGACCCCGCCGTGGCGGACAAGCTGAAAGTCGTCTTCGTTCAGAACTACAACTGCTCCTATGCC
>CAZTYB010000059.1:0-13090 GCA_964617595.1 uncultured Oscillospiraceae bacterium | reverse complement strand
CTTCGATATATTACCACCCGACTTCCCTTTTGTCAAGCTCTTTTTTCATTTTTTGGCAAAAAATTCCTGCGGCTTTCGCCGCAGGAAAAACAGGGGTCAGTTTTCAATTCTCGTCATCGATCAGGCCATAGCCTCCATCGTTGCGCTTATAGACCACGGCAAATGTTCCGCCGTTATCCTCATCCCGGAATGCAAAGAAAGTATGGTTCAGCAGATTCATTTGCAGGACCGCTTCCTCACGGGTCATTGGCCGGAAAGCAAAATGCTTAATGCGGGTAATGGACAAGTCTTCTTCCGCAGGATCCGGGGCAAAAGAGTTTTCTTCCTGAACGCTGCGAACGAAAGCATCCTGGCGCAGGCGCCTGGCCAGGCGGGTTTTGTTCTTGCGAATCTGTCCCTCAATCGTGGCAACAGCGGCATCGATGGAAGCGAACATATCGGAAGTACTCTCCGTTGCACGGAACCAGGTTCCGGCACCGTGGACGGTAAGCTCAGCCTTGTTCCGGTTTTTCTCCACAGAAAATACAATTAAGGCTTCCGCATCCTCCTCGAAATAGCGTGCAAGCTTGGTGACCTTTTTCTCGGCATAAAGGTGAACTTTTTCGGGAAGCTTGACTTTCTTTTCACTGTACTGGAATTTCATATGCGGCAGCTCCTTTCTTAGTACCGGTGTATCCCGGTGTAACTAGACTATACCACTCCGCCATGAATTCGACAAGGGGTCAGGACTCGTTTTCTTCGTCGTCTTCCAGTAATTCTGCGATAATCATATTATAGATCACTTCTGCCTTTTCCTCGAACTTCCTGCTGAGGCGATTGGCCTGGCGCTGATTGGGCGCCATCAGTTCCAGAGTCATCAGTTTCCCGGTGCCGTCGTTCAGTTCCATATTCACGGCACATTCCCCAGCATCATCGGCAGTGATATTGGACTTAACGAAACTGCTGCGGTGAATTTGGCGATTGAAGCGATCAACCGCATTTTCCGCCCGTGTCCGCAGAGAATAGATCAGGGAATGCTCCGTCAGGGCGCCATCTGCCCTGCCTTTGTCAGTTATCTCATAGATCCCCTTTTCCTTTTCACTCAGATGGCCGGACTGCACCATTTCCGGCAATGCAATGCAAATGTCGAAATAGCTGACGTAATCATCCTGAAGACAAAGTTCGTAAATCTGTTGGAGGGATGCAGGATATTTTGCCCGAGCCAAAACGAACAAAATAAGCACCTTCGTATCAAGCATATCGTGTATAAAGCCCAATTTCTGCATTACAACTCCTCCCATCCGGGCAGAACCGCTCCGGTTTTCTATTATTATACAGGATGCCATTCAAAAATCAAGTAAACTTTTTGATTTTTCGTCCGTCCGGGGAGATTCATTTTGCGGACGAAGATTACATAACTCCCGGTGAAACAATTTTTTGTATTTCTATACCATTGAATTTATTTATTTTTTATTAAATCTTCTCTTTCTCCCGGTTTTCAGCCGGAATAGCATTGACTTTATAGGCGAAATGTGTTACAATTCGGTTACATTGCGGTCGAAGACTTTTCCGAGACCAAATTTAACTGGAGATAGATGCAAATGATTGAATTTACCGATGTTGTAAAAGCCTACGGTCACGGTTCCCCGGCACTGAACGGTGTGAATATGCAGATCGAGGACGGTGAATTTTGCTTCCTGGTTGGCCCCTCGGGCTCCGGCAAATCCACCATTATCAAATTGATCAGCGGCGAACTTCGCCCAACCTCCGGCACTGTGCACGTCAATGGATACAACCTGGAACGGATCCGCAAACGTGAGATCCCCTACCTGCGCCGAACCACCGGTGTCGTATTCCAGGATTTCCGGTTGATCCCGAAGATGAGCGTGTATGACAATGTGGCCTTTGCCATGCGTGTCATCGGCGCCAAAGAAAAGGAGATCCGTGACCGGGTTCCGTATGTACTGGAACTGGTCGGCCTGGAAAACAAGGCAAAGCGCCTCCCCCGGGAAATGTCCGGCGGTGAGCAGCAGCGCCTGGCCATCGCCCGTGCTCTGGTGAACAACCCCTCCACCATCATTGCGGACGAGCCCACCGGTAATCTTGACCCGGCACGTTCTTTCGAGATCATGTCGCTGCTACAGGAGATCAACAATCTGGGCACTACCATTCTGGTGGTTACTCACGAAAAAGACCTGGTGCAGCTATTCTCCAAGCGTGTGATTGTGATTGACGATGGCATCATCGTCAGTGACGGAGAGGGGTATTACGATGAAGATTAACAATTTAGGTTACTTAATTAAAGAGGGATTCCACGGCATTTTCCTCCACGGATTCATGTCTTTCGCCGCTATCTGTGTCACCATAGCATGTCTGCTGATCGTGGGTAGTTTCTCCATTCTGGCCTATAACCTGGACGTGATGGTAGAGAAATTGAATCAGACCAGCGAAATCATGGTATATGTGGATTCCAGTTTGTCTGATGCGGAAGCAAGAAGCATCGGTACGATTATCAATCAATTGAGCAATGTTGAAAAATCCGTCTTTGTCTCCCGGGAGGAGGCACTGGAGAATTTCATCAGCGACCACGACAACAATGCCGCATTCAACGGCGTTCAGTCCGAGGATCTGCGCCACCGGTATGTGGTTACACTGGAAGACAACAATCTGATGAAGCAGACCGATTTGCAGCTCCAGCAGATTGCAGGTGTCGCAAAAACCAATGCCGCCTATGAACTGGCGGAGGGCTTCACCACCATCCAGAATGTATTGAACATTGTTTCCGTTGCATTGATTGTGATGCTGCTGATCATCTCCCTGCTGATCATATCCAACACCATTAAGCTTGCCATGTACGACCGCAAGGACGAAATCGCCATCATGAAAATGGTTGGCGCCACTAACAGCTTCATCCGTCTGCCTTTCGTTGTTGAGGGTTTCACCCTGGGCATGGTGGGCGCAGTGCTTGCTTTCATATTGGAATGGGTCATCTACAACGGCTTGATTGAGAAGCTGACTTCCGTGGATGCCCTGCGGCTGTTCACTTTCGTTCCCTTTGAGGGGGATCTGCTGATGCCCATGATGATCGTGTTCGGCGGAGCCGGACTGTTCGTTGGTATCGTCGGCAGCTGGACTTCCATCCGGAAGTTTATGGACGTATAACACCTCAAAGAGAAAAAGGAAGTGCATTTTGTCCGCAGCACTTCCAAGGAGAAGCCTATGAAGAACCCCCACCGTTTTCGGTCTGCGATTGCTGTGCTGCTTGCAGCTGCCGTGGTCTTTTGCTCAGCGCCCAAAGAGGCGCACGCTGCCTCCAGCTCCGAGATAGAGAATCAAATCGCAGACCTGAAAGTTGAAAACGCCGTCATTCAATCCCAGATCGATTCCGTCCGCTCCCAATACAATGCCACCGCAAGCGAAATTCAGCAAATCGTTGCGAAAAAGGATGCGGTGGATCAGGAAATCGCCCTGCTGCATCAGCAAATCATCAACATGAATGAGCAGCTGCGCATCTACGGTCAAATGATCGCCGATGCCCAGGAAAAGCTGGACGAAGCAAACCTGCGCCTTACACAACTGAATAAGAAATACAAAGAGCGCATCCGTGCCATGGAGGAAGAGGGCGAGATCACCTACTGGCAGGTAATCTTTGAATCCAGCAATTTTATGGATTTCCTGGACAGGATGACCATGGTGGATGAAATTGCCGCCGCCGATACCCAGCGGCTGATCGACCTGCAAGTTGCTTCGGCCACCGTGGAAGAGAATCAGCGCCTCCTCAATGAGGAAATGCTGGATTTGCAGGAGACCCGTGATCAGCTGGCCAGCACCGAAGAAATGCTGACGGAAAAGCGAACCGAATCCGACGAACTGCTGCGGGAATTGATCGCTGAACAAGATGAATTTCAGGCGCTCCTGGATGAATCGGAGGCAATGCAGGCGGAGTTGATGACCGAGCTTGCCCAGAAGCAGAAAGAACTCCAAGCCGCCCAGTACAAGGAAGAATTGGTAAAAATGGCGCTAAAGGGTGAGAATCCCCCATCCAACGCCACCTGGGTTGAGCCGGTCTCCGGCTACACCATCACCAGCGCTTTCGGCTACCGCAAGGCTCCAACCGCCGGTGCCTCCACCAATCACCAGGGCGTGGATATGGCCTGCGACAGCGGCACCCCCATCTACGCTACCCGTGCCGGAACCGTCACCAAGGCCGCCTACCAGGCGGGGGGCGCCGGATACTATGTTTCCATCAGTCACGGAGATGGATTCGCATCCATCTATATGCATATGACCCGTTACGTGGTATCCACGGGGGATACCGTCAGTCAGGGGCAGCTGATCGGCTATGTGGGCAGCACCGGTGTTTCCACCGGCCCGCATCTGCATTTCGGCATTTCCTACGGCGGTACTTACGTCAACCCCATGGCTTACCTGTGACAAACCCGAAGGAGAATCCCTATGAAAAATCGCAAAAAGCTAGTATCCATATTGGCCGGTGTTATGGCGGCGATCATGCTACTTTCCCTGATCATCAGCATACTGCCGGTTCATGCGGATGCCGCCTCCTCCAGCGAAATTCGCAAACAGATCAATTCGCTGAAAGAAGACCGGGAAAACATCAAAACGCAAATGTCTGAATTGCAGACCCAGTACGAGGCAACGTCCGATGAAATTGCGGATATCGTCTCCCGCAAGAATATCATCGACCAGGAAATTGGACTGCTCCACGCACAGATCATCAATATCAATGAGCAGATTTCCGCCTACAGTGTCCTCATCGCCGATCAGCAGGAAGAGCTGGACAAGGCACAGGAGCGCTACGATTCCCTCAATGCCGACTGCAAGACCCGCATCCGTGCCATGGAAGAAGAGGGCACGGTCAGCTATTGGGAAGTGCTGTTCAAGGCCAACAGTTTCTCCGATCTGCTCGACCGAATCAATATGGTTGAGGAAATCACCGCCTCCGATACTCAGCGGCTACAGGAGCTGAGCGAAGCTGCGCAAAAGGTTGAGGATGTCCAGGCAGAGCTTGCCTCCGAAAAGACAGCACTGGAATCCACCCGCTCCGAGCTGGATGATACCCAGGCAGAACTGGATGCCAAGCGGGAAGAGGCAGATGCACTGATTCTGGAATTAATTGCCAAGAGTGAAGAGCTAAAGCTCCAGCAGGAAGATCTGGAGAAAGAGGACGAGGAGCTCCTGGCAGAGATTGCCCGTAAGGAGCAGGAATATAACGAGGCAAAGGAAGCCGAATGGCTGGCCTGGCTTGCCACCTACGTCCCCCCCACTACAGAGGCTCCCGCCTCATCCGGCGGCGACAGCACCGGCGGCAGCTCTACGGGCAGCGACACAACCGGCAGCAACACCAGCTCCGGAAACAGCAATAGCTCCGTCACTGTGGGCAGCAGCTGGCTCGTTCCGTGCAGCTACAAGCGTGTCTCCAGTGCTTTCGGTATGCGTGAATCACCCACCAGTGGCGCATCCACCTATCATCAAGGGGTTGACCTTTCCGCCAACGCCGGAACGCCCATTGTCGCCTCCCGTGGCGGCACGGTCACCATCGCCAGTTACAGTAACACCGCCGGATACTATGTTTCCATCAACCATGGCGATGGTTTCTCCTCCATCTATATGCACATGACCAATTACATCGTCAGCTCCGGCCAGAAAGTGAACCAGGGGCAGACCATTGGCTACGTTGGAATGACCGGTGTCGCCACCGGCAACCATCTGCACTTCGGAATTGCCCTGAACGGCAACTACGTAAATCCGTGCAGCTACGTAAGCCTGTATTAAGCAGCCCAAGGGGCGCTGACAAATTCAGGGGCTGCCTCACCGGTTTGTGGGGCAGCCTTTGCGCTATCCATTTTCCCGGATCATTTCCAGAAAGGTACACATCATGAAAAAATTGGATCGGATCATGTCCTATGTCCTTGCCGCTTTGGTGGGCTGCGCAGTTACGCTGTTCTTTCTCCGGGGCAGGATCGGAAATTACAGCAAATTGCAGCAGGTAGAATACCTGATTGAGAATCGCTTTGTAGGCGAAGCCGACATGGAAAAAGCTGAGGATTCCGCCGCCAGCGCAATGATCGCCTCCCTGGGTGACCGATGGAGCTACTACCTCACCGCCGAGGAATACGCCGATTACCTGGAGCAGTTGGAGAACGCCTACGTGGGCATCGGCATCACCATTACGCCGGAGGAAAACAGCCAGGGATTCTTGATCGTCAGTGTAGAAAACAGCGGCGGTGCGCAAAGTGCCGGGCTGCTGGCGGGAGATATCATCATCTCCGCCGAAGATGTCAGCACCCAGGATATGACCACCACCGAGCTGCGCAATATCATCCGGGGCGAAGAGGGTACCACCGTCCGCCTGGGAGTAATGCGGGGGGACGAAAAATTAGATTTTGAAATTCTGCGTTCCAAAATTCTGACGGAAGTTGTCTCCTATCAGATGCTGGATAATGGCATTGGACTGGTTGCCATCCATAATTTTGATGAGCGCAGTGCCCAGGATGCCATCGCCGCAATCGAAGCACTGATCGGCCAGGGTGCCACAAGCTTTATTTTCGATGTGCGTAACAATCCCGGTGGCTACGCCACTGAGCTGGTAAAACTGCTGGATTATCTGCTCCCAGAGGGAGATCTGTTCCGCACCGTTGACTACGCCGGGCACGAAGAAGTGGACAAATCCGATGCTGCCTGCCTGGATATGCCCATCGCCGTTGTGTGCAACGGGGAATCTTACTCCGCCGCAGAGTTCTTCCCTGCCGCCATTCAGGAATATGGCGCGGGTACCATCGTGGGCACCCCCACCTGCGGCAAAGGTTACTTCCAGTACACCTATGTTTTAAGGGACAAATCCGCCGTTGGTCTGTCCGTTGGCAAATACTACACGCCCCAGGGTAACAGCCTCATCGACGTGGGCATTCAACCGGATATTATCGCAGAAGTGGACGAGCAAACCCAATTCGCCATCGCCTCCGGTACATTGTCCCCGGAGGAGGATCCTCAGATTCAGGCGGCAGTGGAAGTATTGATTCAGCAAAAATCGGAATAAGGAGCCATTATGACCAGATTTTTTATTGAGGGGCAGGATTTTTCGTCCTCCCCCCTCCCCCTGACCGGTGAAAATTTCCAGCACGCCAAGGTGCTCCGCTTGAAGATCGGAGAGCAGCTGATGGTATGCAACGGCGCAGGGCAGGAAGCGCTATGTGAAGTGCAGTCCATCGGAGCGGAGGAAATCGCCCTGCGGGTACTGCAATGCCAGCCCAGCGCATCGGAAGCGGCGGTGAATGTAAGCATCTATATGGCGTTCCCAAAAGCGGACAAGCTGGAGCAGGTTATCCAGAAAGCCACCGAACTGGGTGCCTATGAGATCGTCACGTTCCCTACCGCCCGGTGCATCTCCAGGCCGGACGAAAAGAGCCTGAAAAAGAAATTGGAACGCTGGCAAAAAATCGCCGCTTCCGCCGCAGAGCAATCCGGCCGAGGGCGCATTCCCCAGGTAATCGTTCTGCCCGGCTATCGGGATGCCCTGATCCGGGCAAAGCAGGCGGACAAGGCAATGCTCTTTTATGAAAACGAGCACGCAGTGACACTGCGCATGGCGCTGGAAAGCGCCCCATGGAAATCCGCTAGCATACTCACGGGGCCGGAGGGCGGACTGGAGGAGAGCGAAGTTGCATTGGCTCGTGAGATGGGGCTGGAAATCTGCACCCTGGGACGGCGGATTCTTCGGTGCGAAACGGCTCCGCTATGCGCCCTGTCCGCCGCCATGTACCAGGCAGGAGAATTTTAAAAACAAGAAAAAAAGCGGCAGGAGGCCATGGTCAACGCATGGTTTCCTGCCACTTTCGTATTTATGCCGTTGAGCTGTATGGAACCAGGTTCAGAATTAAGCGCTCGGTTCAACATTCAGGATAATATTACTGCGTTCCTCATAGCAGACCAGATATTCTTCCCCTTTCTGGAATCCCTCGGGAATGATCTCTTTCTTGGACAGCACATCCAGATACAGTGTCTTTTTCTCCCCATTTGAATCCGAAAAGGTACACTCCATGGTCAGCGGTAACGGAGGGGCGACACGGGAGTTGCGGTATTCTTCGCAGAATACCCCCTGAACCGAATCTACCTTGGGATTCATCCAACAGTTGGCATAATATACGGCAGTACCCAGGCCAAAAAGGACCACCAGTAATCCGGTATAGAAACAAGATTTGCTGAATGATTTCGCCCGAATTCCGGAAGCAAGCAGATCCGCTACGCCCAGCAGGACAATGACTCCCGCTACCGCCCAAATTCGGTAAATAATACCACTATAGTTCAGTTCCACAATGCATTCTCCACTATTTATGATATTTGCTACCGGCCTGAATGGCCTCAGCCCGGTAGAGCTGCTCCAGCACCATGATTCTGGCTAAATGGTGCGGGAACGTCATTGGACCCATGGAGAGTTTAAAGTCCGCACGCTGCTTCACCCTCGGCGCCATACCGAAAGAGGAACCGATCAGGAAGCAGGCGCTGCTTTTGCCGGATAGCTTCACTGATTTGATTTTTTCCGCAAACTCTTCGCTGGAGAGAGTCTTCCCCTCCGGGGTGAAAACGCAGAACCACGCCCCCTTGGGAATGCGGCTGAGAATCATGTCCGCCTCTTTTTCCAATCCTGCGCTGATCTCCGCCCCGGAGGGATTCTCCGGCAGGCGGCATTCCGGCAGCTCCAACAGCTGGAACCGGCAGTAGCCGCCCAGTCGTTTGGAATATTCCTCGGCGGCGGAAATATAGAATTTCTCTTTTAATTTTCCCATTGTGATCAGCGTAATTTCAAACATCCTCATCCCTCCTCGGGCAGATTATATCATAGAATATAAAGGATTGCAATGCGCCTCATTTTCACCAAAAAAGCGGCTGCTTGATTGTCGTTCAGCAGTGTACATTTGTGCTTTTTGCAATTTTGCATACAGTTCAATTCATTTTCATCCTATTTTCTGTCTGATTTACGCATTGTAATCCCATGGTAAAGATGGTATTATAATCAGTAAAAAAATATCTGTTGTCCGCAAACAGCAGACAAATATCATCAGGAGGAGAACGAGCCAATGAAATACATCGTTATTTTGGGCGATGGCATGGCGGATGAGCCCATCGAAATGCTGGGCGGAAGAACGCCCCTGGAAGCCGCCGCAACGCCCACAATGGACACCCTTGCAAGCGAAGGCCGCCTGGGCACCGTGCAGAATGTGCCCGATGGAATGTCACCCGGCAGCGATGTTGCCAATCTTTCTGTGCTGGGCTATGACCCGGCCGCCAATTACTCCGGCCGATCTCCCCTGGAGGCGCTGAGTATCGGCGTGGATATGGGCGTGGGGGATGTGATCTTCCGCAGCAATCTGGTCACCCTGACGGAAACGGAACCCTATGAACAGAAAACCATTCTCGATCACAGCTCCGGTGAAATCTCCACGGAGGATGCAGACGTTTTGATGGATGCCATCCGTGAGAAATTCAATTCCGAATCTTTCCAATTTTACACCGGCACCAGCTATCGGCATATTCTGGTATGGAAAGCTGGCCGCATGAGCGCTCTGGAGCCCCCTCACGACCATTTGGGCAGCACCATTGGCGCTTACCTCCCCCGGGAGGAAATTCTGCGAAATATGATGAAAGAGAGCTTTGACCTCCTCAACAACCATCCCCTGAACCTTGCCCGGGCAGCCGCAGGGAAAAACAAAGCCAACTCCCTCTGGTTCTGGGGCGCAGGGACGAAGCCGAAAGTTCAGAATTTCCGGGAGAAAACCGGATTGAACGGTGCCATGATCTCCGCAGTTGACCTGCTGAAAGGAATCGCCGTGGGCGCCGGGATGAAAGTATTTGACGTTGAGGGTGCCACCGGCTCCATCGATACCAATTTCGAGGGGAAAGCCCAGGCCGCCATCCGGGCACTTTTGCAGGAGGGATTCGATTTCGCCTATGTCCATGTGGAGGCTCCGGACGAAATGGGACACCAGGGCAGAACCGCCGACAAGGTAAAATCCATCGAATATCTGGACAGCCGTCTGATTGCCCCCATCGTAGATGCCCTGGAGGAGGCGGGGGAAGATTTCCGGATGCTGATCCTCCCGGATCACCCCACCCCCATCCGCATCCGTACCCACACCGCTGAACCCGTCCCCTATCTGCTTTACGACAGCACCCGGCAACAGAAGAAACGCTGCCGTTTCACGGAAGCCGCTGCCAGGGAGGCTGATGATTTTGAACCGAACGGCTATCGTCTTCTGGAACAGTTGATCGATGCCGAAAACAAGGAGGATTGACCATGAGAGTTTACAATTTTTCCGCCGGTCCCGCCGTGCTGCCAGAGGAAGTTCTGAAAGAAGCCGCCGCCGAAATGCTGGATTACCGGGGCAGCGGTATGTCCGTTATGGAAATGAGCCACCGCTCTAAAGTATACCAGGATATTTTCGACCGGGCGGAAGCCGATTTGCGGAAACTGCTGAATATCCCAAACAATTACAAGGTGCTCTTCCTCCAGGGTGGTGCCCATACCCAGTTCTCCATGGTTCCCATGAACCTGATGCACAGTGGCGTTGCCGACTACATTATCACCGGTCTTTGGGCAAAGAAAGCATGGAAAGAAGCCCAGATGTATGGCCAGGCCAACGCCATCGCCTCTTCCGCCGACAGGAATTTCAGCTACATCCCCGACTGCTCCGACCTGAGCATCAGTGAAAACGCCGACTATGTTTATATCTGCGAAAACAACACCATCTACGGCACCAAATTCAAGGAGTTGCCCAATACCAAGGGAAAGATGCTCATTTCCGATGTTTCCAGCTGCTTCCTGTCAGAGCCGATGGATGTAACCAAATACGGCTATGTCTACGGCGGCGTACAGAAGAATATCGGCCCCGCCGGGGTGGTCATCGGCATCATGCGGGAGGATCTGATTACCGAAGAATGCTACCCCAATACCCCCACCATGCTCCGCTATAAAACCTACGCCGACAACGGCTCCATGTACAATACGCCCCCCTGCTACAATATCTATATCTGCGGTAAGGTTTTCCAATGGTTGCTGAACCAGGGTGGGCTGGAAGCAATGCAGCAGCGCAATGAAGAGAAAGCAAAGATCCTGTATGATTTCCTGGATCACAGTCAGCTATTCCAGGGTGTTGTTGAAAAGGAAGACCGTTCCATGATGAATGTCACTTTCGTCACCGGGAGCGATGAACTGAACGCCAAATTTGTTGCCGAAGCCGATGCCGCCGGATTCAAGAATCTAAAAGGGCACCGCTCCGTCGGTGGTATGCGTGCCAGCATCTACAACGCCATGCCCCAAGCAGGAGTAGAAGCCCTGGTTAACTTTATGGAAGATTTTGAGAAAGCGAATCGCTGATTTTTCTTGAAAGAAAAGAGGGATTATTCATGTTTCAGGTGCATTATTTAAATAAGATTTCTCCAAAAGGTACCGCCCTGTGGAGAGAAAATTACACATTGACCGACAAAATCGATGATGCCGATGCTGTTCTGGTTCGCAGCGCTCCCATGCACGATCTGTCCCTGCCAGAGCATCTGTTGGCCGTTGCACGAGCCGGAGCGGGGGTAAACAATATCCCCCTGGACAAATGCGCCGAGCAGGGCATCGTAGTCTTCAATACCCCCGGTGCCAACGCCCGGAGTGTCATGGAACTGACATTGTGCGGTCTGCTGCTGGGGTGCCGGGATGTGGTCGGGGGCATCAACTGGGTGCGCTCCATCACTGGCCAACCGGATGTAGCCAAAAAAGTTGAAAAAGGCAAATCCCAGTTCGCCGGGCACGAGATGCTGGGCTTGAAGCTGGGTGTGATCGGTCTGGGGGCGGTGGGCGGCCCGCTGGCCAATGCCGCACGGCGGCTGGGGATGGAAGTTTACGGTTGTGACCCATTCATCTCCATCGATGCCGCCTGGCACTTAGACAGCCAAATCACCCGTGTTAACAAGCGGGAGGATATCTTCGCCAACTGCGACATTATCTCGTTGCACACCCCCCTGCTGGACGACACACGAAAAATGATCAATGCAGAAGCCATCGCAAGCATGAAAGACGGCGTAATCATCCTGAATTTTGCCCGTGACCTGCTGGTGGATGACGATGCCATGGCGGAAGCCCTGGCCAAAGGGAAAGTCTCCCGTTACGTTACGGATTTTCCCAACGAGAAGACCGCTTCCATGCCCGGCTGCATTGCAATCCCCCACCTGGGCGCCTCCACGGAGGAATCGGAGGACAACTGCGCCAAAATGGCCGTCAGTCAATTGATGAATTATCTGGAAAACGGCAATATTGTGAACTCCGTGAATTTCCCCAATTGCGATATGGGTATCTGCACCGCCGTTGGCCGAATCTGCATCCTCCACCGGAATATTCCCAATTCCCTGAGTCGCTTCACCGCCGCCGTTGCTGCCGAGGGCATCAACATCGCCGGACTGATGAACAAGAGCCGGGGGGAATACGCCGTGACCATGCTGGATCTGGATCACAAAGCCTCCCCCGCCGTTGCAGAGGATTTGAAAAAAATAGACGGCGTTCTGAAAGTTCGTGTCATTCAATAGGGCATCTTCCCCACATGGCGTAAACTGTGCCCCATCAAGGGCGCAGCCGAGAAACTTTTTCTCCCGGCGACTTTGCTTTGTCGCCGGGAAAATCTATGTCGGCAAAAGATCGTAACATTGCACCACCGTGCGTTCAATTTCGGCACATCACAAAATTCCGATAAATTCCCATGCAAAATCAGTTTTTGCCTCTTGTAAACGGGAAATAACTATGGTAAAATTCATTGGATATATGTATTTCAGTATTCAGGAGGAAGCACCATGCGTTTTGCTCCCACGTAGCATTCTTCCAGAGCAGATGAATTTTCACATACTTTGGAGGAAAGGATCAATATGACAGAACTCGAAAAACAAATCAGCCGCCGGCGTACCTTTGCCATCATCTCCCACCCCGATGCCGGTAAAACCACATTAACTGAAAAATTCCTGCTCTATGGCGGTGCCATCGCCCAAGCAGGAGTAGTAAAAGGGAAGAAAAATTCCCGTGCTGCCACCTCCGACTGGATGGAGATCGAGAAGCAGCGCG
>CAZTYB010000058.1:0-13097 GCA_964617595.1 uncultured Oscillospiraceae bacterium | reverse complement strand
CATCGTAAAGGTCTCCGCCAAGGATCTGGGCACCGGCAAGGAGCAGCAGATTTCCATCACCGCCTCCACCAACATGAGCCAGGAGGATATCGACAAGGCCGTCCGGGATGCGGAGCAGTACGCCGCCGAGGACAAGGCACGCAAGGACGAAGTGGATACCCGCAACGCCGCCGACCAGACCATCTACCAGACTGAGAAGACCCTGAACGAACTGGGTGACAAGCTCAGCGATGCTGACAAGTCCTCCATCCAGTCCGCCATTGACCACCTGAAAGAGACTGTCAAGGGCAACGACACCGCCGCCATCAAGGCTGCCACCGAAGAGGTGCAGAAGGCATTCTACGCCGTCTCCGAGAAGCTCTACCAGCAGACCGGTGCCCAGGGTCAGCCCCAGGGCAACCCCGCCGACGATGTGGTGGATGCGGATTACGAGTCCGTGGACTAATTCCCAAAAATCCCAAAGGGGCGGCCCCGGCCGCCCCTTAAAATGCGATTTTGGTACAAAATAATTATACGGCTGTAGGGGACGGGTTTCCCGTCCCTCTTGCGTGGCTTACCGAATACGAACTACCCAAGGGAGGCGGAACGCCTCCCCTACAGGCATCATTTATCTTTTTTAATACACAACTCCCCTATTTAACCTACATTTACCCATTTTCGAGGTGAAACCAATGGCAGACAAACGAGACTATTACCAGGTGCTGGGCGTT
This sequence comes from uncultured Oscillospiraceae bacterium, assembly GCA_964617595.1. GTDB lineage: Bacteria > Bacillota > Clostridia > Oscillospirales > Oscillospiraceae > Faecousia. The sequence goes on along the minus strand of CAZTYB010000058.1, from coordinate 12,387 downwards.
GAAAAGGGCGCCTCAGCCGATGAAATTAAGAAAGCCTACCGCAAGGCGGCGATGAAATACCACCCCGACCGCAACCCCGGCGACAAAGAGGCTGAGGAAAAATTCAAAGAAGTGGGCGAAGCATACGAAATCCTCTCCGATGACGATAAGCGTGCCCGCTATGACCAGTACGGCTTCGCCGGTGTTGACCCCAATTTTAATCCCGGCGGCGCCGGATTCGGTGGCTTCGGTGGAGGCGGATTCGGCGGTTTCGGGGACTTTGGGGATATTTTCAGTGATCTCTTCGGCGGCGGTAGCACACGCCGCAGTGGCCAGAGCAGCGCCCGCCGGGGCGAAAACATCATGGCACGGCTGGATCTGACCTTTGAAGAGGCCGCTTTCGGCTGTGATAAGGAGCTGAACATCCCCCGGATCGAGAATTGCGCCGCCTGCAACGGCAGCGGCAGCGCCGACGGCAAGGTAGAAACCTGCTCCAAGTGCCACGGCACCGGTCAGGAACAGGTGATCCAGAATTTCATGGGAATGCAGATGCGTTCCACCGCCCCCTGCTCCGCCTGCGGCGGCAAGGGCAAGATCATCAAGACCCCCTGCTCCACCTGCAAGGGCAAGGGCAAAGTGCGCCGCACCAAGAAAGTGGCCGTGAAAGTCCCCGCCGGTGTCAACGACGGCCAGAGTGTCCGTGTCCGTGGGGAGGGCAATGTGGGTTCCGGCGGTGCACCCAGCGGCGATTTGCTGGCCGAGGTGCATATCAAGGCACATAAGCTCTTCCGCCGGGAGGATTTCGATGTCTATTGTGAGGTTCCCATCTCCTTTGCCCAGGCGGCTCTGGGTGCGGAGATCGAGGTTCCCACTCTGGATGGCAAGGAAGTCTTCACCATCCCCGAGGGCACCCAAACCGGCCGGGAATTCATCCTCCGGGGCAAGGGCATCCCCCAGGTGGGCAACCCCAAGCTCCGTGGCGACCATCATTTCATTGTCATTGTGGAGACCCCTACCCGGTTGACCCAGGAGCAGAAAGACCTCCTGCGCCAGTTCGATGGCACCGTCAGCAAAAACGTCACCCCCAAACGGAAGAAATTCCAGGATATCCTGAACGATTTCTTTAAATAATTTCAAACACACCCGGATCGGACACCCCCCGCCCCACCCGGGTGTGGTTTTTCATATATATGGATTTTTCTTGCATTTTATTCCCGGCTATGATAATATATTGGGATGATGGGGAACTCTGAACAAATCGGCGAAAGGAGCCGGTTTTGGAGTCCCGAAGAATAAAATGGTAAAGTGGGGTGGATCGGCTTGAAGCGGTGCGCAGCGGTGCTGTGTGTGGTGTTCCTTGTGTTTGCGGCGATGCTGACCGGAGCAAATGCCCAGAGCAGTGCCTCTAAAATTGATTTATATTGCACCGTCAATACCGATGGGGACTGCCTGGTGAGTATGACGGTGAATCTGCATCTGGAGGCTTCTGACAGCGGCCTGAGTTTCCCCCTGCCCTATGGGGCGGAGAAGATCACCGTCAACGGTAGCTCCGTCTCCACCTCCCGGGTGGGCAACCAGACACTGGTGGCCGTTGGCCAGCTCACCGGGGGCATGACCGGGGACTTTTCCCTCCGGTTCGATTTCACGTTGCCCAAAGCAGTGGGGGTGACCACGGATCGGAAATTGCAGCTGACATTGCCCATGCTGTGCGGATTCGACTATCCGGTGGATGGCTTCAGCTTCATCATTACCCTGCCGGACAGCATCGAGAATACCCCCGCTTTCATCAGTACCTATAAACAGACGGGCTTCGCCTCCAATCTGGATCTGATCGTCAATGGCAATATGATCACCGGCTCCAGTCTCATTTCCCTGAATGACCACGAGGCCGTGACCATGACCCTTTTGGTGCCCCAGGAGATGTTCCCCTCGGTGAGCACCTATCAGCGCACCGGCAATCCGGAGCTGATCCCCATGGGCATCTTTGCGGGACTGGCCATCGTGTACTGGCTGATTTTCCTGCGTTCTCTGCCCCCCCTGCGCCAGCGTGCCGCCCTCCCGCCGGAGGGGATCAGCGCCGGGGAACTGGGCTGCCGGGTGACCATGACCGGGGGCGACCTGACGATGCTGGTGCTGTCCTGGGCGCAGATGGGTTATCTGGCCATTCAGCCCAATGGCTCCCGGGTCATCCTGCGGAAAAAAATGGACATGGGCAATGAGCGGAATTTGTTTGAGATCCGGGTGTTCCAGACCCTGTTCCAGAACCGCAATGCGGTGGACTGCCGCAGCGCATCCTATGCCAGATTGTGCAAAAAAACCGCCGGGATGATCCCCGGTGAAAAAGGAATGTCCAAATCCAAATTCGGAAGCTGCCGGTTCTACCGGCTGCTGTTGTGCGCCAGCCAGTTCTTCTGCGGCGTTTGTATTGCGATGAATATGACTTCCATCACGGTGCTGCAAATCCTCTTCTCGTGCATTTTCGGCGCTGGCGGAGCGATCATTGCCTGGGAGCTCCATGAATTTGCCCTGCACGCCCTGTCCCGCAACAAGCTCCGTCCCCGGATCGCTCTGGGGCTGGGGGCGGCGTGGGTGGTGCTGGGTGCCATCGCCGGTCAACCCTGGATCCCCCTGGTGAGTGTGATTTGCCAGCTGCTGCTGGGTTACCCCGCCGCTTACGGCGGAATGCGCACCGAGCGCAACCGCAGCGAAGCCGGCGAAATCCTGGGTCTGCGCCGGTATCTGCGCAGCATCCCCCGGCCGGAGGCTGCCCGGCTGATCAAGCTGGATCCGGAATACTTCTTCCGCATGGCGCCCTATGCTATTGCCCTTGGAGTGGGCAAGCAGTTCGCCGATGCCTTTGGCCGCCGTCCTCTGGAGCCCTGCCCCTATCTGGTGGTGCGGAACAATCAGGATCGCACCGCTCAGGAGTGGATGCGCCTGATGACCCAACTGGTCAGCCTGATGGACAGCCGCTACAACCGGATGCAGGCGGAAAAATGGATGGCGGTACGGTTCAAGTAATCATTTAGTTCTCTTTTTGTGAAATGAGGAGGTGGTTTTGTGCCATCGATCTATGCCCATACCCGATTCGCCCACGAGGCGGAAAAGGAACTGCCGGAGGAGTTGCGGCGCTCCATCCAGCGATTCCCCCGGCTCTTTGAATTCGGTGCCCAGGGAGCGGACTTCTTCTTTTTTTACCAACCCCTGTTCCCGACCAAAATCGGGAGCCTGGGCGGCTGGTTCCACGACCTGACCGGCCAGGAATTCTTCCAGCGGGCGGCGGCGCACTATTCTGACAACCCGTCGGAGGGCGCAAAGGTCTATTTATATGGTGTATTGTGCCACTATGCGCTGGATTCGGCCTGTCATCCTCTGGTCGTCCAGGCCAGTTCCGGCAAAGCCCCCGGCCACACGGAGCTGGAGGTGGAGCTGGATCGCATTTTGCTTGCCCGGGACGGGAAGCATCCCCCCTATCGCCAGAATCTTGCCCAGGAGCTGCACCTGACCTGGGGCGAAAGCGCTACGGTGGCGGGGTTCTATGCCCCGGCCTCCCCCTATGCCGTCCGGCGAAGCGCCCGGGTCATGTCCCTGGTCTACCGGGTACTGTCCATGAAGAATCGGCGGCTGTTGCAGCGCCTCTTCCGCCTGGGGGGTGAGTACGGCAGCCAGATGGTGATGGGTGCCCATACCAACCGGCGCTGTGCCCCATTCCTACCGGAACTGGATCGGCTGTATCAGGATGCTTTGGAAGCAATGCCCACCCTGGCGGCGCAGTTAGAGGGACTGCTCTCCGGCGGCGGAGCACTGGGGGAGGAATTCGCCCCCAATTTCAGCGGCAATCCCATGGAAGAGAAAAAAGAGGAACGGGAAATAATATGAAAAAGATACAGAAATTATTGAATCTGACACTTCAGGAATGGAACTGGGTGCTCTATGACATTGGCAATTCCGCATTCGTGCTGCTGGTGACGGCCATTGTCCCCATCTATTTCCGTGCCCTGACCGATGCGGCGGGGCTGAGCGAAGCGGAATATTTCTCCACCTGGGGCTATGCAACCTCCGTGGCGACGGTTCTGGTTGCCATCATCGGCCCCATTTGCGGCACCTTGGCCGACCAGAAAGGGTACAAGAAACCCCTGTTTACCCTCTGTGTGCTCCTTGGTGTGGTGGGCTGCGCCGGGTTGGGCGCAGCCTGGTCGTGGCTGAGCTTCCTGGTGATCTTCGTCATTGCCAAGATCGGGTTCAATGCCAGTCTGATTTTTTACGATGCCATGCTCCCGGAGGTAACCACCCCGGAGCGGGTGGATAATGTCTCCTCCGTGGGCTATGCCCTGGGGTACATTGGCTCGGTGATCCCGTTCGTGCTGTGCCTGCTGGTGGTGCTGAATGCGGGCAAACTGGGGCTGAGCACCGGTGCCGCCATGGTCATCGCTTTCACCCTCACCGCTGCCTGGTGGGCGGTATGCACGGCGCCGCTGCTGCGCAGTTATCAGCAGAGGGCTTATTCCAACCGTACCGGCAATCCCCTGACGGCCTCGTTCCGCCAGCTGGGGCAGACCCTGAAAGAAGTGAAACAGCAGAAGCATATCTTCCTTTACCTGGTGGCATTCTTCTTCTTTATCGATGGGGTTTATACCATCATCGGCATGGCTACCTCTTACGGCGAATCCCTGGGGCTGGACAGCACCGGGCTGCTGCTGGCGCTGCTGGTGACCCAGATCGTGGCTTTCCCCTGCGCCATTGCTTTCGGCAAACTCTCCGCCCGCTACGATACCGGCAAACTCATCAAGATCTGCATCCTCTGCTATACCGGCATCACCCTCTTCGGCATGTTCATGGGTAGCCTGTGGCAGTTCTGGGTGCTGGCGGTGCTGGTGGGAATGTTCCAGGGGGGCGTGCAGGCGCTGAGCCGGTCGTACCTTGCCAAGATCATCCCAGCGGAGAACAGCGGGGAATATTTCGGCCTCATGGATATTTTCGGCAAGGGCGCCGATGCCCTGGGACCGATGCTGGTGGCAGCCACTGCCGACATCATGGGCGAGCGCACCGTAACCGTTTTCGGTGCCCAGCTCAGGGGGCAGAATATCGGCGTCGGATTCCTGGTGGTGCTGTTCGTCATTGGCTTCTTCCTGTTCGCCAAGGCCGACCGACTGAATAAGGCCAGAATGAATGCGGCGGTTCGCTAACAGTTATCGGAAACCCCAAAAGCGGATCCCCCCTCCGGGGTGCCCCCCGCAGCTCCTCATATGTAAAAATCCGCCGTTCCCTGACCAAGATAGCAGGGGCGGCGGATTTTTAGTGCGCCCGGTGAGCGCACATTCTATAGGGTGAAAGACCCGAAGTCGCCCGGTAGCGGGAAGATTTAGCCAAAGGCAAGGGTGTCCGCCGTGAGACGGAATCTGAAGAAAGGAGGTCGTTCTTCCAATCGGACTTGCGTTCTGCCTTGTGGTTCTTCGTAAATATCAAAGACTGTGTTGCTGATACGCCCTTTGCTGTCACGCTGCCGTTGCCGGACAAGGTAGCCGTTATCTTCAAGCTCATTCAAGGCTGACCGGATCGCATCGGGACCTTCTTTGCAGATAGCGGCAAGTCCGTTCGTTGAGAACTTCCAGCCGTCATTGAAGGAGAGCATCTTAGAGAGAAGACCAACTGCTTTGAGCGTCAGCCGCTTATCTCTGAGATGGTAATTTGCCATGAGCGTATAACCACTGCGTTTCTTATTTACGCGGTAGACAGACATCGGTGGATCACCCTTTCACTTTTGAGGCAGACATTTTCTTGAGCATTTCTGCATAGCGCAGACGGATGATGTCTTTTCCCTTGGGAGTGAAGTAGGTCTGAGATCCGGTAAAGGCATAGGTCACGAAGTCACGGACGATAAACATTGTTCTGCTTGACTCGCTCAATCATCATGTGTTCCACTGGAATGTGGGTGAAACTGTCCAGAATACGCCAAGCAGAGGCACTGTGAACATCGTCGAAGAGAATGATAGACGCGATTTTCTGCGTATACTGATAGTCAAGGTTCTTGAGTGTGGCACAGAGTTTGTACGGATCTGAGTTTTCGCAGTCCACCACGACAACAACCTTTTCACTGCTCCCGATGAACTCATAGATACTGCCTTTGACATAGCTACCGGCATCCGATACTTTGCTGTACTCCGCAAAATAGTCACCATTCATCTTGTATAGCAGCGTAGCAACATCTGGGAATGAGGTCATCCCTTCAATCCGTAAGACCGGTGCATATATGACAACTCCTGTGCTGGAACGCATACAAAGCGATCCGGCATATATTTTTGAAATTGCAACGGCACTTCTCCGTGAACATAACCGTGTGACGGAGTTGGAAACAACTTTGTCCATCGCCCAGCCTAAAGCGGATTATTATGACGCTTTCGTAAATCCAGATGATTGCACCAATATCCGTACAACTGCAAAAGAGCTGGGAATCCCGGAGCGTCAGTTCGTGAAGTTCCTCATTTCGGAGAAATACCTGTTCCGATCCCCCTCCGGTCAGTTGCTCCCCTACAACAAGAAAAGCAACGAGGGAAAAGGTGTTTTCCCTCTGTGTTGACGGTTTGGGACCTACGCAAATTGCCAAATGGCTGAAACAGCAGCAAGTTCTAAATCCTACGGCCTATGCTCATTCCAAGGGGCTACCTACCACCAACAAAGCTACGGCCGATTCGTACAAATGGACAAATGAAACGGTTTCCCGTATGTTGGAGTGCGTGGAGTATTTGGGACACACGGTAAACTTCAAGACAAAGAAGCAATCCTACAAGAGCAAAAAGAAAATCTGGAACGATCCTGAGGATTGGGTAATCTTCGAGAATACCCAGCCGCCGATCATTGAGGAAAGCGTGTTTATCATTGTCCAGAATATCCGCAAATCCCGCCGCCGTCCTACCAAGATGGGCGATATGGGCATCTTCTCTGGGCTGCTTTACTGTGCAGAGTGCGGCGGCAAAATGTATCAGTGCCGTGCCACGAATTTTACGGAAGAACAGAAGTATTTTATCTGCTCTACCTATCGTAAGGGCAAAGACCTCTGTACGACCCATTCTATCAAGAATGTGGTGCTGCATGAAATCGTGCAGGTATTATGCCGGAACAGTCCGATCACCACCAAAAAGAAGCCGATTCTGCCCAACAAGTAAAATATCATCAAAAATACAGCAAGGAGTTACTTATGAAAACGATTGACCACGCTGTACTGGCAGGATACAATGCCGGAATTGAACGAAATCGTCTGCGAACGAATATTGGACTGATCGAATTTGAACGCACCAAAGAAATATTGCTCGAAAGACTGCCAAAGCCGCCCGCTGTGATCTATGACATTGGCGGTGCGTATGGGGAATATTCCTGGTGGCTCTCTTCTCTTGGATACGAAGTGCACCTGTTCGATCTGTTAGTGCGCTCACCGGGCGCACTAAGATAGGCAGGAAAGCACATCGGGGCTTTCCTGCCTTGCTTGTTTCTAAGCAAATACAGCGGAGGGCGGATTTGCTATTGTAATGCCCGAAAATAATCATTGCGTTATGTTAATTTGTTATTGCTTATTATGCGGTTTTGCGTTATAATGAACTTAGAGATGGAGGTGATGTTGTGGAAATCATCAGCAAGCGATTAAAGAAACTCCGAGAAGATGCCGGATTGTCCCAAACAAAGATTGGACAGTTGGTGGGTGTCCCCCAATCCAGCATTTACCGCTATGAGCAGGGGCAGTCCACGCCCTCGCCCAAGACCTTCCGTTGGTATGCTGATTTCTTCGATGTGTCCTTAGACTACCTATTCGGCAGGACGGATGACCCCCACGGTGCCCACTACGACTACGAGCCGAAGCTGGAAACCATCAACCCCGAAATGGAAAAATTCGTGGAGATGTGCTTTGATCCCAACTCCCGAATGAATGAACGATTGAAAGAAACGATTTTGAAAATGCTTTCTGAATCGGCAAGCGAAAATGAGGTGAAGAAATGAGTTCCATTTTTCGTAATACGCTGAATACTCGCCCGATTTTTTCTGACAATTTCAAATTTATACGAAGTGATGTCCCGACTGTCGTCACGGAGGAAGAAGCGGCATGGCTGATCGATCATAACATTACGACGATTATCGACCTTCGCACCGAGGCCGAGCAAAAAAGAAAGATGTGCCCTCTTTCGGCAGATAAACGATTTCATTATTACTGTATGAGCGTGACTGGTGGCGATATTGTTCCGTCCTCTGTGGATGCAGTTTCCGAATCGTATATCAAAATGGCAGACGAAAAGCTATACAAGACGATTGATTTCATGCAAACCGTGCCGACCAATGTGCTGTATTTTTGCAATGCCGGCAAGGATCGCACAGGTGTTGTATCGGCAATTTTGCTACGCAATGCAGGTGCATCGGAAGATCATATCGTGAATGATTATATGAAATCAAAGGATAATCTCAAGGATATGCTCAACACCTATGCCCTGCAAAATCCAAAAATCGACATCAACATCATTACGCCAAACGAGAAGTATATCAAAGATTTTTTGCGTTGGTATGACAACCAATGATACCATTAATTTCACCGAAAGGAGATGCCTATGAAAGCCGTGATCTACGCCCGATATTCTTCCGACAGTCAACGGGAAGAAAGTATCGAGGGGCAGATTCGTGAATGCACCACCTTTGCCAAGAAGAACGGTATCACCATTTTACGTCACTATATCTGCAAATACAACGTGTCGAAAGGGCGCAATTGCCCCTTGTTTATTCCAGGAAAATGGAGTATACTAATAAAATATCCTTAAAAAATGAGAGAACAGGGAGGAATTGGATGTTACTCACCATTGCGCTGATTCTGTCGGCGCTGATTGCCCTGGGGGTATGCCTGATCGGGGGGAGCTTTGGGGGGCTGCAATGGCTGTGGGTGCTGCCGCTGAGCTTCCTGGGGGGATTCCTACTCCAGCTGGTGCTGGCGTTCGTCTTTGCCTGGCTTCTGTGTGCCCGGGTGGACACCTCCGTTCCCCAGGAGCATGACGACCCATTCTACCGCCGGGTGGTTTACCTGTACTGCGAGGCCATCTGCAAAATTCTCGGCATGAAAGTCAATACCCGTGGGCTGGAAAAGGTGCCCGGGGATGGCCGGTTCCTGCTGGTGTGCAATCACCTGTTTGACCTGGACCCGGTGGTGCTGTACGCCTACTTCCAGAAAAGCCAGCTGGCATTCATCTCCAAAAAGGAGAATAATGGCCTCTTCATGGTAGGAAAGATCATGCACCCGCTGATGGCGCAGCTCATCGACCGGGAGAATGACCGGGCGGCGCTGAAAACCATCCTGAACTGCATCGACCTGATCAAGCGGGACGAGGTATCCATCGCCGTTTTCCCGGAGGGGTATTGCAGCAAGGATCACCATTTGCAGCCCCTGCGCAACGGCGCACTGAAAATCGCCACCAAGGCGAAAGTCCCCATCGCCGTATGCACCATCCAGGGAACCGACCGGGTAGTGAACAATCTGAAGCACCTGCGGCGCAGCCCCATTGAGCTGCATCTGCTGGACGTGATCCCGGCGGAAGCGCTAGTTGGCCGCACCACCACGGACATCGGTGAACAAATTTACCAAATGATGGCGGCGGATCTTTCGCCGGATTATGCACCATTGGATGCAGAAAACCCTTGATTTGCGCAAAGATGTAACGTATAATTGGACATTATGAAAGCAATATCCCGCATCCGATCTGATATGGAGGAGAGAATATGAAAAACAGCGAAAAGACACTGGACATGATCGTGAACCTCTGCAAAAGCCGGGGTTATGTCTACCCGGGCTCCGAAATTTACGGTGGCCTGGCCAACGCATGGGACTTCGGCCCCCTGGGCGTGGAATTCAAGAACAATGTAAAGAAAGCCTGGCTGAAGAAATTCGTCCAGGAATCCGACTATAACGTGGGTCTGGATGCCGCCATTTTGATGAACCCCACCACCTGGGTCACCACCGGCCACGTGGGCAATTTCTCCGACCCCCTCATCGACTGCAAGGGCTGCGGCACCCGCCACCGTGCGGACAAGCTGATCGAGTCCTGCGAAGCGGGCAAGGAAGTGAATGTGGATTCCCTGAGCTTCGAGGAGATGGATTCTTTCATTGCAGAGCATGACGAAGTGGTCTGCCCCAACTGCGGCAAGCACAATTTCACCTCCATCCGTAAATTCAACCTGATGTTCAAGACCCAGATGGGCGTGACGGAGGATTCCTCCTCCACCGTCTACCTGCGGCCGGAGACCGCCCAGGGCATCTTCGTCAATTTCGCCAACATCCAGCGCACCACCCGCCGGAAGCTGCCCTTCGGTGTCTGCCAGGTGGGCAAGGCATTCCGCAACGAGATCACCCCGGGCAATTTCATCTTCCGCATCCGGGAATTCGAGCAGATGGAGTGCGAATTCTTCTGCCAGCCGGGCACCGATCTGGAATGGTTCGCCTACTGGAAGGATTTCTGCGTCAACTGGCTCAAGAGTCTGGGCATTCGGGAGGACAGCCTGCGCCTGCGCGACCATGACCCGGCAGAGCTGGCGTTCTACTCCCGCGCCACCACCGATATCGAGTATCAGTTCCCGTTCGGCGGCGGCTGGGGCGAGCTGTGGGGCATCGCCGACCGCACGGATTACGACCTGACCCGCCATCAGGAAGCCTCCGGCAAGTCGCTGGAGTACTTCGATCAGGAAAAGGGCGAACATTATATCCCCTATGTGATCGAGCCGAGCCTCGGCTGCGACCGCGTGGCGCTGGCGTTCCTGTGCGAAGCCTACGACGAGGAAGTCGTCGGACAGGATAAAAACGGCCGCGACGATGTGCGTACCGTGCTGCGGCTGCATCCGGCGCTGGCACCGTTCAAGGCCGCTGTGCTGCCCCTGTCCAAGAAGCTCAGCCCGAAAGCCATGGAGATCTACCATATGCTGAAAAAGGATTTCATGGTCGACTTCGACGACTCCGGTTCGATCGGCAAGCGCTACCGCCGCGAGGACGAGATCGGCACGCCGCTGTGCATCACCGTGGATTTCCAGACGGTGGGCGACGAAAACACCCCCGCCGACGAGTGCGTGACCGTGCGCGACCGCGATACGATGCAGCAGGTGCGCATCCCGATCTGCGAACTGAAGCAGTATATTCTGGATAAGTGCGAATTTTGACCGTTTCGGCCGCAGCGCGTCGTGAAAGCGCTGCGGCCTTTTCGGTATTTTCCCGCACGCGCGGGGGAATACTGAACGGTATCCGAAAAACGGGGAGGTCTTTATGAAAGAACATGCCTGTAGCGGCAGCTGCGGCGGATGCGGCGGTTGCCGTGCCGCGCTGGAACTGACCGAGCGGGAGCTCGAACTGCTGCGCGAGCTGGCGGTGTATGCCTTTTTGCCGGTCGCCCGCACGGCCGACGACCCGACACCGCATTATTTGCAGGACGATGCGCGCGCCGAGGCGGAATACAGTGCCGCTTTGCTGCATCTGGAGCGAAAGGGTCTGATCGATCTGGATTACGCGTCGCCGATCGGGGCGTATACCGATGCGCGCTACGCGCCGTGGCCCGTGCACGGCTCCGCCGCCCTGACCGCGCGGGGACAGCAGGTGCTGGAAACGCTGGACATTCTGGGCATGGATGCCTAGTCTCCGCGTCCCGAGCTTTGCACAAGCCCCTCGCAAGCGCCGGAGGGCAAAGGGCGCGCCATACGCCGAGAAGAGCGGACGGCGGCGGAAGAAAACAAAAAATCTTTACAAAAATTTACAAAAGCGGTTGATTTTTTCGGGATTTTGTGCCATACTGTAGGCGTGGTATTTTTGAATGCCAACACACTATTTGGAGGTAAGAAAATGAAAAAACTCTTCGCACTCCTGCTTGCTCTCGCCATGATCGGCTGCCTGTTCATCGGCTGCGACAATGGTCAGGGCAACAAAGATCTGTCCAACCCCGACAACATCCCCGACGAGATGACCTCCGAAGACGGCAAATATCAGGTCGCCTTCATCACCGACGTCGGCCAGCTGAAGGATCAGTCCTTCAACCAGGGTACTTACGACGGCGTTAAGCTCTACGCAGCCAACAACGGCAAGTCCTATAAGTACTATCAGCCCGGCAACGGCAGCGAAGCTACGGATGACGACCGCATCACCGCTTTCAAGCTGGCCTGTGACAACGGTGCAGAGATCGTCGTGGCTGCGGGCTTCCTGCAGGAAAACGCACTGCGCGCCGCCGCTGAGCAGTATCCCGACATCCACTTCGTCTTCATCGACGGCTACCCCATCGGCTTCGACAATGTCGCCCCCATCTCCTTTAAGGAGCATCAGTCCGGTTACCTGGCCGGTTACGCCGCCGTTATGGAAGGCTACACCAAGCTGGGCTTCATGGGCGGCGGCGGCGGCACCAACCCCGCCTG
>CAZTYB010000057.1:0-13138 GCA_964617595.1 uncultured Oscillospiraceae bacterium | reverse complement strand
GGGGCATTCACAACGAAAGTCTCCCCTGCCGCCTTGCCCACCACGGCACGGCCAAAGGGGGAATCATCGGACAGGCGGAACTCCATGGGATTGGCTTCCTGGGAGCCGGTGATGCGGTAGGTGGTGCGTTTCCCCTGCTCGTCCTCAACAACGACGGTGCAGCCCAGACCCACACGGCCGGTGGCCTCGTTCTCGTCCTCGATGATGGTGGCGTGGGACAGGACATCCTCGATCTCCGCAATGCGGCCATAGAGCTTTGCCTGCTCGTTTTTGGCGGCATCATATTCGGAGTTTTCGGACAAGTCGCCGTAGGAGCGAGCCTCTGCGATCATGGCAGCGATTTCCCGTTCTCGGGTGGTTTTCAGGTAGTTCAGTTCCTTTTCCAGGTCTGCCAGGCGCAAGCTTGTGATCTTATATTCCTTAGCCATATTTAAAATCCTTCTTTCAGATTAATATTGAACATAACTTCTGCTATTATATCGGTTTTTCCCCTGTACGTCAAGCAGAATCCTGCTAATTGAGAAAAAATCCTTTTCCTGTGGCGGTATCAAGCAATTTTATGCAGCATCCGGGCAGAAAAGGGTTGAAATGGGATTGCTCATCGTGTATGATGAACCGGAGGTGAGGGATATGGAAAAACGGGGGCTCTCTCAGGAGGCACTGAAGATAATCGCCTGCATGAGTATGCTGGTAGATCATATTGGCTCGGTTTTTGTGCCGGGATATGCCCTGCGGATCATTGGGAGGATCGCATTCCCGATTTATTGCTTCCTCCTGGCGGAGGGGGCGCACTACACCCACAGCAGCGCAAAATATGCGCTGCGGCTTGCAATCGGGATGCTTCTGTCGGAGATCCCCTATGACCTGGCGCTGAAATCCGGCCTGACCTGGCGGTACCAGAGTGTAATGGTCACGCTTCTGCTGGGCTACTGCGCCATTGAGGTAATTGCAAGATGCCGCTCTTCCCTCCTCCGCCTCTTCGCCACTGCTGGGTGCTATCTGCTGGCGGAGGCACTGAACACGGATTACGGCGGATACGGCGTGCTGCTGATCGTCCTGTTTTCCCAGGCTCGTGGACAATGGTGGTTGCAAACCGTTATGCTCGCCATGGTGGCGTGGTTGATGAATAGTTTCCGGATCAATGTCATGGGGGTGATGATCCCCATTGAGATGTTCGCACTGCTGGCGATGATCCCCATCGGGCTGTACTCCGGGAAAAAATGCACCTCCGGTAAATGGGTGCAGTGGGCTTTCTATGGGTTCTATCCCCTGCATCTGGCCATTCTGGCGATTCTGAAATATATTTAGCCTACAGCGGGAGAGGTCACGTGATCTCTCCCGCCTGTTTCTTTGCATCCGGCATAAGTCAAACTTCCACAGGTCGAATTACATCACCGTCATCATATTATAAAGCTTCATCAGGCGGATATCCTCCTTGGTCACTTTCAGCATCTGCACCAGCGCCTCATCCTCAGCCAGTCGTTTCTTGGAGAAGAGCATCTTGATGGCAACGGGCATCATTGGCCGGGCGGACAACCCGGTGAAGAGCCCCCATTTGGTATCCGAATTCATATAGGTGGCCAGGATTTGTCCATGCGCTTTCTCCATGGGGGAATCCTGATTCGTCAGAATGACATTGGTAATGGCATCATAATGCTCCATATAGCCCCAATAGGTGGTTTCGCAATTCTGATAGGAATGATAGTCCCGGAAATTGGCATACATCATGATTTTGTACCGATCATCCTCCGACTGGAGGAGTACATCAAAAACACAGCGCATAATGCAGTTGAAACGGCCATCATAATAATAGGAATAGAACTGTGTCAATCCACTAAAAAAAGCACTTTTACTACCGAATGACTGGATGGGAACCCGGTCGGGGGTGCAATACAGTAGCTGTTCCACATGGATCCCCAAGGCTCTGGCAATTTCATAAATCGTTTCGATATCCAGGATGATCTCGCCGTTTTCATATTTGGACAGGGTGGACTTGTTCTTGCATACGATTGCAGAAAGTTCATCCAGAGTCATATGACGGGACTTTCGAAAATTCCGGATCCGGTGGCCGATTTCCCGGCTAATTTCTCCCATGGTTCATTCCCTCTCGTTTCTTATAAATCAACTTTTGAATCAAAAATTTTCCTGTTTTGGAATATTGATCTTATTATAGCGGATTGAAGCGTAAAAGTCTACCCAAAGGAAACAAATATTCTTAAAAATCTCCCCTAAAGCAATTTCTGCCTCTTTGCATTTTTTTAATTATTCCTTAAAATAAAGCCAAAAGATGTTGAGAGGATGATTTCTCATGAAGCGCAATCTCACCGCCAAGGAAACCGTCACCATAACCAGTATGCTGTTCGGTATGTTTTTCGGTGCAGGGAACCTGATTTTTCCGGCAAAAATGGGCATTGATGCCGGGAGCAATTTCTGGATGGCTTTTGCCGGTGTATTCATCACAGCCGTTGGCATCCCGATGCTGGCGGTAGTTGCACTGGGACTGAGCCGGTGTGAGGGAGTTGTCCCCCTGACGGAGAAAATCGGGAAGAAATACAGCGTATTCTTTTGCAGTCTGCTCTACCTGACCATTGGGCCGCTGTTCGCAATTCCCCGGTGCGCCAGCACCTCTTTCTCCGTGGGTGCGGTCAATCTCATCGGTACGGAACACAGTGAGCTGTATCTTGCCATTTTTTCATTTGCATTTTTCGCAGTGGTGCTCCTCTTCTCCCTGAAGCCCAGCGGCATCATGACCTGGATTGGCAAATTGCTCAACCCGGTATTCCTGCTCTTCCTGGCAGCGCTCGTTGTAGCAGCGCTGATTGACCCAATCGTCAGCCTGAAAGAGATTACTCCCGTTGCGGCATATTCCTCCGGTGCCGGTGCTTTCTTCTCCGGATTTCTGGAGGGGTACAATACCCTGGATGCGCTGGCGGGTCTGGCCTTTGGCATTGTCGTGATCAATGTTCTGCGGGAGCACGGCATTCGTGAGCCGGAGTACGTGGCGGTGAATACCGCAAAAGCCGGGATCTTCAGCTGCCTTTTCATGGGCATCATCTATTTCTTCATTACCCTCATCTCCGCCCAAAGCGCTACGCTCTGCGCCAATTGCGCCAACGGGGGCGAAGTGCTGGGTGTGATTGCGAAGCACTATTTCGGCGATGCAGGAAGCTATCTGGTAGCAGGAATCGTTACCTTTGCCTGCCTGAAAACCGCCATTGGTCTCGTCACAAGCTGTTCAGAAGCTTTCGTCCAGATGTTCCCCAAGGGGCCGGGGTACTCCGTATGGGCGGTAATATTCAGCCTTGTCTCTTTCGGTATGGCGAATTTCGGTCTTTCTACCATTGTAGCATGGTGCGTGCCGGTGCTGATGTTCGTCTACCCCCTGGCCATCACCCTGATCCTGCTGGCGCTGACGGATAAATGGTTCGGCGGAAGCAAAATCGTTTATATCTCCACCACCGCTTTCACCCTCATCGCCGCCATCTTCGATTTCCTTGGCACGTTGGCCGGAATGGTGGACAGCAGCATTCTCAGCGCCGTGAAAGAGCTGTGCGCCCGGTTCATCCCCCTTTATAGCCTCGGCATGGGCTGGATTACTCCCGCCGCAGTTGGCTTCCTGGTGGGTCTGGGCATTCGCTGCTGGAAAAAGAAGTAATATAAAAGAATACAAAAAGGTGCGTTACGTTTTGGGAAAAGATCCCGGACGGTAACGCACCTTATTTTTTATGAAAGCTCCGCTTTCCTTTCTCTCCTACCCCACCGAATGAAGTAGTATGCCACCTCGATGATGCAGCAGCTGACCCAGCCCACGGGATAGCCGAAGCCCACCAGAGCGGGAGTATTGGCCACATAATGCGTGACAAAAAACAGATAGGTTTGCCGCAACGCCACAAAAGAAAAGAGCATGATCAGCATCGGAGCTGTGGAGTCCCCACGGCCACGCAGCGCACCGGCCAGCACATGATTCACGCAGTTAAACAGCAGGAACGCACAATTGGTACGCACGAAGAGAACGCCGAATTCGATCACCGCTTCGTCCGGCGTAAACAGAGATACCGCAGGTGCCGCAAAACCGATCAAAACTGCCAGGATCACCGCTGTTACTCCAACGGACAAACTGACTGTTGCCACGGTGCCTTTGCCCGCCCGTTTCGCCTGATTGGCGCCGACATTCTGACTGACGAAAGTCGTTGCAGCCATGGCAAGGCTCTGCATAGGCAGCAGAACAAACTGATCCAATTTGTTATAGGCGCTCCACCCGGCCATGCATTGGGAGCCAAAGGAATTGATATAGGACTGGACAAACACATTGGAAACGGAGGTGACAATGCTCTGGATCCCCGCAGGGAGTCCAACCCGGACGATTTCCAGCAGCACTCCCCCGTTTAGCTCCAATTCCCGCCAGCTCACCCGGTACACATCCCAGGTTCTAGTAAGGAGCACAAGAGTCAATGCAGCGGAGACGAACTGAGAAATAATGGTAGCGTAGGCAACACCGGCAATCCCCCACTCCAACCGCAGTACAAAATACAGATCCAGTGCTATATTTAGTACACTGGTCAGCACAAGGAAATACAGCGGCCTCGTCGTATCCCCCACCGCACGGAGGATACCGCTGCACATATTATAGATCACCAAGCCGGAGAATCCGGCGATATAAATCCGCAGATAGATGGTCGCCTGGTCAAAAACATCCTCCGGCGTGGCCATCAGGCGGAGCATCGGCTCCACACACATAAGGCCGACTACGGTAAAAACCGCCGCCAGAATCAAAGTTGCAGCCATGGTCGTCTGGATCGCAGTATGGAGGCTGTCATTGTCCCGAGCACCGAACCGGCGGGCAATGACCACACTGGCACCGGTGGAGAAGCCATTGAAGAAGAACACCATAATATTCACGATCATGGTGGTGGACCCAACCGCTGCTAACGCCTGGGTACCCACGAAATTTCCCACCACAATGGAATCCACCGTGTTATACAGCATCTGGAAAACATTCCCCAGCATCAGCGGCAGTGAAAATAGAATCAACTGCTTGACAATGGAGCCCTGGGTCATATCCCGGGCGGTGGATTTGTGATGCACAAGATGCACGATTCAATTACCCCTTTCTCTTTTCTAAACCATTTTTTATTAATCTTAACTCATGTTGGGGCAGTTATTCACTCTGGGCATTCTCCCATTGCTCCATCAGTTCCATAAGCACTTCTTCCGCTGCCTCTTTCTCCCCAAGGAGGCGGGTCAATTCCTGATAATCGGCGGAAGCTGCCTCGATTTTGGAATCGAAGTCTGCAATGGCTGCCTCCTGCTTCTCAATTTCCCGCTCCAGACGACGGATCAACTTCTCCGTGTCCTTGGTGCCGCCCTTGGGCTTCTCTTTTTTGGGCTTGGGTGCAGCGGGAACCGTGGCTTTCGCCGCAGATTCATGCTCCAATATGGAGCGGTACTTCTGATAGCCGCAGGGGAAATCACGGATATTGCCATCCTCCAGCAGCCAAATCCGCTCCGCAAATTTCTCAATGAAATACCGGTCATGGGACACGAACAGGAGCACACCCTCAAATTCCTCAATGGCAGCCTCCACCCATTCTCTGGATGCAATATCCAGATGGTTGGTAGGTTCGTCCAGAATCAGGAGATTGATCTTCTCGTCCATCAGCATACAAAGGCGCAGGCGGGACTTCTCACCGCCGGAGAGATTCCCAACGGTTTTGAATACATCCTCCCCCTGGAACATGAATGCGCCCAGGCGGTCACGAGCCATCTGGGGAGAACAATTCTTCTCATAGAGCATAGTATCGTAAAGGGTACGCTCCGGATGGTCGAAATGAATGATCTGGGGCAGGTATCCCCATTTGATCGTGGGGCCAAACTGAATTTTTCCGCCGCAGTCCTCTTCCCCCAACAGGCACTTGATGAAAGTGGATTTTCCGGTGCCGTTATCGCCCAATAGTGCGATCCGCTCCCCCGCCTCCACGTTTAAGTTGATACCGGAAAAGAGAGTTCTGTCGCCGAAAGCCTTTTCCACATTCTTCATTTTGAACACCACATCGCCGGAGAAATCCTTTTCTCCGAAAGATGCTTTCATGGTGCGCTCCTGCTTTGGCCGCTCCGTCTTCTTGATGCGATCCATCCGATGCTGAATGGACATGGCACGGCGGTAGAGGGCACGGTTATTGATGCCCCAGCCTTTCATCCGCTCCACGGTGAATCCCAGCTGCTTCAGCTTCGCCTGTTCCTGCTCATACTGCTTCATTTGCAGATCGAACCGGGCTTGCTTCTCGTCCATATAGAAAGAATAGTTGCCGGAATAGAATTCTGCATGACCGTCGGTGATTTCGATCACCCGGTCGGCCACCTGGTCAATGAAATAGCGGTCGTGGGAAATGGCCAGGACGGTACCCTTAAAGGCATTGATATACTGCTCCAACCATTCCACACTGTTTAAATCCAGCTGGTTGGTGGGCTCGTCCAGGAGGAGGATATCCGTCTTTTCCAGCAGGAGCCTTGCAAGATTCACTCTCGTTTTCTCGCCGCCGGAGAGGCTGGCGAATTCCTGCTGCCGCTGCTCCTGAGAGATGCCCAGACCGTTGCAGATCTTGTCCACTTCCACATCCATCTCGTATCCCCCACCGGAGAGGAAACGGTTGGACAGGCGATCATATTCTTTCAGCTGACTTTCGGTGGCACCGGACTGCATCAGCTGCTCCAGGCGGCGCATCTCCCGCTGAACGCTGTGCAGCTCCGCATAAGCCGAGCGCAGCACATCCTCCACGCAATACCCATCCGGGAAGACGGGAATCTGAGAAATCAGTCCCAGGCGCTTATTGGGGTTGACATAAACCTCTCCCTCATCATAGTCAATTTCTTTCGTCAAAATGCGAAACAATGTCGTCTTTCCGCACCCATTGCGCCCCAGGATGGCAACACATTCCCCCTCCTGGATTTCGAAAGAAAGTCCCTGCAACAGGTTTTCACCGATGACAAAGAATTTCGTTAAATCTTTTACTTGAATATCTACCATGGTTCTTACTCCATTAATCGTTACGCTTCTATTTTTACAATCAAATTGATGATTTCCTCTTTTGAATACAGTAAATTCAGCGCCTGGAGCATGGCATTGGCGCTCATATGCTCCGGGAGATTCAATTCCTTTAAAAGCGCCTGGCGTTTGAAACTGCTGTCAGCGCCGCCGGACAGCCCCAATTCAACCAGATCCGCCTTGGTGATTGGATGATGATGGAGCGCTTCTTCCTCTCCACAGATCGTCGCCCCGGCACGGCGCAGGGCTTCCAGGAGGATTTCCGGAGTCATCCCCTCTACGCCAAGTTTCCCCTCTTTGCCGGGGGCAGCTTTGCGCTTCTCCTTGCCGGGGATATCGGGGATATAGGCGTGCTTTAAGAATTTTGCAGGAATCGCACTTTTTAAATGATTCCGGATGACAAATCCCGCCCCGTCCGAATCCGTAAAAACGATCAGCCCCCGGCGCTGCGCCACCGTGCGCAGCAGCGCCATCTGTTGCTTATCTTTGAAAATGCCAAAACCATGGGTCTCAAAAATGGGGGCATCCACGATCTGCGAAAGGGTATTTTTATCATACCGCCCCTCGACGACAATCGCCTCCCAGATTTTAACCATGGCGTGCCTCCATTGCGAGCTTCAATATCAGCAATTCCAGCAGTCGCTGGGGATCATCGAAAGAGGTCTTCATCCGGTAGTCCGTTTCCATGATCATGGCACAGGCTCCGGCGCAGAAGCGCTTGTCCATCCGTCGGGCGGATTCCATCAGTTTGCGGGCGGGGTAATCCGGAATTCCGCAGAGTTTTTGTACCTCTGATGAGCCTCTTCCCTGCTCTTGCAGGCAGATGGCTACCCCCAGTCGCCGGAAATGGCTGCCCAAAGCACCCAAAATTGCCAGCGGTTCCTGCTGCATTTTCAGCAACTTTTGCAGGCAGAGAAACGCTTTTTCATAACCGCCCTCGCTGATCCTGTCCGTCATTTGGAAAACCACCGCATCCATTACCGGCTCCGTCACGGCATCGATGTCACTTTTTCGGATCTCATCTGCCCCGGAATAGGCACAGATTTTATCGATTTCGCCGCTGAGCGCCGTCATGGTGCCGCCGGTGATCTCAATGAGGTAGGCGCACAATTCATTGGATATTCTTTTCTTTTGGGATGCAAAATGTCTGGATACCCATGGGATCAGTTCCCTGCTGTCCTGCTTGCCAAATTCCACCGGGAGGCCATGCTTGTCTATGGCTTCCCAAAGTTTCTTCAGGCGCTTATCCGGTTTCCACGCAACCGTCAGATAGGTAAAGATGATGGTGCAGTAATCGGGGATATCCGAAAGAGCGGCAGCCATCTTTTCCCGTTCCGATTCATTCATTTTAAACAAATCGATATCGTCCACCTGAATCAGTGTATGCTCCGCCATCATCGGCAGCCCCTCCACCGTTTCCAGGAACTCCGCCAAATCAAAATTGTCGCTGTGAAAACGGTGGAAATTGAACGACTCCGTCAGCGGATCCAACAGTTGCTTTTTCACTGCCTCCAGATAGTAATTCAGCAGGAAAGTTTCCTCCCCATAGAAGAAGTAAAGACGATCGATGCTCTTATTCCGCACAGAGGTCTTCAGTATTTGTAATGCCCCATCGGGCGCCGTTTTTTTTGCCATCCTTACCTCCTGATCAGCACCGAACCCATCAAATCCGTGCGGTATACCGTGCAACCGAAATCCGCCAGCCGCTCCAGCACCTCCTGCGATGGATGCCCATAGGAATTGTTGGCACCCACGGAGATGATCACCGTCTCCGGTCGGATGGAGCGCAAAAGTTCCTGGGATGTGGAATACCTGGAGCCGTGGTGCCCGGCAATCAGAATATCCACATCCGGAAGATCGTAATTGTACAGCAGTTCTTTTTCTCCGGCACGTCCCCGGTCTCCAGTTATCAGTATAACACAATTCGGCGACTCAAACAAGATGCACATACTGTTTTCATTGTCCAGTTCCGCAGACTGGGGCGCCAGGAGGGTGATCGTCCCCGTTGACAAATCGATCTCGGTATCCGATGCTACCCAGGTGATCCGGTCGGGGTAGTTCGTCTCCACCCATTGGGTGATATCATTTTCATTTTGCCGGGGCAGATAAAAGCGGTCGATGTCCACCCGGTTCACCAGATCGTCCAAAGCATTGGTATGGTCAGCATCATAATGGGTCAGCATGAGACCATCCAGGTGGAAAATCCCCTGACTGAGTAGTGTCTGGGCGATTTCGTCCGCCACGGCTCCGTCATCTTCCCCGCCGCAATCGATCAAATAATTCCTGTGGTCGGATTGGAGCAGAATTGCCTGTCCCTCCCCCACATCCAGCACATGGAGGCGAATCGTATCCAGCCGAGGAAAGAGGACGGATGCGATCAATGCAATTGCAAGCGACACCGCCCCCACGCAGGAAATCCACCGGAACCCCTTTCCCCGGAGCAGATACAGCAGCAGAAGTAGGTAAGAAAGAATCAGCCACGCCACGATAAATCCGCTCTGGGTATACACGGCAGCAAAAGGAATCTTCGCCAGCATCCCTGCCACCAGCAGCACCAGGCGAATCCCGAAAGAGAGTACCCTCGCCAAAAGCGCGCAAACCTTTGGCAGCAGGCCACCGAAAACCCCAACCACCCCGATTCCGCAGAAAAGAGCGGATACGAGCCCGATTAGGAGCAAATTCGCCACAATACCGATCAGGCTGATACTGCCGAAATAGAATGCGCTCAGTGGGGTTGACAGTATCATCGCACCAACGGAAACCGAAACGGAGGATGCAAACCAGCGGAGAACCTTCCCCCGGAAGCTCTTCGCCCCCGCATTGGGGAAAGCTGCAACGATTCGCCCGGATAGGGGCGATGCCAGCAGCAATATCCCCGCTACGCTGGCCACCGAAAGCTGGAAACTGACGGAGAACAGGACCAATGGATTGACAATCATCATGGTCAGCGAAGCAAAGCTCAAACTGGTCAGGCCATCGTATTCCTCGTTCAGGGCATTTCCCAAAGCCATCAAAGCGCACATGAGCGCCGCACGGGTAACGGAGGGCGAGAACCCGGTAACCGCCGCAAAAAACAGCAGCACCGGTACCGAGACGAAAAAGGTCAACACACGCTTCCTCCGGAGCAGAAAATAGACCACCCCAAACAGCGCCGATACGTGTAATCCGGACACCGCTACCACATGACGAATGCCACTGGTTTTCAGCGCCGTATCCGTTTCATAACTCAGTTCACTGGTATCGCCCAGCAGCAGCGCCCTGGCGAATGGAGCCGTATCTGACGGAAATGCATTATCAATCGAAGCCAGAGCACGTTCCCTGGCCTTGGCCGGGAGGAACCAGATGCCAGCGGCATCGGATTGGGTTCGGGTGGTCTCTCCCCGGGGGCGGGCAATCACGAAATTCCCATTGCCCCGATAGTAACCTGAATCCTTTAGCCCAGCAGGAGTGGTCAGCCGGAGGCGAAATTCCCCCTCTATGACCGTACCGGGTTCAATGAATTCGTAGTCATTTTGGTTGATGTGCAGGAAATAGGGTTTCCCATCGATCACGGCAAAAGCCTGAACGGAATTGCCATAGTCACCGGATTCACTGTAGCCCACGGCCGTAGCGCTCAAGTGGACGTTCTGCCCATCCAGATTTTCCATCGGGCGCAGATAGATTCCACGGTAAACGCCCGACCATAAAAAGCCCATTGCCAATCCCAGAAAAACCAGTTTAGGCAAACGGAAAGCAGGAATCTTCTTCTGCAATACCCAACACAGCAGGAAAGAAACTAAAGCATAAACGATCATGCCGGTCAGATTTTTCTGCCACAGCAGCCACCCGGTCAGCCCGCAGGCCAGAGCAAAACCCAGGGTAAAACGAACCAATTTGCGCATATGCACGCCCCCTTTCCTTTTCAAAAATGGCGCAGCCGAAGATAGCTGCGCCATTTTGCATCCGAAAATCCTTACATCTTGGAATTCACAAAAGTTTCTACCTGGGCAAGTGCTTCCTCCAATTTGGAAACATCCTTGCCGCCGCCCATGGCAGAATCGGGCTTGCCGCCGCCGCTGCCACCGCAGGTGGTGCAGACCAGTTTCACCAGCTCACCGGCCTTGATCCCCTTTGCCACGGCATCCTTGCCGCAGATGGCCAGGAATGCAGGCTTGTCGCCGTTCACGCTTGCCAGCACGCCCACGATATTGGCCGCCTTATCCCGGAGCATATCGCCCATCTGGCGCAGCTTTGCGGCATCCACGCCGCTGAGCTTTGCGGTCAGCACTTTCACTGCGCCAATCTCTTTGGCATTCAGCAGCAGCCGATCCACTTCGCCGGAAGCATTCTTCGCCTGGAACTGCTCAATCTGGCGCTTCAAGTCCTTCACCTCGTCCAGGTTGGACTGAATCTTTGCACTCAGTTCATTGGGCTTGCCTTTCAGCTTGGCAGATGCCTCGTTCAAAATGGTCTGATTCTCCTCCATTCTGGCGAAACTTGCCTTGCCGGTAATGGCCTCGATCCGGCGCACGCCGGAGGCCACGCTGCCCTCGCTGATCAGGGTGAAACCGCCAACCTTTGCGGTATTATCCAGATGGGTACCGCCGCAGAACTCGATGGAGTAGCCGCTCATATTGACCACACGGACAACATTGCCGTACTTCTCGCTGAACAGTGCCGTGGCACCCAGTTTCTTTGCCTCGTCGATGGGCATTTCCTTTACGTCAATGGGGTAACCCTCCAAGATGGAATCCTGGACAATGGCAGTCACTTTTTCCAGCTCCTCTTTCGTCAGGGCGGAATAATGGGTGAAATCAAAGCGAAGACTATCCGGCTCTACCAGGGATCCAGCCTGATGCACGTGGTCACCCAGGACGGTGGTCAGCGCCTTTTGCAGCAGATGGGTAGCGGAGTGGGCACGCATAATGGCCCTGCGGCGCTGCACATCGATAGAAGCAGCCACCACATCGTCCACTTTCAGCGACCCCTTCACCATCTTGCCGTGGTGCAGGTATTTGCCGCCCTTGTCTTTCTGGACATTGGTCACATGGAAGCAAGCTTCGCCCAGAGTGATCTCACCCCAGTCGGCCACCTGGCCGCCCATTTCAGCATAGAACGGGGTCCGATCCAGAACAACGATTCCGTTTTCGCCACCGGCAATAGAGCCGGAAACCTCTTCGCCCACGCATACGGCCAGCACCTTTGCCTGGCAGGAATGGGACTCATAGCCCACGAAAGTGGTGGGGGTATTGTCCAGCCCCAGGTCGATACCCGCCCAGGCCAGGTCACCCAGCGCTTTCCGGGCTTCCCGGGCACGAACTTTCTGCTCCTGCATCAGGTCGGCAAAGCCCTTCTGGTCCAGGGTCATATCTTCATCTGCTACCATTTCCAGTGTCAGGTCAATGGGGAAGCCATAGGTATCATAGAGTTTAAAGGCATCGGCTCCGGAGAATTCCGTTTCGCCTTTCGCCTTGTGCTCAGAGAGCATTTCTGCAAAAATCTTCATGCCGCCGTCGATGGTGCGGGCGAAATTCTCCTCTTCCACCTTTACGACTTTGGTGATATAGTCCGCACGCTCACGCAGGTAACCATAGTGCACCTCGTTCTCCTGAACAACGGTTTCCACCACCTGATACAGGAAGGGATGATTCACCCCCAGGAGCTTGCCGTGGCGGGCAGCCCGGCGGAGCAGACGGCGCAGGACATAGCCCCGCCCCTCGTTGCTGGGCAAGACACCGTCAGCGATCATGAACGTAGATGCACGAATGTGGTCGGTAATCACACGCAGGGACACATCCATCTTAACGCTCTGGCCATAGGATGCGCCGGTGAGCTCGGTTACCTTATTGGTGATGTTCATGACGGTATCCACATCGAAGAGGCTGTTCACATCCTGGCACACAACCGCCAAACGCTCCAGACCCATACCGGTATCGATATTCTTCTGCGCCAGCTCGGTATAGTTCCCCTGGCCGTCGTTATCGAACTGAGAGAACACGTTGTTCCAAACTTCCATATACCGGTCGCAGTCGCAGCCCACGGTGCAGTCGGGCTTTCCGCAGCCGTACTTCTCGCCGCGGTCATAGTAGATCTCAGAGCACGGGCCGCAGGGGCCGG
>CAZTYB010000056.1:0-13212 GCA_964617595.1 uncultured Oscillospiraceae bacterium | reverse complement strand
GGTGGTACCGGCGATGAGCATATGGGGCATCTTGGAAATATTGCCCACGATGCAGCTTCCCCCGATATCCTTGCCCACTGCAAAAGAGGACTTGGATTTAGATTTTGCAAATTCCGGGGAATCGATCACCTCTCGTAGGGAAACCATTGTAACCGCCCGGTTGGGCACCTCGATACCGACAATGGAGATTTTTCCGGGAACCGCTGCAATACGCACGCCCGAGGCGCCTAAGCTCAGGGCAATGTCATCGGCGCAGTTGGTCAGTTTATTCAGCCGTACTCCCTTATCCAGCTCTACCTCATATCGGGTGACACTGGGGCCACGGGTGACATTGATGATATGAGCATCAATGTGGAAGCTGGCAAGGGTTTCGTTCAATCGGCGGGAATTTTCCCGCATTTCATCGGTGCCGTCGGCGCTATTCCCACTGGGGCGCTTTAGCAGATTGATGGGCGGGAAGCAATATTCCGCCTGGGGGGCACCTGTCCCCTGCTGAATTTCCATGGCAACCTGCCGGGCGGATTCCTGGGCATCCTTTTCGGATACTTTCCCTGGCTTTACTTCGGCATCTGCCGCCTCCGGGCGCTTCTGCCTGGAGGAAGTCCGTTCTTTTTTTGTTGCTTTTTGACTCGCCTCCGGCTTCAGCGGGGGCATTTTCCTGGGAATGTCATCCAGTAAATCATCGTCCTCAGCGCTTACACGAACCGGGGCGACAGGCTTTACGTTCTGTGAATCGTCTTCCGTGAACAGCGGAGACTCGATATCCAGATCGATGGTGGACATCATCCGGGCTGCATTGGTGGGGGTGCTACCGTAATCCTGATATGGGAGTTGTTCATCCGTTTCCTGACCAGAACCGAAAGCGAATTGTTCGTCGGCTTGCCGGTTGCTTTTGGGCTGCATCCGTTTTGCCTCCGGAAGTTCCGCAGGAGTCATCAGTTCCTGTTGCAAGAGCTGCTCCCGCTGAAGCTGGAGCTGTTGCTGCTGGCGGCGCTTACGCTTGTTCTCGATTTGCTTATTGGCAATGTGATTTACCACCAGAGCGGCCGGTTCCACATAAACCTCCTGCTGCTCCTCATCTTCCCAGTTATCCTTGGGACGATTGATGAATGCCCGAATGAGACTGGGAATTGTGATCTCCACTGCCCCAAGGAGCGTTAATATCGCAGAGATCCCAATGATAATATAGGAGATCACGTTACCGAATGCACTGCGCAGCAGCACGGCAAGACCGCCACAAAGGACACCACCACTGCGCCCCTCGATACCGCTTAGGTACAAGTCAGGAAAAATCGCCAGCCCGCTGGCGATCCCCTGGGTCTGCACAGCCAGGTGATAGATGCACCCGCACAGGAAGACGAAAGAAACTGTGCAAATGCTGCGCATGGTAACAGCCGTCTTTCTGCCAAATGTATTGATGATAAAAAGGTACAATAGTGCCGGAACGGAAAAATAGAAGCCAGCCCGGCCAATCAATCCTGTGAGCAAACTGTTGATTGCTTTGAGTACTACCCCATCTGGGCTGATACAGATCACCAGGAACAGAACAAAGAGGATGAAGCTGATGATTGCCACGGTGGTTGTAGCGGGAATGGGCGTATCGTATTCGGTTTTGACTTTTGGATTTTTCGTTGTTTTTGCAGCCTTGGAAGAATTGGAAGCCTTGGTACTCTTCTTGAGGGCTGCTTTCTTCTTGGATGCGGCGGCAGAAGCCTTGCTCTGCTGCGGTTTCTTCTTTTGTGCCATTGATTCAGATGCTCCTTATGCCATGAGGTTCAGGATAAATGCGAGCAGGGCGATGCCCCAACAGTAGAAAGAAAATGCGGGATAACCCTTGTCAGAGCTCAGCGCCCGCATGAGCTTGATTGCAATCGTTGCTCCGACGAATGCCGCTACAGCGGAAAGCAGATAAGTGATCACCCACTGGAAAGAAATCATACCCATCCCATACCGGATGATGTTCAGGATATCATGTACGATCATACCGGCCAGGTACGCCATATGCATCATCAGAGTCATATTCAGCGCATACCCTTTCTCTACTCCGCCGATACCAGCGAGAGAGATGCAGATTCCCACACCGGATAATCCGGGGATGATGGACAATCCTCCGCCCAATCCCATGATGAGCGCCTCTACCCTGGAAAGGGAACGGGCATCTTTGTTACTGGCGGGGAAAAACTGAGGGATATACAGGAAGATGCCATTGACGAAGAGCAGAATGGACACCGCAAAGAGACTGAAATTGATCCGGGATATCTTCCCATACAGCAAATCCGCCAGAATCACCGGAATGATCATGGTAATCAGGAACCGGGAATCCATCAGGCTACAAATATCCAGCGGACGCTTGCGGCGTTTTTTGGGGATGCTTGCCAGGCGACGTGCACGGGACATCTTGACCAGCTGCGGCCGGGTTGAATAGTAGATCGCCATCAGGACGGAAAGATGAATCAGTGCAATGGGCAAATCGCTGGACAGCTCCGCACCAAGAACTTTTAACATGATTGTGCCGTGCGCACGTGACGATATTGGAAGAATCTCTGTCAGGCCGGATAAAAGGCCATAAAGTATTTGCTCGATACCGGATAGTTCCACGCCTGTCCCTCTCCTTTACACAGTTTACATTTCATTATAGCATAGATGGCAGTAGATTTCCAGCATTTTTTGCAATTTGTGTGAAAAATGGCGTAAAATGGCTTTGGCAGCGAATGAATCGCTGCCAAATTGAGCCTATCGCTGCCTGTTCCTCCGCTCCGTTCTGGGGTGATCGATCATTTTGTGAAGCGCAGAAAGCGCATCGTTCAGTCCGCCTAATTTATCGATAAGGCCGGAAGCAACCGCTTCTTTGCCATAGAGGATGGTTCCTACGTCCGTGGCGATTTCTCCTGTTGCCATCATATAGTCTTCGAATTTCTTCCGGGTGATTTTGGAATTTTCGGTTACGAAATCGGTGATCTGTTCCTGGATGCGCTGAAAATAGCGGAACGTCTGGGGCGCCCCCACTACCAGTCCCGTCATGCGTACCGGGTGCACCGTCATGCTGGCCGTTGGGGTAATAAACGACCGCTTGGTGCATACTGCAAGGGGAATCCCGATGGAGTGTCCCCCGCCCAGTACAAGGGAAACCGTGGGTTTCTTCATGCCTGCAATCATTTCCGCAATGGCGAGTCCTGCCTCGATGTCACCGCCGACAGTATTGAGCAGGAGTAACAGACCATCGATTTCGTTGCTTTCTTCAATTCCGGCAAGCAGTGGCAGGATGTGCTCGTATTTTGTGGTTTTTACATTTTCCGGTGCAATTTGATGCCCCTCAATTTGGCCGATGATGGTCAATGTATAGATGCTGCTGTCCCCGGTTCGGGTGATATCGCTGCCCAATTCCAGAATCTGTTCCCGTTCTTGCTTGCGCAAATCGGGGTTGTTTTGCTCGTTCATCCAAAAACCTCCTTTTGGTCTTATCATAACCGGATTCCGGCGGAATATTCCACTTGAAAGCGATGGAAATTTGTCGTATAATACAGATGGTGATTTCAATGAGTGGGAAAACGAATGCGGTTCGCCTGGCGGAACAGGCAGGGATCGAATGTCGGGAATTTTTCTATGAATACGACGAGAAAGATTTGAACGGCATCCACGCCGCTGAGGCACTGTCCTGGCCGCCGGAGAAAGTATTTAAAACACTGGTTGCCCGGGGCGAACGAACCGGAATCAATGTGTTCTGCATCCCCGTTTGCTGTGAGCTGAATCTGAAAAAGGCAGCAAAGGCGGCAGGGGACAAAAATATGGAACTGATTGCGGTGAAAGAGCTTCTCCCCCTTACGGGATATATCCGTGGCGGATGCAGCCCCATCGGGATGAAGAAAAAGTACCCAACTTTTCTGGACGAAACCTGCATTCTGTGTGAGGAAATCGCTGTTTCCGCCGGTGAACGAGGGCATCAGCTGATTCTTAATCCGGATGATCTGGCGAACCTGGTCAATGGAAAATTGGCGGATATTATCCTGTAAATGCCCATTTGAACATCAAATAATCATAATTTGGAGGGAAACATATGCAATACGAATACAAAACCAAAGGAACCTGCTCCCAGAAGATTTTCTTCGACATCGAAGATGGCAAGGTACACAATGTCCAATTCCTTGGCGGCTGCAACGGAAATCTGAAGGGTATTGGAGCACTGGTGAATGGGATGCCCCTTGAGGATGTGATCGCCCGGCTGGAGGGCATCACCTGTGGAGCCAAATCCACCTCCTGCCCTGATCAGCTGGCAAAGGCGCTGAAAGAGGTTCAGGCACAGGGCTAAAAGGACAGAAAATGACCGCTGGCAAGCAATAGTTGCGTATGCCAACGGTCATTTTGTATGTATGTTTTTGGAATTTATGCATCCACACTATGGCTGACTACTTTCATCACTTTCTTCTGGTAGGCGGCGATTCCCGCAGCCAGCACATCCATTGCACGCTGGAGGTCATCCTGGTTCAGGACATAGGCGATCCGGACTTCGTTAATGCCCTTGCCGGGTGTTTCGTAGAACGGAGCCCCGGGGGCAAACATGACGGTATCTCCATGGTCATCGAATTCTTCCAGGAGCCAGCGCTGGAATTTGTCCGAATCGTCCACCGGCAGACTGGCCATCACATAGAAAGCGCCCATGGGAACTTCCACCACCACGCCTGGAATCTTGCGCAGTCCAGCAATGACGGTGTCCCTGCGGCGACGGTACTCTTCCTTGCTTTTGTGGAAGAACTCCTGGTCAACGCTGTACAGTGCTGCCGCACCCAGCTGATCGATGGTGGCAACGGACAGACGGGACTGACAGAATTTCAGCAGTGCCTGCTGCAATTCCTTATTCTTGGTAATCACAGCCCCCACACGGGCTCCGCAGGCGGAAAAGCGCTTGGAGACGGAGTCGATGATGACCAGATTATCCTGGATATCGTCAAAGTGCGCCATACAGGGAATGCCGAATTTGTCATCGTAGCAGAATTCACGGTAAACTTCATCGCAAATCAGGAACAGATCATGCTCTTTCGCAATATCGGCAATCATCCGCATCTCACTCTGATCAAGCACAACACCGGTGGGATTGCCGGGATTGGTGATCAAAATGGCACGGGTATTGCGGGTGATCTGGCTCTCGATCCGCTCCCGCTGGGCGTAGCGATAGCCCTCCCAGGGGTTGGTGGGCAGGGCACGGATCACGCCACCGGCTGCATGGACGAAAGTGGTATAGTTCGGATAATAGGGTTCCGGGATGATCACTTCGGTATAGGGATCCAGAATGCTCAGGCAGGTCAACAGCAGCGCCTCGCTGCCGCCGGTGGTGATCAAAACATCGCTGGGATCCAGGGAAACCCCGAGCCCTGCATAGTAATTCCGGATTGCATCGATCAGCAGCGGATTGCCGGGGGATGCATCGTAGCCGAGTGTCTTCCGATTAAAATTACGAATGGTCTCGTAGTAAGCGGTGGGCGTTTCCAGGTCGGGCTGACCGATATTCAGATGATAGATTTTTTTCCCGTTCTTCTCTGCTGCAACGGCCAGAGGGTGGAATTTCCGCATGGGTGAGGGTTCACAGCGGTTGGCATTGATTGAGATCTGCATAATTACCTCCGATTGAGAACGTGGAGTTCTCGTATATATGAATTTGTGAGAGATTTCAGTTTGGGTGACAGATAAAATAGTGTTATCAGATTTGGTATTGCCATTAGTCCATTAAAGATTTCGGCCAGAGTCCATACAAGTGGAGTCTCCATCATGGCACCAAAAGCCACGGCAACGGTTTGAACTGCAAGGAATATTCTGCCGGACTTTCTTCCGAAAACAAATTCCGCACACCTTAGCCCATACAGGCTCCAACCCAAAATTGTTGCATAGGCAAAGCAGGCCAGGAACGCAACAACGATGATTTTGCCCATCCATCCGTATACTGCCGAAAATGCGCAAACGGTCAATTCTGCACCGCTGTCTACCCCGTAGGAAATGGGAACGCCGCTGCAAAGGATCACAAGCGCCGTCATGACGCAGATCACAAAGGTATCCAGGAATACTTCCAGCAGTCCCATGAGTCCCTGCTCAGCAGGGTGAGAAACCTCCGCCGAAGCATGGGCGATGGAAGCGGTACCCATCCCCGCTTCGTGGGTAAAAATGCCCCGACTGCACCCAATCTGAATGGCACGGGCAGCGGAACCAATGGCACCGCCGGTAATTGCCCGGGGGTGAAAGGCTCCGGCAAAAATGCTGTAAAGCGCAGCAGGAATCCTGGCTGCTTTACAAGTCAGGAAGAAGATGCATAGGAGAATAAAGATTCCAGCGGCATAGGGCACCAGCTTTTCGGCAATACGGCCAATGGAATCAGCTCCCCTCCAGAATGCAAACCCAACCAATCCAGCAAGGATCAGGCCAATGCACCACGGGGAAATGGTACCGCCAAAACGAAAGCTCTGGATGCCGCTGACGATGGCGTTCACCTGGGTCAGATTCCCAACACCAAAACTGGCCAGGATTCCGCAAATGGCATAAACATAAGCCATGGGATGCCAGCTCTTGGGCAAATGGTCACGGATCATGTACATCGGGCCGCCGACGGCTTCACCGGAGGATTCACTCCTGCACGATACAGCCAAAGTGGCTTCCGCATATTTTACCGCCATTCCAAGGAAAGCGAATACAAGCATCCAAAATACTGCCCCCGGCCCACCCAGGCAAATTGCACCGGCTACACCCACCAGATTCCCGGTTCCGACCGTGGCTGCAAGGGCGGTGCACAGCGCACGGAACGGGGATGTACCGCTACCAGTGGATTCCCGTTGCGCTACGAACCGCAGCGCCCGGGGAAATAAACGCAACTGGGCGCATCCGGTACAGATGCTCATCCATACTCCTGCAAGGAACATCCAGATCAGCATCGGTGCACCCCAAAGGACATTATAAAGGGTAGAGAGTATTTTTTCCATGCACGCCCTCCTAGCATACCATTTTTTTCGGAAAACTTCAACTAAAAAAACGAAAAATACAGAGAAAAGCAGACCTGATTTCAGGCCTGCTTTCGTGAATTGTGCATATTTATTCCCAATTGCGCCAGATTTCTGGACAGTAACCGACGGTTGCTTGCTTTCCGTTGCGGACAATGGGTGTTTTCATTAGCTTTGGATCGGCAAAGACCTTGTCCTCCTTTGCCGCAGCATTGTCCATGTATTTCATATTTGTAATTTCCTGGGATTTTCCGTTCCAGTCGATCAGATTGTCAATGCCACCGATGGCACGAATCACACTGTCGAATTCCTTGCCGGACATACCGAAGCGGAGTAAATCGACTGACTGGAATTTGATCCCACGCTCTTTGAAATACCGCTCCGCTTTCTTTGTGTCAAAGCATTTGCTTTTGCCAAAAATCTGTATATTCAATATTGAACCTCCATCAGGCATAATCCCTGCGCCGGAGCCAGGAAACCCGCTTCACTACGCTGGGCTGTAAAGAGGGCTGGAATGCTCCCCTCCTGTCGGTCTCCCTTGCCCACTTCGATCAACGTTCCGGCGATGATTCGCATCATGTTGTAAAGGAATCCATCCGCTGTCACGGTAATCGTGATTTCGTCCCCGTTCCTTGCAACGTTGATGCAGTCAATGCGGCGCACAGTGGACTTTTTCATTTTTGCTCTTGTGCAAAAGGCTGCAAAATCGTGCTCCCCCAGCAGCTGTTGCCCTGCGCAGTGCATACGCTCTACATCCAGCATTTCTGGGAAAATGGACACATACCGTCGCTGAAAAACACAGGGACGTTCACTGTTCCAGATGCGGTAGCAATAGGTTTTCACCCTGGCATTGAACCGGGCATGGAACCTGGGGGCAACCTCTTTGCAGGAGTATATGCCGATATCCTCCGGAAGATACTGCCGCAACTGCGCCAGAATCTGTGATTCTGGCATGGAATTATCACAGTGGAACGATGCAACCTGCCCCAGGGCATGAACCCCCGCATCCGTCCGTCCGCTTCCGCTTACCTCGATGGATTCACCTAAAATCCGGCTTAGAGTCTGTTCCAGCTTCCCCTGAATGGTATTCTCTGCGCCGGGTAAACGCTGCCATCCACGGTAGCGGGTTCCGTCATAGCATAGGTCAAGCCGCAGATTCCTCATATTCTTCCAATTCCTCTCTGGCCTCCTGCTCGGTATCTGCCGAAAACAGGAATTTTCCATTTTTATCATAAACCATGATATGTCCAAAATGATATCGAAATGAAAACACAGCCATCAGCCTTTCCGTTGTTGATGGCTGTATTATCCTTCATTTCCTGTCCAATAAGATGGACAATTACAGACGTATTTTCTGCTCCACCCAGGTAGAGATATCGGAATAAACATTCTGCTTATTGATCTCGTTCAGGATTTCGTGCCGACCCAGGGGATAGATTTTGCAGGAAACATCCTCCATCCCAGCCTGGCGGAAAGCTTCCGCTGAACGGCGGACACCCTTGCCGTAATTGCCTACGGGGTCATCACCACCGGCAATGAACAGAACGGGCAGAGCTTTTTTCATGGAGGAAAGATTCTTCTCCTCTTCGATAAAGCGGATCCCTTTCAGCATATCCCGCAGCAATCCCGGTGTCGCAACAAAGCCGCACATGGGGTCAGCCAAATACGCATCCACGATTTTATGATCCCGGCAAAGCCAGTCATAGGCGGTTCGGGGATGCTCGACCCGTTTGTTATAGGTACCGAAAACCAGGTTCTCCAGTTCCTTGCTGGGGGTGGCATCCCCTTTCGTCCTGCATACGGTATTGCACATGGTAATTCCCATGGTGAGCATGGGTTTCGGTTGCCAGCCGGTGCCACAGATGATTGCGGCGCTGATTCCGCTATTGGGGTAAATGCTCAGCAGTGTGCGGGTCATGAATGATCCCATGGAGTGCCCCAGCAGGACGTAAGGAAGGTCGGGATACTCCCCTCTCGTCCGCTCCAATAGCGTATACGTGTCCGCTACGGCGGTGAACCATCCGCCGTGGAAATAGCCCTGAATACTGTCCCCATTCACGGATTCCCCGTGACCCATATGATCCTCGGCCACGACAAGATAGCCCAGGGTATTCAGATAATTGGCGAAATCATCATACCGCTTTGCATATTCCGCAATACCATGGACGATTTGTAGGACGGCGGTGGGCTCCCCCTCCGGCATCCAGCGACATACATGGATTTGCCCCGCTCCCTTTGATGGGTAGAACTCGTCAGTTCGCATGGCAGTTACTCCACGACGGTATAATCGGCATCGGTGATCGCTTTTTTCAGCGCATCCAAATCCGCTGTACCAGTAACGGTGACGGTTTTGGCTTCCAGATCGACCACAGCATCCACGGTACCGGCAACGGCTTTGCATACTTTCTCTACCCGGGCTTTGCAATGATTACACATCATTCCCTCGACCTTGATAACAGTTTGCATATTGTTTTCCTCCTTATGAATTTGTAAATTGCACGCTTGCGTGCATTCTTCCTCTTTTTTTTCCGTCCGATCCGGCTTGAAGAACCGGAGCTGCAACGCATTGGTTACAACGAAAACGGAACTCATGCTCATCGCCGCCGTTCCCAGCATGGGACTGAGCCGAAGCCCGAGGGGCAAATAAAGGAGCCCAGCTGCAATAGGGATTCCAAGAGAATTATAGAAAAATGCCCAGAACAGATTCTGCTTAATATTCCGGATGGTAGCTTTGCTCAATGCGATAGCGCTACTAACGGCGGACAGACTGCTGTTCATTAGAACCACATCCGCCGACTCCATCGCAATATCCGTTCCGGCGCCTATGGCCATGCCCACATCGGCACAGGCAAGTGCCGGTGCATCGTTTATTCCGTCGCCGACCATCAGTACCTGGTGCCCCTGCTTCTGCAATGCCTGTATGGCTCCGGCTTTATCCGTGGGCAGAACATCGGATATTACGTGGTCAATTCCAGCTTTGGCGGCGATGGCGTGGGCGGTTTGCTCATTGTCCCCGGTGAGCATCACCACATCCAGGTGCCTGCTGCGCATGGCCGCTATTGCAGCACGGGAGTCCGGTTTCAGTACATCGGCTGCTGCAATGGAGCCAAGGTATTTCCCGTCTTCGGAAGCAAAGTGGAGCGGCGTTTTTCCCTCAGCAGAAAGTGCCGTGAAATCCGGTATTACAGCGCCGAGTTGCTTCATCAGGCGGTCATTTCCTCCGAAATAGCGGATTCCATCCACCTTGGCGGAGACGCCTTTCCCTGGAATCGTCTCAAAATCAGCGGGCTGGGGATAACTCCCTGTTGCGCTTTGCAGGATCGCATTTGCAAAAGGGTGCTCCGAACGGGATTCCAGAGAAGCGGCAATACGCATCAAGGTGGATTCATCAACGGAGGCGGGGAAAATATCCGTCACCGCCGGATGACCGGTGGTGAGTGTACCGGTTTTATCCAGAACTACCGTGTCAATATGGTGCAGATTCTCCAGTGCCTGGGCATTCTTAAATAGCACGCCCATCTGGGCACCTCTGCCCGTTCCGACCATGATAGCTACCGGTGTTGCCAGCCCCAGAGCGCAGGGACAGGAGATGACCAGGACAGAAATGGCGTTATTCAGGCTGAATTCGATGGAATAGCCCAGGAGCATCCAAACGGCAAAGGTCAATACAGAAATCCCCATCACCGTCGGAACGAATACACCGGCAATTTTGTCGGCCAATCGTGCAATGGGCGCTTTGGAGCCGCCAGCTTCCTCTACCAATCGGATGATTTGTGCTAGGGTGGTATCCTCCCCCACCTGCTCCGCCCGGAATTCCAGGTAACCCTCCTGACATATGGTTGCCGCAGAAACCCGGTCACCGGTATTTTTCTCCACCGGGACACTTTCGCCGGTCAGTGCGCTCTGGTCAACGGAGGCTCGCCCGGCAATAACAACGCCGTCCACCGGGATGCGCCCGCCGGAGCGAACGATCACGGTATCTCCCACCTGAACTTCTTCAACAGGGATCTCGGTAATTTCTTCCCCATGGCGAACGCTGGCCGTCTTGGGACTCAAGTCCATCAAGGCACGGATGGCATCGCCGGTTTTTCCTTTGGCTCTGGTTTCCAGAAATTTGCCGAAAGTGATCAGGGTCAATATCATGGCGGCGGATTCGAAATACAGATTTTCGCTATACTGCTGCACAATGTCCATTTCCCCATGTCCCATGGCCCAGGCCATACGGAACAGGGCAGCGATGCCGTAAATCAGCGCCGCAAGACTACCCACAGCAATTAGGGAATCCATATTCGGGCTGCGGTGCCATAGGGCTTTCAGCCCACGGGTATAGTATACCCGATTCAGGTAAACCACAGGCAAAGTCAGGCAAAGCTGAAGCAGCGCCGCAACCACGGCATTTTCGATTCCATGGTACCATCCCGGCACGGGAAGTCCCACCATATGCCCCATGGTGAAATACATTAGAACGACCAGAAAGACGGCCGAGCCAATGATTCGCCGCTTCATCTTCGCCAATTCATCATTGGGCGAAGCAGTGCTGGAGCTTGGCTGTTTCTTCTGTTTCGTTCCCTTGATCGATGCCTGATAGCCTGCATTTTGCACCGCTTGAATGATTGCGGCGGATACATCCTCCCGAGCAACCACACGCATGGATCCCGCCAGCAGGTTCACTTCTGCTTTTTCTACTCCCGGCAGGTGGGAGGTTACTTTCTCCACCCTTGCGGAACAGGCTGCGCAGGTCATGCCGGTGACATCAAAATTTAAAATCAAAAATATCCCCTCTTTCATTATCTATCATTCGTTTCGGTTCGTCAACTATTTTCTGTTGACAGTTCCCTGCTTGTATGATAATATTCTATCACGTTGTAGCGAAAAAGCAAGTATGCACTATTTTGTGCCATACTTCCCTTTTGGATACTATAGGAGGTAAAAATGAATTCGGAAGAAATTTGCCCCGTGGCTGCCACGCTGGACTTGATCGGCGGGAAGTATAAGGCGCTGATTCTGTGGTATCTTGCGGATGGACGGCATCGTTTCTGCGAATTGCGAAAGCGAATCGCCGGTGCAACGCCAAAGATGCTGACGCAACAGTTGCGGGAGCTGGAAGCGCAAAATCTGATCCATCGGGAGGTTTATCCTGTTGTTCCGCCGAAAGTGGAATACTCCCTCACCGAAATCGGAAAGAGCTTGATGCCCATCCTGACCGCCATGCGGGATTGGGGTGCGGAATACCTGCACAGCCAGAATGTGGAGCCCACCTGTTTCATGATGCAGTCGGAGCCAACCAGCTGCTGCCATTAAATTTATAGAAATGAAAGGAAAAGAATCATGCGCATTAAAGTGATCTCTGACAGTACCTGCGACCTGTCGCCGGAACTGGTTCAAAAGCACAATGTTGAAATATTCCCTCTGAGCGTTGTAAAAGACGGACAGGAATTTTCTGACGGAATAACCATCACTCCTGCTGAAATATTCGCCCATGTTGCTGCCGGTGGCGATCTGTGTTCCACTGCTGCAAGAGGCGTTCTGGAATATCAGCAAGTTTTTGAAAAGTTCGCCAATGATTATGACGGAGTTCTCCATGTAAATATCAGCTCGGAGATGTCCTCCAGCTACCAGAATGCCTGCCTTGCAGCGATGGAATTCAGCAATGTCCGAGTCATTGATTCCAAGAATCTCTCCACCGCCCAGGGGCTTGTGGTTTTGCAGGCCTGCAAATTGGCGCAGACTGCAACTGACCTGGATGAGCTCAAGGAGCAGTTGGACGAATTCGTCACCCGGGTGGAAGCCAGCTTCGTGTTGGATCGACTGGATTATATGGTCAAGGGCGGCCGGTGCTCCACCGTTGCGGCATTGGGCGCAAATCTGTTAAGCCTGAAGCCCTGTATTGAAGTGAAGAACGGGAAAATGGGCGTAGTCAAGAAATACCGTGGCCACATTGAAAAATGCATGGCTGCCTATGTAAAAGACCGCCTGGACGGCAGAACCGATCTGGATGACGAAACCATTTTTATCACCCATACCGATGTATCCCCGGAGAGCCTGGAAGCAGTTCGCAGCGGCGTAAATCAGTATGGCCACTTCCGCAACATCTACGAGACCACCGCCGGTTGCACCGTATCGTGCCACTGTGGCCCCGGAACCATGGGCATCCTCTTTGTGCGCAAAGTGGTTCTATAATAAATGTTGGGGTCAGGCAAGAGCAAGAGCCTGACCCCATGATCAAAAATAAAGG
>CAZTYB010000055.1:0-13413 GCA_964617595.1 uncultured Oscillospiraceae bacterium | reverse complement strand
AAAATAAAAATTTTGGCCGGGTGACCATCCCCACTGACCTGGATGTGGTGCCCGAGACCCTGGAAATTTTGAAAAAATGGGGTGCCGATGCCATCCGTGACTGTGACGGCACGGATTTCCCCCAGGAACTGCGGAACCAGGATGCAAAAATCTATTCCACCTACTATACCACCCGCAAGGATAACGCCTGGGCGAAAGCCAATCCGGACGAAGTCCAGCAGTGCTATATCATGACCGGTTTCCGCACCGCTACCGGAGAAACCCTCGCCATCAAGCTCATGGAGGGCATCTCCCCGGAGCTGATGCAGGTGAATACCCGTGACGATATTAAGCGCTGGTGGGAGGTCATGGACAGAACCACCGGGCAGCCTGTCCCCGCCGCCGACTGGCACTATGAAGAAGAGACCGGCTGCGTGGTGATCGATAAGATCGATGCTTTCCACGAGTATACCGTGGCGTTCCTGGCTTACCTCATCTGGGATCCGGTGCATATGTACAATGCCGTCACCAACGACTGGAAAGATTTCGAGCACCAGATCACCTTCGACGTGCGCCAGCCCAAGACCCACGCCTATACCATGGAGCGCCTGCGCAAATTCATTGCCGAGCACCCCTATGTGAATGTGATCCGGTATACCACTTTCTTCCATCAGTTCACCCTGGTCTTTGACGAACTGAAACGGGAGAAATTCGTGGACTGGTATGGCTATTCTGCCTCCGTGTCCCCCTATATCCTGGAGCAGTTCGAGGCGGAGGTGGGCTACAAGTTCCGTCCGGAATTCATTGTTGACCAGGGCTACCACAATAATCAGTACCGTATTCCCAGTAAGGAATATAAGGATTTCCAGGCGTTCCAGCGCCGGGAAGTGGCCAAACTGGCCAAGGAAATGGTGGATATCACCCATGAACTGGGCAAGGAAGCCATGATGTTCCTGGGCGACCACTGGATCGGCATGGAGCCGTTCATGGAGGAATTCCAGAATATCGGCCTGGATGCGGTGGTCGGCAGCGTGGGCAACGGTTCCACCCTGCGGCTCATCTCCGATATTCCCGGCGTGAAATATACCGAGGGGCGGTTCCTGCCCTATTTCTTCCCGGATACGTTCCACGAGGGGGGCGACCCGGTGAAAGAGGCCAAGGAGAACTGGGTCACTGCCCGGCGAGCCATCCTGCGCAAGCCCATCGACCGCATCGGCTACGGCGGCTACCTGAAACTGGCCATCCAGTTCCCGGATTTCGTGGAGTATATCCAGTCCGTGTGCAATGAGTTCCGGGAGCTGTACGGGAATATCAAGGGCACCACCCCCTATTGCGTGAAGACCGTGGCGGTTCTGAACAGTTGGGGCAAGATGCGTGCCTGGGGCTGCCATATGGTGCACCATGCCCTGTATCAGAAACAGAATTATTCCTACGCCGGTATCATCGAGGCGCTGTCCGGCGCTCCTTTCGATGTGAAGTTCATTTCCTTTGATGACATTCGTCAGAACCCGAACCTGCTGGAGGGGATCGATGTGGTCATCAATGTGGGTGACGGCGACACCGCCCACACCGGCGGCTACGAATGGGAGGATCCCGCCATTTCCTCTGCCCTGCGGAAGTTCGTCCACAATGGCGGCGGCTTCATCGGCGTGGGCGAACCCACCGGCCACCAGTACCAGGGGCATTACCTGCAACTGTCATCCGTCCTGGGCGTGGAGAAAGAGAACGGCTTCACCCTGAACTACGATAAGTACAATTGGGACGAGCACAGGAACCACTTCATCCTGGCGGATGTCAAGGGGGATGTGGACTTCGGCGAGGGGAAGAAGAGCATCTACGCCCTGGAGGGCACCGAGATCCTGGTGCAGCGGGAGAAAGAAGTCCAGATGGCCGTCAATGCTTTCGGCCATGGCCGCAGTGTCTATATTTCCGGCCTGCCCTACTCTTTCGAGAACAGCCGTGTGCTTTACCGTGCCATTTTGTGGGCAGCCCACGCAGAGGGCGAGTTGCAGAAATGGTTCGCCTCCAACTACAATGTGGAAGTCCACGCATTCGTGAAGAACGGGAAATACTGCGTGGTGAACAATACCTACGAGCCCCAGGATACCACTGTCTATACCGATGGCAGTCAATTCGACCTCCATCTGGAAGCTAACGAGATCCGCTGGTATAATATTTAAAGAATGGAAAACCGGCCTCCCTGTCCCATGACGGGGAGGCTGTTTGCTGCCCATCTCCTGGGGAAAAAGATTTACATTTTCCCCCATCTCATGTATAATCATATCATCAAAAAATTCTAGGAGGTCAATTATGGATTACGCAAAGGAATCCCTTCGGCTGCATGGCCAGTGGAAGGGCAAAATTGAAGTGCGGGCGGCTGTGCCCGTTGCCAGCAAAGAGGATCTCTCCCTGGCCTATACCCCCGGTGTGGCTGCCCCCTGCCTGGAGATTCAGAAAGATGTGAACAAATCCTACGATCTGACCCGGCGGCATAATCTCTGCGCCGTCATCACCGATGGCTCCGCCGTGCTGGGGCTGGGGGATATCGGCCCGGAAGCGGGTATGCCCGTGATGGAGGGCAAATGCGTCCTGTTCAAAGCTTTTGGCGATGTGGATGCTTTCCCCCTGTGCGTGAAGACCAAGGACGTGGACGAGTTCGTCAATGCTGTCCAGCTGATCTCCGGCTCTTTCGGCGGCATCAATCTGGAGGATATTGCCGCCCCCCGCTGCTTCGAAATTGAGCGGAAACTGAAAGAAAAATGCGACATTCCCATTTTCCATGACGACCAGCACGGCACCGCCGTCATCACCCTGGCCGGGCTGCAAAATGCCCTGAAAGTGGTGGGGAAGAAGAAAGAGGACGTGAAGATCGTCACCTCCGGCGCCGGTGCCGCCGCCATCGCCATCGTCAAGCTCCTGCTCAGCGCCGGATTCCGGAACATCGTCATGACCGATCGCACCGGTGCCATCTATCAGGGGCGCCAGGGGCTGAACTGGATCAAGGAGGAAATGGCGCAGGTCACCAATCTGCAAAAGGAGACCGGGAAATTGGCGGATGTGATCCGTGGTGCGGATGTGTTCATTGGCGTTTCCGCCCCGGGCACCCTGACCACCGAAATGGTGCAGACCATGGCCAGGGATGCCATCGTCTTCGCCTGCGCCAATCCCACGCCGGAGATCTTCCCGGAGGATGCAAAGCGTGGTGGCGCTGCCGTGGTCTCCACCGGCCGCAGTGACTATCCCAACCAGATCAACAATGTCCTGGCGTTCCCCGGTATTTTCCGTGGGGCTTTCGATGTCCGTGCCTCCGATATCAATGAAGAGATGAAGATGGCCGCCGCCCAGGCACTGGCCGATCTGGTCAGCCCGGAGGAATTGAACGCCGATTATATCATCCCCGCCGCATTTGACAAGCGGGTGGGACCCGCCGTGGCCAAGGCCGTTGCTGAGGCGGCGAGAAAGTCCGGCGTAGCCAGAATCTAAGGAGGAGCGGAATATGGGTCGTTTTCAGTGGCCGGTCAGGCCAAAAGCCTTGCCCGAAAATATCGTATCCGGAGCCAATTACCGATTCACGGTACTAACGCCCCAATTGATCCGCATGGAATATGCTCCGGAGGGGCTTTTCGAAGATCGGGCAAGTCAAACCGTGTTTTACCGGGATTTTCCCCCCTGCGATTTTTCTGAAAAATTGGAGCGGGGCATCTTGACCATCGAAACGGAGAAGCTGATCCTGAATTACAAAGCCGGGGAACCCTTTGCCAAAGATACCCTCTCGGTGAGGCTAAAAAC
The DNA here is from genome assembly GCA_964617595.1 of uncultured Oscillospiraceae bacterium. Classification (GTDB taxonomy): domain Bacteria; phylum Bacillota; class Clostridia; order Oscillospirales; family Oscillospiraceae; genus Faecousia. Next base: position 9,645 of record CAZTYB010000055.1, on the reverse strand, counting down.
GGAGCCCGCCTCCATATGGGAATACGGGGAGGATTTCGAAGACCTGGGCGGCACCACAAGAACCCTGGACTGCGTGAACGGGGCTTGTGCCCTGGGGCGGGGGGTTATTTCCCGCAACGGGTTCTCCGTCCTGCCCGATGGGAATACGCTAGTGCTGGAGGAGGACGGCTGGGTCGGTGTGCGCCATGAGGGGACGACCGACTGCTACTTCTTCGGCTACGGTTACCAATATGTGGAAGCGGTGCAGGATTTCTTCCGCCTGAGCGGCGTGCCCCCGCTGCTGCCCGCCTATGCCCTGGGCAACTGGTGGAGCCGGTATCATGCATATACTCAGCAGGAATATTGCAATCTCGTGCAGCGGTTCCATGATGAGGATGTTCCGTTCTCCGTGGGCGTGGTGGATATGGACTGGCATATTGTGGATATTCCGGAGAGCTTGCGGGAGGAGGAACCGATGCTCCGGGACGGATGGACGGGATACAGCTGGAATCGGGAGCTTTTCCAGGACTACCGTGGGTTCCTTTCGTTCCTGAAAGAAATGGGACTGCATACGGCATTGAATCTCCATCCGGCTCAGGGCATCCGCAAGCACGAGGAGATGTACCCCCAAATGGCCCGGGCATGTGGCATCGACCCCGCCAGCGGGAAGCGGGTTGCGCTGGATGTGCTTTCCCCCAAATTCATGGCGGACTATTTCGACATCATCCATCATCCCTACGAAGCGGACGGGGTGGATTTCTGGTGGATGGACTGGCAGCAGGGGACGGACTACTGGTGGATCCACGAGCCGAACAAGCCCGGTGAATATGCCGATCCCCGGGAGCGGATGGATCCATTGTGGATGCTGAATCATCTCCATATCATGGATATTTCCCGCAACGGGAAACGACCCATGTTCTTCTCCCGCTACGCTGGCCCCGGAAGCCAGCGTTACCCCGTGGGCTTCTCCGGGGATACCTTCGTGACCTGGGAGTCGCTGGATTTCCAGCCCTATTTTACCGCAACTGCATCCAATATCGGCTACTGCGCCTGGAGCCATGATATCGGCGGCCATCAGCCGGGATATCACGATGACAACTTGCAGGTGCGCTGGCTGCAATTCGGCGTATTCTCCCCCATCACCCGGCTGCACAGCACCAACAGCGAATTCATGAGCAAGGAGCCCTGGTGCTACGGGGAGCAGGAAGCGGGGATCATGAAGCAGTGGCTGCGGCTGCGGCACGCAATGTTCCCCTACCTTTATACAATGAATGACCGAACCCATCGGGAGTTGCTGCCCCTGGTTCAGCCGATGTACTATTCTCACCCCAAATGCCAGGCCGCATACGAGGTGAAGAATCAGTACTGGTTCGGCAGTGAACTGATCGTGGCGCCCATTACATCCCCCAATGACCCCACCACCCGCATGGGAAAGGTCACCGCATGGCTGCCCAAGGGAGAGTGGTTCGATTTCTTCACCGGCTTGCATTATCACAGCAAGCGGGGCAGATACATCAATCTGCACCGGGAGCTGAAGTCCATGCCCGTTCTGGCGAAAGCGGGGGCAATCGTCCCCCTGGCGGAATACCCGGTGGGAGAAAACCGACTGTATAACTCGGAAAAAATGAATGTTCTGGTATTCCCTGGCGCAAGCAACTGCTTCACGCTGTACGAGGATTCCGGCGAATATAACGAGTACCGGGATGGATGCTTTGCCCGAACCGGAATGCACCTGGACTGGGATGAGCAGGAGGCTACCTTTACCATCTCCCCGGCGCAAGGGGACCTGACCGTGCTTCCCGCTGAAAGAACCTGGAAGATCTCGTTCCGGGGCTTCCACAAGGATACCTGCATTCAGTCCAATGGGAAGAATGTCTCCATTTGCAGGATCGAAAGAACCAATACCACCCAGGTGACGGTAACGGCCAAAGTGACCGATACCATTACCCTGACCCTGCGTGCACCGCAGCTGCTCCATGACAATTCGGATGTGATGGACAGATGCCGGAATCTGGTATTGTTCAGCCAGGTTTCGGACAAGGGGCGGCTGATGGAGATCCTCCGCAGCGACAGCTCTGTCCACTGGAAACTGTGCGAAATGCATTTTAACCGCCGGGAGTGGACACAGATCGCCGATGCCCTCAAAGAGCTCCTGACCCTTACGGAAGAAGAATATCCGGACATGACTTAAGGCAAAAAACCACGGCACGCACCCGGGAGAAAATCCGGTGCGTGCCGTGGTTTCGTACTATGGATGGTGAGAGGGGGTTATTTTACGGTTTTCTCCCGCCATTTCTGGTTGCCGGTGGAGGTGAACTGGTTGCGCAGGGTGACGGAACCGTCATCGTTCAGCACCAGCCACAGCATATCGGAATCCAGCGGGCGCAGTCCGCCGTTGGCCTGGGTCTCCAGCACTTCCAGGGCAATTTCGTAGGTGCTGTCGTTATAGGCGAAATTGGAATCGTACCCCTGCCACTGGTTGGGGCGGGCGATCTCCTCTTGCAGGCTCTGGCCGTAGCCGTTGGCACGGTCTTCGGAGCGGTTGATGGCCACCCACATGATGATGGTCTTCACATTGTCGGAGCGACCCTGGCCAACGCTGTCGGCCAGCCTTGCCAGTGCGGCGGCATCCTGATTGATTTCCGGCTGGGTGGGGGCGGTCTCTTCCAGGGGCTGCGTTGCGGATACGGGGGGCTCGGTGGGGAGGGCGGATACCTCCGCCTGCTTTTCGCCCCTGCCGGAAACCAGCGCAAGGATCAGCAGGAGCAGGAGCAGCGGCGACCAGATGCGGATATCGTAGTACCACCGCACATCTTCCCCCAGATGGGTCAGGAATGCGGGGAGGGGGATGGAAGTTTTCTGGGGTTTGCGGGTGCGCCGGGGGGTGGCTTTGGTTTGCTCGTCATGAATCTGTTCCATGGGATCGTCTCCTTCTGTAATGCCGAAAATGGGGCAGCTTTTGGCGGCCTTTGTCATTATAGCGGCTCTGGCATTCAAAGACTGTCGAAATTGCGAAAATGGTAAAAAATCAATTTTGCCAGAGAATTGGGCACTTGCCTCCCAATCGGGGGGATTATAACATATGGAGACGAAAAAGTCAAATTTTTCCCTCTTTTTTGAAATTATGTCAACTTTTTACGCAATTATGTAAACAAGGCAACTTGCGGATGACATTTTACCAAATTCTTTTTGAGCCCCAATGAGCGTTAAAGCCCTCTGCAAAATGTGCAGAGGGCTTTTTGAGAATGGATTTTACTCCGTGCGCAGAGCAACCACGGGGTCTTTCTTTGCGGCGCTGCGGGAGGGGATGATACCGGCGAACAGTGTCAGCAGTACGCTGATGCCCACCAGAATGGCGGCAACCTCCGGGGGCAGGATGGCGTTCAGATTGCCGATGCCGGTGAGGTGGTGCAGAATCAGATTGATGGGGATGCACAGCAGATACGTGATGCCCACGCCCAGTGCGCCGGAGGTGAAGCCGATGATCACCGTTTCTGCATTGAACATACTGGAGACATTCTTCTTGGATGCGCCAATGGCACGCAGGATGCCGATTTCCTTGGTGCGCTCCTGAACGGAGATCAGGGTGATCACGCCAATCATAATGGAGGAGACCACCAGGGAAATGGCCACAAAGGCCACCAGGACATAGGTAATGGCATTGATGATGGCGGTGACGGAGGACATCATCAGCCCCACATAGTCGGTGTAGGTGATCTGCTGGAAGTCGTCCCTGGATGCGTTATAGTCGGCAATTGCATCCTCAATGACATCCTTATGCTCAAAGCTGGAAGCGTAGAGGTTCACCGTGGCGGGGGACTGGAGATCCACATAGCCCAGTTTCTTCAGGTTGCTCTCGTAGCTGGAATCGGAGAATTCCAGCACCGCATCGTAATACTGCGCCATCTGCTCCTGGGTAAAGCCGGGCAGAGCGGCTTCCAGCGCCATGCTCAGCTGCTCGGTGGTCAATTCGGCCAACTGCTGTGCGGCAGCTTCGGCATATTGCTGCTTGATCTGTTCCTGAACCATTTGGGTGAAGAGCTGGGTGATATCCTCGTCGGACATGGTGGTGATATATTCCTCAACGGTATCCGCATCCATACCCATCTGGCTGGTGAGTGCCTGGAGCATGGCCTGCTCCATATCTGCCCGGGTCATAGCGCCCATGGTTTGGCTGACCATGGCTTCCAGCTCCTGCTGGGAGGGTAGGCTCATGATTTTTACATAGGCATTTGCTTTGCCGGCTTCGTCCAGGGCGGCGATGTAATTCCGGAATTCCGTAACCTTTTCCGGAGCGCTCAGATTGCCGGTATTCTCCCGGAAAGGAAGACCGCTGAAAATGTCCACCGCCGGGCTATCCAGCTGCGCCTGGACGGCGGGGGATTCCTTGGCGTGGTCGATAATGTATTCCGTCAGCTTGCTGGTGTAGCCGATAGTGCCGGTGAGCATGGTGGAGATGGAATCCTCATTGGGGCGGATGATGCCGGATACTTTCAGGGGGACGGCATTGTCGTAGAGGTATTTCAGCCCCGCCTGGCTCTCCCGCAGATCGGTATAGCAGCCGGTGCTTTCGTCATAGGAATAGCAAGCGGAGGGGAGCACCGCCCGGAACTCCATGTCGCAGATCTCTTCGTAGCTCCATTTCAGTTCCTCCAGCTCCACCGTGGTCTGGGAGAATGCGGCGTTGGCCAGGGCATCAATATCGTCCTTGGATTTTAAGCCCAGGGCATACAGGGTCATGTCGTCAATTTCGTTGTTCTTGTCCACCACCAGGACGATCTCGTCATATTGATTGGGCCAGGAGCCGTAGACCAGATCATATTGCTTTTCCAGCAGGGGACTGATCAATTTGCCGTCATCCCCCGGCAGCATCTCCTGCCAGAGCACCATGGAGCTGCCCATGGGGGAGAGGCTGGCCAGGGAGCTGGAATCAGCGCCGAAGCCCATGGATTCGCTGAGATTCAGCATGGAGGACAGGTCTGCGCCGAAATATTCCATCAGCAGCGACTGCATCAGCGCCTGGCTGTCGGATTGGAGAATGGTTCCGTCCACGCTCTGGGTATAGATGGGCATCTCCAGATCATAGGTGTACTGAACGCCGTTGATCGCCTCGTATAACGGGCTGTCCGGGTTCTGGCGCTCCGTTTCGACGTATTCCTTAAAAGCTTTCAGATCGTTTTCTTCCGTCTCCATGGCACCCAGGGAGTTGATCAGGTCATATACCATGGCCTTCTGGTAGACGGCATCGTTCTCATGATTGCCAGTGGAGGTGGCTTTGCCGATGAAGGTCTCCAACAAGGAGCCCACATCCATATGCTGGGCTTCCAGTGTCAGGGGGTAGGAGGAGAGGGTCTCCTCCTGAATGGTGTCGATATAGGTGGTCATGCCCTGGGAAACGGCGAAGATCAGGGCAATGCCGATGATGCCGATGCTCCCGGCGAAACTGGTGAGCACCGTGCGACCTTTCTTGGTGAATAGATTCTTCAGGGAAAGACCGAAAGAAGTGCCCATGGACATAGAGGGCTTCTTCTCCCGCTTGGTGTTTTCCTGCTTCCGGGCTTCCCGTTTTGCTTCCGCCGCTGCCTCCAGATCGGTCATGGGGGCGCTGTCGTCCAGAATATTGCCGTCCAGCATCCGGATGATGCGGGTGGAATATTTCTCGGCCAGCTCCGGGTTGTGGGTGACCATGATCACGAGACGATCCTTGGCCACTTCTTTCAGAATGTCCATCACCTGCACGCTGGTCTGGGTGTCCAGTGCGCCGGTGGGCTCATCCGCCAGGATGATATCCGGGTTGTTTACCAGTGCACGGGCAATGGCCACCCGCTGCATCTGCCCGCCGGACATTTCCGAGGGCTTCTTCTTGAGCTGGTTCCCCAGCCCCACTTCCTCCAGCGCCTGCTTCGCCCGTCTGCGCCGCTCTGCCTTGCCCACGCCGGACAGGCTCAGTGCTAACTCCACATTTTGCAGCACCGTCTGGTGGGGGATGAGGTTATAGCTCTGGAAGACGAAGCCGATGGAGTGGTTGCGGTAGCTGTCCCAATCCCGATCCCTGTAATCCTTGGTGGAGCGGCCATTGATGACCAGGTCGCCGCCGGAGTAGCTGTCCAGACCGCCGATGATATTCAGCATGGTGGTCTTGCCGCAGCCGGATGGGCCGAGGATGGATACGAACTCATTCTCCCGGAAGCGCAGGCTGATGCCCTTAAGGGCGTGGACGGTATCGCTGCCTGCGGGGTAATCTTTCCGGATGTTTTTTAATTCCAACATTCACATTGTCCTTTCTGGGGGTAAAACGATCGATTTTCATTTCAACCACATTATATTAAAATTGGAATATAAATCAAGTCGAAACAATTTTAAAACGAAATGTGAATATGCCCCCTGCACAGAAGCCGTTGGATACGGATTTGTGCACAGGGGGCATGGTTCTTTCCTATCGCTCTTCCCGGAAGTAGGATTGACCCAGACTTTCGGGGGGCTGATCTTCCCGCTTGTTGCGCATACTGGTCATAACCAGTACGACGATGGTAACAAGATAGGGGAGCATTTTGTAAAGCTCTTTCATTGCCATATTGGAGCTGGGCAGGAACAGGTACAGGATGTACAGCCCGCCGAAGAGAATGGAGCTGAGGATGCCCACATTGGGGCGCCAGATGGTGAAGATCACCAGTGCGATGGCCAGCCAGCCCCGGTCACCGAACCCGTTGTTGGACCAGACACCGTTGGCATAGTCCATCACATAGTACAGTCCGCCCAGACCTGCGATCATGCTGCCGATGATGGTGGCGGCGTACTTATACCGGCCGATGTTGATACCGGCGGCATCGGCGGTGGCGGGATTCTCACCTACGGCACGCAGATGCAGCCCCACCCGGGTGTGCCCCAGCACATAGGAGGCCAACAGCGCAATGGCGATGGCCAGATACGCCAGGAATCCGTAGGAGAACAGCAATTGCCCGATGACTCCGGTTTTATCCGCAAAGGGGAGGGTGGTGCGGAAATATCCGCTGGTGGCGGACAGGGCAATGGAGGGAACGTCCGCTCCCGTGAGCTTGATCAGGGAGCCGCCGAAGAAATTGCCGAAGCCCACGCCGAAAGTGGTCATGGCCAGGCCGGTGACGTTCTGGTTCGCCCGGAGGGTAACGGTGAGGAAGCAGTACAGCGCCCCCATCAGTGCCGAACCCAGCAGACAGGCGGCCATGGGGAAGAGAATGGCCAGGAAAGCGTTCATCTGCTCCCCGGTAACCGACTGCTCGTAGAGGAATGCGCCGATGACGCCGCTGATGCCGCCCACATACATGATGCCTGCAATGCCCAGATTCAGGTTGCCGGATTTTTCCGTAATGGTCTCGCCGGTGGAGCCGAAGAGCAGCGGGATGCCCTGCATCACCGCCCGGGGGATAAAGGAAAACAGGTCAAACATCTTATTTTTCCTCCTTTCCCCCTGCCTTGCGCAGGGAAATCTTGTAATTGATGAAGAATTCGCATCCGATGATAAAGAACAGGATGATGCCCGTGAGAATTTCGCCGAAAGAATCGTTCAACTGGAATTTGGAGGAGATTTCGCCAGAACCCCGCTCCAGGAATACCAGCAGCAGGCTCGTGAAAATCATGCCAATGGGGTTGAATTTCGCCATCCAGGATACCATGACGGCGGTAAATCCCCGGCCACCGGCGGTGGTGACGGTAATGGTATGGTCGGAGCTGCCCACCAGCAGCAGTCCCGCCACGCCGCACAGAGCGCCGGACAGCGCCATGGTGCGGATGATCACCCGCTCCACCTTGATGCCCACGTACCGGGCGGTGCGAACGGATTCGCCCACCACGGAGATCTCGTACCCCTGCTTGGACCAGTTGAGGTAGATGTATACCAGCCCCGTGAGGATGGCTACCACCAGCACGGTGAGCATATATTTCTGCCCCCCGATCACCGGCAGCCATCCGGCCTGGGTTGCCTGGTTGATGATGCCGATTTTGCCGGAGCCTTTGGGCACCTCCCACACGATGACGAAATAGGCAACCAGCTGGGTTGCTACGTAATTCATCATGAGGGTGAAGAGCGTTTCGTTGGTGTTCCATTTGGCCTTGAAGAAAGCGGGGATGGCACCCCAGATGGCACCGGCGGCCAGAGCGCAGACGACCATAATGGGGATGAGCAGATAGTTGGGGAGCTTGTCCCCCAGCAGGATCATGCATGCGGCAGTTGCCAGACCGCCCATGAGGATCTGCCCCTCACCGCCCACGTTCCAGAATTTCATCCGGAAAGCGGGGGTGACCGCCAGAGAAACGCACAGCAGCAGCGCCAGATACTGAGCGGTGTTCCAGATGCGGCGCTTGGTGCCAAAGGCACCGGAGAACATGGTTTTGTAAATTTCGATGGGGTTTTCGCCGGTCATGGCGGTGGTCACAAATCCGCAGGCCACCAGCGCCAGTGCGATGGCCGCAATGCGGATGCCCCATGCCCCGTACCAGGGCAGTTCCTTTCGCTTGGAAAGGTGGAAGAGCTTTTGCTTCATCATTAACCTCCTACCTTGGTCATCATCAGACCGACCCGATTCTTATCCTCAGGGGAGGGGTGCTCCACGATGCCGCTTACCTTGCCGCCGCACAGCACCAGGATCCGGTCACACAGTTCCAGCAGCACGTCCAGGTCTTCGCCCACGAATACCACGGCAACGCCCCGCTCCTTTTGCTTGGTCACCAAATCATAGATGGCGTAGGAGGAATTGATATCCAGCCCCCGGACGGCGTAAGCCGTCAGCAGAACGGTGGGGGCGGAAGCGATCTCCCGGCCAACCAGAACCTTTTGCACGTTGCCGCCGGACAGGCGGCGCACCGGGGTGGAAACGCTGGGGGTGACGACTTCCAGCTCCTCAACCACCTGCTGCGCCAGTTTGCGGGGCTTTTTCCGGTCGGTGAAGATGGAGTGGCCATTGCGGAAAGAGCGGAGCATCATATTGTCCGTCAGATCCATATTGCCCACCAGTCCCATGCCCAGCCGGTCTTCCGGGACGAAAGAGAGGGTAACGCCCATGGAGGCGATCTCCAGAGGATCCTTGCCCAGCAGGTCTTCGTGCTTGCCGTCGTCTTCGATATAGGTGATGGTGCCGCTTTGGGTTTTTTGCAGACCGGCGATGGCCTCCAGCAGCTCTTTTTGGCCGCAACCGGAGATACCGGCGATGCCCAGGATCTCACCGGAATTGGCGGTGAAGGAGACATTGTCCAGTTTGGTGATGCCGTCGATATTGCGCACCGTCAGTCCGTCCACAACGATCCGGGGTTGCGGATTCACCGGCTCCGGGCGGTGGATATTCAGGGTAACTGCGTGACCAACCATCATATTGGTCATTTCCTGGGCGTTGGTGTTCTTGGTCAGCATATCGCCCACGAAACGCCCCCGGTTCAGTATCGCCACCCGGTCGGACAGCGCCTCCACCTCATGCATCTTGTGGGTGATGATGACGATGGCCTTGCCACTGTCACGCATATTGCGCAGGACGTGGAAGAGCCGCTCCGTCTCCTGGGGGGCCAGCACGGCGGTGGGCTCGTCCAGGATCAGGATGTCCGCACCCCGGTAGAGCACCTTGACGATCTCCACCGTCTGCTTCTGGGAGACGGACATATCATAGATCTTCTGATCGGGGTCAACGTCGAAGCCGTAGG
>CAZTYB010000054.1:0-13523 GCA_964617595.1 uncultured Oscillospiraceae bacterium | reverse complement strand
GAATATCAAAATTTGTGCCCATAACGGGGCAAATACCCATCAAAAGGGACGTTAATATAAGATTGCACCAAAATCGTCACCGCAGGGGAGGCGTTTCGCCTCCCATGAACAGCCTGCGTGACCGATGGGCAAAATCAAGAGGGACGGGAAACCCGTCCCCTACGGTCATTAACATAAGATTGCGCTAAAACTGTGACTGTAGGGGAGGCGTTCCGCCTCCCTCTTCTTGCGGTTATATTCAGGTACGTTGAATGGGAAAGATAAACCCACGGTTCTAAACCGTACCGCTGTGCCGGCGGGGGTTATTTCTTTTTCCCCCGCTGGGTTTCGCCCAGGAACATATAATAGTCGCATTTGATCATGCCGTTGTAGAGCTTGCGCTTTTTGTCCGCCCGGCGGCCGAAATAATGCTCAAATTCCGGCTCGGAAGTGATGATGTATTTTTTCCATCCGTCGGCGAATTTCATATGCCGCCCCAGGGCAGCATACAGCCGCTGGGCGCTCTGCTGCTCCAGCATCCGCTGGCCGTAAGGGGGGTTGGCAATAAAGATGCCGCTGTCACAGGGCAGGCTCATCTTGGTGGCATCCCCATCCTGGAACGTGATCAGCCGATCCACACCCGCCTTGCGGGCGTTGGCCATGGCCAGGGAGATGCATTTGGGGTCATTGTCAGAACCCAGGATACGGTAATTGCCCTTGAATTCCTTATCCCGGAATTCGCTGCGCACTTCCCCCCAGATTTTCGCATCCATCCAGGGGAATGCCTCGGCGCTGAACCGGCGGTACATTCCCGGTGCCTGGTTCCGGGCAATGAGGGCGGCCTCAATGGGAATGGTGCCGCTGCCGCAGAATCCGTCCCAGAGGAATTCCCGTCCCCGGTAATGGGTCAGGGTCACCATGGCGGCGGCCAAAGTCTCCCGCAGGGGCGCATCGTTGCCGTTGGCACGGTAGCCCCGCTTGTGCAGCCCCGGGCCGGAGGTATCCAGATACAGCTGCACCCGGTCATTCATCAAAGAAAATTGCAGCTGGAATTTTGCTCCGGTCTCCGGTAGCCAGCTGATGCCGTATTTCTCCCCCAGGCGTTTGGATGCCGCTTTCTTCACAATGGCCTGGCAATCCGGCACGCTCATCAATTGGCTGTTCAGGCAGTGGCCTTTCACGGGGAAAGCACCGTCCCTGGGGATGAACTGCTCCAACGGGGAACGGTAGACCCCCTGGAACAGCTCTTCAAAGGTTCTCGCCGGGAAATCCGCCAGCAGGATCAGCACCCTTTCCCCGGTGCGCAGACCGATATTGGCTTTCGCCAGCGCCCGCTCGTCCCCGGAGAACAGCACCCGGCCATTCTCCACCCGGACATTCTCCATATCCATTCGCTTCAGCTCGTCCCCGGCCAGCCCCTCCAGGCCGAATAAACAGGGGACGGAAAATTCCATTTTATTCATATTTCCTCCAAATTATGGAATAATTTTATTCTTTTTTAAATACCGCTCCTCTTCCGAGAAGACACATCCGCAGTATTTTTGCATATAGAATCCCAGTTCCCGGGCTTTCTCCTGTCCGGCACGGAAATACGGGCGAAAATCCCGGTAGAGGAACCCAACGCCGTATTCCGCCGCTGCCCGCTCCGCAATTTCCCGCATCAGATCATGCTGCTGATAGGGGCTGATAAAGAGGGAGGAAGTGAAGCTGTCGAATCCCCCCTCCGCCGCCTGGCGGGCGGCTTCATTCAGCCGGAATTCATAGCATTTGACACACCGGTGCTCAATATCCTCCGCCACCGCCCGGACGAAAGGGCGCAGACCATAGTCGTTCCGCTCGATCAGGGGCAGGTCGATGGTCTGGGCGTATTCCCGCAGGCAGTTGCGCCGGGCACGGTACTCGGTAAAGGGGTGGATATTGGGATTGTACCAGAAGCCGGTGACTTCAAATCCGTCGGTGCGCAGCACGTCGATGCACTGATTGGCGCAGGGAGCACAGCAGATATGCAGCAATGTTTTCATCTTGAATTCCTTTCCGCCGTCACCCCGTCCCCATAAAGGCCGGTAACGGTAACGTTCTGAATCTCATTCCGGGGGTAGTCCCCGGGCAGATAGATTTTGACATAATTGGGGGCGTGGCCCAGGGAGAAGCCGTCCTCCTGCCCCTCCACCAGAACCGCCTGGCTTGTGCCCATGAGGCTCCGGCGGTAATCCACGCTCATCCTGGATGCAATGGCGATGGCCTCCCGGCTGCGGCGCTCCTTTTCATCGTTGCTCAGCTGGCCGGGCATGGACGCTGCCGGGGTGCCCGGGCGGCGGGAATAGGGGAAGATATGCATATCCGCAAAGCGGCATTCCTGAATGAATTCCAAACTCCGGCGGAATTCCTCCTCCGTCTCCCCGGGGAAGCCCACGATCATATCCGTGGTGATGGCGCAGCCGGGGAATGTCCTGCGCAGCATTGCAAGGCTCTCGGCATAGCGGGCGGTATCGTATTTGCGGTGCATCCGCTGGAGCACGGTATCGCATCCGGATTGCATACTCAGATGGAATTGGGGACACAGATTGGGATATTGCCGCAATTCGTCGCAGAATTCCTGGGTGATCACCCGTGGCTCCAAACTCCCCAGGCGGATGCGTAACTCCGGCACCGCCTGGCATATGGCGCCGATCAGCTGCCAAACCGGGGGCTTGCCCGGCAAATCCCGCCCCCAACCGGCGATCTCGATGCCGGTGACCACAATCTCCCGATACCCCTGGACTTCCAGTGCCTTTGCCTGCTCCACCGCCAGTTCCAGCGGAGCGGAGCGGACGGGACCACGGGTATAGGGGATGATGCAATAGGTGCAGAAATTGGCGCAGCCATCCTGAACTTTCAGCATCGCCCTGGTGCGCTCCTGCAATCCCCCGGGGGGCAGGATCTCAAATTCCCGCCGGCGCAGGGCGATATCCAGATGCTCGTGATAGTCCCGGGTTTCGGCGGCGGACAGCAAATCCGCAAGGAACTGCTCCCGCTGGCCGCTGCCACCGATCACATCCACCCCCAGTTCCTTTACCCTTGGGGCATCGTGCTGGGGGTAGCAGCCGCAAACGCCGACAATGGCCTCCGGGTGCTCCCGGCGGCACCGACGAATGATCGCCCGGTTCTTCTTGTCCGCTACGGCGGTGACGGAGCAGGTATTGACCACATAGCAGTCGCAATCCGATTCAAAGGGGGCGATGGTATGCCCCCTTTTGCGCAGCAGCTGCTCCATGGCCTGGGTCTCATATTGATTGGTCTTGCAGCCAAGAGTATAGAAAGCAAATCTCATTTTTGTTAAAACCGCCAATTTCAGGATTAAAAAATTAGTATAATCAGCCAAACACACAGTTGCCAATTTCTCTGGGTCTGATATAATAAAGTGGACGATATTTCAGACTCATTATACACGAAAAAGAAAGGTTTGTACAGCGCCAGATGGAAAATGGAAAAGAATTTATCATCACCCTCCGCTGCGTTCAGGACGTGGAGGAATTTGTCAGACTGGCCACTGCCCAGTCTTTCCCGGTGTATTTGGACGATGGGGAGCACCGCATCAACGGCAAGAGCTTTATGGAAATGTTCGGCCTGAATATCACCCATCCCCTGCGGGTCACGGCGGAATGCTCCGGCAGCGAAATGGATGCCTTCCGGGCAAAGATCCCTTTCGTTGAGAATTGATTTTGGATTTTTACAAGTGCACTATTTACTTTTTCGTATCATTGTGTTATCCTGACCATGGTGCTTATGCGCCGGGTGCTACCAATTTGATTGCGGTAGGCGGTTGTCCCTCTAATCAGAGGGAGATTGAAAAGCCCTCTGTTGACATAGAAATCCGTTCCAACGGAAATCTGCCAAAGAGGGTGATTGCTTGTGACTACATATGAAGTTCTTTCGATCGTCATTGCGATTCTGGCGCTGCTGGTTTCGCTCATCGGTATCATCGTTAAACTGATTATTGAGATCATAAATGCAAAGAAGTAACCGCCCAAAGTTCCCCAACTTAACGGTTACTTCTTTGAAGTAATATTCGGGGGTCAACCGTCTATCGGTAGCACCCTTTTTCTATGTTTATTATAGATGTCGCCAGCAGATTTGTCAAGCGAGATTTAACCTGCGGGCGATAAATAGAATTCGTTTCATGTGCAAGAGGGACGGGGAGCTGTACAGTGCAGTAACATCGTTTACAGATTGTGCAAGCACATGGTTTACACATTCGTGATTTTAGGCAGCACCATCGGTCGAGACCGTAGGGGAGGCGTTCCGCCTCCCTCAAACGAGTTGCGTGACCGATAAGCGAATTCAAGAGGGACGGGAGACCCGTCCCCTACGGACGTTAACATAAGATTGCACCAAAATCGACACTGTAGGGGAGGCGTTTCGCCTCCCTCTTTTTTGCGTTTTTGCCCATGTACGTTGAATGGGAAAAGATAAACCTACACCGTAGGGACACCCCTCCCGGGGTGTCCGCTTCTCCCGGTTTCCACCGAATGTGTTGAATGTGAAAAGGGAATGGGATAGAGCCTTTTTGCCCCACTGAAAGGGGGGCTGTCAAAATCGGCTCTTCGGAACCGATTTTGACTGGGGGGTTAGGCAGTACGATCTCGCATCAGCTTCTGGTAAACGATAAATTGCTTACTGCAAACCCCTCCGGCATGGCCGTTAGGCCATGCCACCTCCCCTTTCAGGGGAGGAAAAAGGCGCTCGGCTCCATTTGCTTTAAGCACCCAACGCACCCCAATCAGCGGACACCCGGGGACGGGTGTCCCTACAAAAAATTGTCAAAATGCAAGAATGATCATAATGCAAGAGGGACGGGAGACCCGTCCCCTACACACGCTCATTCGAATGATACCGAAATGTTTCCCTGGATTATTTCCCTTGATAGAGCGGATTTGGATTATGGTAGGGCTGGGGACGGTAAGTAACGGAACGAATGGGGCGGCGGGGCGGACCGAATTTGGGAATGTAGCCGAACAAGTTGACATAATCCAGCAAATCATCCCGCTCTTTTGCCATCGCCTCCATGACGTAAACCGTGGCCAGGGCATCCTGATCCGCCTGGTGGGAATTCTGCACGCTGCCCTGTAGACCATAGGCGGTGATGGCGCTCTCCAACCGGTGGGGATAGTCCCGGCGATCCCGGTAGACGGTGAGCAGATCCAGCTTGTCTTTCCCCCGCAGGCACGCCGGATCCCCATAGGCGGCCATCAAATGGAATAGGAAGCTCAGGTCAAAATGGGCGTTGTAGGCCACCAGCAGCGTGTTCCCGTCAATGCGCTGAGCGATTTCCGCCGCTGCCTGCTCCCGGGGGATGCCCCGGTCCCGGACATCCTGGGTGGTGATGCCCGTCAGGCGCTGGATTTCCGGGGGCACCTCTTTCCCCGGTGCCAGGCTGAGCAGCCGGTCATATTGGTCGGTGATCTCCACTGTCCCAGAGCGCTGCTCCAGGGTGACGGAGGAAAACTGGATGATCTCGTCCGTTTCGAACCGCAGCCCGGTGGTCTCCGTATCAAAAATCAGCAATCGGTCGTACCGCTGGAAGAATTGATTCAAATGCTCCATATGGAATTCTCTCTTTCCGACAATGTCGTCAACTTAAGGTTCAATACGGTAGCGCCCTTGTCCCCCTCGCTGAGGGGGATGTCGGCCGAACAGGCCGACAGGGGGAGTGTCGTTGGTATTTTTGAGCATTTACCATTCATTATAGGACACTCCCTCAGTCAAAATCGGTTCCGAAGAGCCGATTTTGACAGCTCAGCCTAAAGGCATGGCTTCGCACACCTCTGAGAGGGAGCCAAGGGGGCGTGCTTAAGTTGATGTCATTGCTCTTTCTGAAGATGCTTTCAGTATAGTCGATTCCACCAAAAATTGCAATCCATTTTCTGCATTCTGCCCACTCCCCTCTCCCTTAAAAAGTCTTGACCGGTAGCTACTCCCGGATGGTATAATATAGAAAAAATTCAAGGAGGAATCATCCATGAAAGCATTGCTCATCAACGGTAGCCCCCGGGCCAGGGGCTGCACCTATACCGCCCTGACGGAATTGAAGAAAACCCTGGAAGCCGAGGGCATCGAAGTGGAGCTGATCCACGTGGGTCACAAGGATATCCGGGGCTGCACCGCCTGCCGCAAATGTAAAGAAACCGGCAAATGTGTCTTTGACGATGTGGTGAACGAGGTCGCCCCCAAACTGGCGGAGGCGGATGCGTTCGTCATCGGTGCGCCGGTTTACTATGCATCCCCCGCCGGTGGCGCCATTGCGTTTATGGATCGGCTCTTCTTCAGCACCGGCAATATCGACAAGACCATGAAAGTCGGCGCCAGTGTGGTCACCTGCCGCCGGGGCGGCAACTCCAGTACCTATGATGTGCTGAACAAATATTTCTCCATCAGCTCCATGCCCATTGCCTCCAGCCAGTACTGGAACATGGTCTACGGCGCCAGCGCCGAAGAGGTGGAAAAGGATATCGAGGGATTGCAGACCATGCGCACCCTGGGGCGGAACATGGCGTTCATGATGAAGAGTTTCCAGCTGGGCAAGGAAAAATTCGGCCTGCCCGAAAAGGAACCCATCACTTTTACCAATTTCCATCATTGATTCCGGAATGAATTCTGCCCGCAGGGAGCTCGTTTCCCTGCGGGCGATATCATATCCTCATGGGGTTGGCTGGAAGAGCTCCGAAATGGGGGCAAAGGAATAGCCCAGATCCTCCCATTTGGTCAGCAATTCGTCCAGGATTTGGGCATTGGTCTTGCTGGTGGAATGGAGCAGCACCACCGCCCCGGGGTGGATCCGGGGAATCAATTTGGAGAAAGCGGCGTCGGCCGTGGGCTGATCATCGTTCTTCCAATCCACATAGGCAAGACTCCAGAATACCGTCCGGTACCCCAATTTCTGGGCATTGCGCAGGTTGCTTTCGCTGTAGATTCCCTGGGGCGGGCGATAATATTTCTCCATTTCCTGGCCGGTGGTCTGCTGGAAGAGTTCCTCCAGGTCTTCCAGTTCCTTTTGAAATGCATCTGCATCGGAGATTTTGCTCATATCGTAGTGGTGCATGGTGTGGTTGCCCACGGTATGCCCCTCGGCCACCATCCGGCGCACCAGATCCGGATTCTGCTGAATGTAGTTCCCCACCAGGAAAAATGCGGCGCTGATACCGTGCTCTTTTAATGTATCCAAAATCTGCGCCGTGCATCCGTTCTCGTATCCGGCATCGAAAGTCAGGTAGATCACGTTCTTCTGCGTGTCCCCCAGGTAGGCCGCATCCAGTGCTTTCAGCTGATCTATCCCGGCATTGCCGATGGGGGCGACCCCCGGCTCCCGGAAAGACAGTCCCCACGACCCGGTCTCCAGCACCATGCTGCCCATGACCCACAGCACCGCCACCCCCGCCAGCAGCAGCGCCAGCGCTGCAATCCAATAATCCCGTTTTGCCAATTCCATTCCTCCCTCCGGTGCAGTCTATGGCCGGGGGGAGCGTATCTTTCCGGGAAAAATGGGAAAGCTAAAGCCGAGGTGAATGCGGTGATTTTATCCTATTTGCGCACGCTGGTGCTGTACCTGGTGCTGATTCTGGTGATTCGGTTGATGGGTAAGCGGCAGATCGGGGAGATGGAGCCAACGGAATTCGTTGTGACCATGTTGGTGGCAAATCTTGCCTCCATCCCCATGCAGGATGGGGGTATCCCCCTCTTCTCTGGACTGGTGCCCATTCTGACGGTGTTGGGGGTGGAACTGATCCTCTCCTGGCTGACCCTGCGCAGTACCAGAGTGCGCCAAATTCTGTGCGGCAAGCCGGTGCTCTTGATTCAGGAGGGGGTCATTTTGCAGTCCCGCCTGCGCCAGACCCGCATCACCCTGGATGAGCTGATGGGGCACCTGCGCAGCAAGGAAGTATTGGATGTGCGCAGTGTGCAATACGCCATATTGGAAACGGACGGTACCCTATCCGTCTTTCCCTACCCGGAGAAGAAGCCCGCCTCCGCCCAGGATGCGGGGCTGGCCGTGAAGCCCCGGGCGCTGCCCATCACCCTGGTAGAGGATGGGGCAGTCCTGACCCAGAATCTGCATCTGGCGGGCAAGGACGATGTTTGGCTCCATCAGGAATTGAAAAAACACAATGCCAAATTGGAGGATACTTTCCTCCTGGCGCTGATGGGGCAGCAGGTGATCTATATTCCAAGGGAGGTAGGATGATGGGGCGATTTCGCATCGGTGTGGGGCTGCTGGCGGTGCTGCTGGCCATCAGCATCGCATCCCAGCTGGCCATGGGCGCAGTGGAGAAACCGTTGCTCCAGGCGCTGTCCAATGCAATGGAACTGTCCCGGCAGGAGGATTTCGCCGCAGCGGGGGAAGAAATCGCCCGAGCACAAGCCCGGTGGCAGCGATGCCGGGATTTCAGCGCCGTTTTGGCGGATCACCAATATCTGGAGGATATCGATGCCCAGTTGGCCATGCTGGCAATCTGGGCAGAGGCCGGGGAGAAAACGGATTTTCAAACCCTCTGCGCCGATACCGCTTTGCGGATTCGGTCGGTGGCCGATGCCCACCGGCTGAGCCTCCCGGCTTTCTTTTAACACCGGGGATGATAAAACGGGCACCCGGATGGGTGCCCGTGGGGTCAGCGTTACTTGGTGAGTCATGCGCCCGATTCCTTACGGATATCCGCAAATGCCTGCTCCATAAGTTTTGCAAAGAAAACGGGCTGAAACGATATGATGACCGGCTGCGAATCGCCAAATGGAGCCGGTCGGAGGCGGCGAAAGCGGCAGTAAGGAAATATACGATAGAGCCATAGCAGAAAAACCGTTGAAGATGTCAAAAAATCTGTTATAATGGACACCGGGAATGCGAAAGGTGGAACGGGTGTGCATTATATAACAAATATTGACATTGAAAAATATCGCTGCATTACGGAAGATATATCCACCAATGAAGTGATTATTACGGATGAGCGTATACAACACATCGAGGATCACCATCCAGGGCATTACGAGATTGTTCGCCCCTTTTTGAAAGATGCCCTGGAAGCACCGGAATATATTCTGGAGGATACGCCAAATACAGGTCTCATTCTGAAAGCAATCGAAAAAGAGGGAATTAATCTTAAAGTTGTGCTACGAGTACATACCTCCAAGGATCCTGCCGGGTTCAAAAATTCTATTCTTTCGGCGTGGTACATCAGAGATAAAGAGTACCGGAGACTGATTAAAAATAAGAAAATACTTTACAAAGAGGAATAATTGTGCTACTATTTACATAGAGAGATATTGGACTTTGAGGTGGTAAATTCCGTCCCGACCACACGCCGATGGTATGACAGGGGAAACCCGAGAGATGCAGGAGAATGGGACGCCTGCCAAAGTCCACTCCAAGGGGCTATGGAAACATGGCCCCTTTCTTTATGAACAGAACCGCCGATCCACACGGGACGGCGGTTTTTCTATACTCCCCAATTTCATAAGCGATAGCGCAAACCGGTGAAAAATCGACTCTGGCTATTTTGCGTGCGCTCACCGGGAGCACGCAAAATAGGAAGAAGCACCACAAAACCGTGATGCTTCTTCCTTTAGAGCCGATAGAGTGATACAAAACCCGTTGTGGTAAGATAAATAACCGCTTGGTGTTCGTATAACTCTCCTCTGGTACGCCAGAAGGGACTCGAACCCCCAACCCTCGGAACCGGAATCCGATGCTCTATCCATTGAGCCACTGGCGCATAACTTTTCAGCGGAAGTATTATAGCAGATTCCCGGCATTTTGTAAAGGGGTCACGGAGGGATTTTTTTATTTCGGCGAATTTTCTCCGGGGGCGGGGCTTTGGGGGAAAAGTGATTGAAAAGCGGCTGGGGGAATGGTATAATAGCCTCAATGCGGTTATGATGCCGATTCAGAAAGGAAACCCCATGGCTTTTGATGCGTTTTATTTGAAATTCACTTTGGAAGAAATTGAAAAGAAATGCCTGGCTGCCCGGGTGGAAAAGATTCATCAGCCCAGCCGGGATTCCCTGGTGCTGCTGCTGAAAGGGGCGAACGGGCGGGAGAAGCTGCTCCTTGTGGCCAATCCCACGGCACCCCGACTCCATCTCACCTCCGCTTCCCCGGAGAATCCGGCGGAGCCGCCCATGTTCTGTATGCTCCTGCGCAAGCATCTTCTGGGTGCCCGGCTGGCGGAGATCAGGCAGCAGGAGATGGAGCGCCAGGTGGAATTCACTTTCGACTGCACCGACGAAATGGGCTTCCCGGTGCAAAAGCGGCTGGTGGCGGAGCTGATGGGGCGCACGTGCAATGTCTACCTCCTGTCCCCGGAGGGGCGGATCCTGGACTGTCTGCGGCGCATCCCCCTGGACGAGAGCACCCGCCGGGCGGCGCTGCCGGGACTGATGTATATTCCACCGGAAAAAATAGAAAAAGAGAATCCGATGGATCTGGAAATTGAAGATTATGTCAACCTCCTCTCCGCCCCCGGGGCAGATCTGCTCTGCGACCGGCTGATGGATTCCTTAGGCGGGCTGTCCCCCCTGGTGTGCCGGGAGGCGGCGCTGGAATGCGCCGGGGACACGGATGCACGACTGGGAGCGGGGGATGTGAATGCCCTGGCGGCGGGGTTGCAGGCTTTCTTCCGGCGGAATCTGACGGAGCCGAAGCCCAGTTTATATGCCCTGGGGGACGGAACGCCCAAGCAATTCGCTTTCTGCCCCATCCGGCAATATGGCAATTGTCAGGAAATGGAGGGTTTCAGCGCCCTGCTGGACGGGTTCTATACCCTGCGGGATCGCCGGGATGCCATACGGCAGAAGAGCCAGGGGATGCGCAAAACCGTCACCAACCTCTGCCAGCGGCTGCGGCGGAAAATTGCCCTGCAACAAAAGGAGCTGGAGGCAACTCTCGACCGGGAACGTCTGCGCCAACTGGGGGATATCCTCACCGCCAATTTGGGGCGCATCCGCAAGGGACAGACGGAAGTTGAATGTGAGGATTTCTATGACGAGGAAATGAGAGTTGTTTCCATTCCCCTCAGTCCCCTACTCTCCCCCCAGCAGAATGCCGCTAAATTCTACAAGGATTATACCCGCATGAAAAACGGGGAAAAGGAGCTAAAGCGCCAGCTTGAACTGGGGCAGGAGGAACTGAATTATCTGGAAAGCGTGCTGGAGGAACTGAACCGTGCTCAATCCGAAGCAGAGTTGGAGGAAATCCGCCAGGAGCTCCAGTCCGGCGGCTACCTCCGGCAGGAAAGCGCCAAGCGGAAAATGAAGCAGAGCAAGCTCCCCCCCATGCGCTTCGAGAGCACCGATGGATTCCCCATCTACGTGGGGCGGAACAACCGTCAAAATGACGAGCTGACCTTCCGCCTGGCTCGGAAAGATGACCTCTGGTGTCACGCTTCCAAAGTCCATGGCAGCCATGTGATCATCTCCTGCGGCGGCCGGACTCCCCCGGACGACACCATTACCCAAGCCGCCCAGCTGGCCGCCCACTATGCCGAAACCGGCGGCGGACAGAATATCCCCGTGGACGTGACCACCGTGAAGCAGGTGAAGAAGATCCCCAGCGGCAAGCCGGGGATGGTGATCTATCACAGTTATAAAAATGTCATCGTCAATCCCTATCCGGACATTGTGGTGGATGAACTGAATGCGGAAAACCGGAACCGGTGACCCCCAAAATCGATTATCCGTGGAAAGATGCGGGGTTTGCGAAGAAATAAAAATCAATGAAAAATGAGGAATAAAAGGAGTCAGAACAATGGATGATTTTACCAAATCTCTGTGTGCATTTTTGGATGAATCCCACAGCGCCTACCATGCCCAGGCCAGCCTGCGGCGGCAGCTGGAGGAGGCCGGATACCGCAATCTGCCAGAGGGCAACGACTGGGAACTGGTGCCCGGGGGAAAATACTATGTTTGCCGGGGCGGTGCGGCGGTGATCGCTTTCCGCATTCCGGAGCGCACTGCCCGGGGCTTCCTGCTGGCGGCGGCGCATACGGATCGCCCCTGCCTGAAACTGAAAGAAAACAGCCAGCAGTCCGGCGCTTATACCACCTTGCAGGTGGAGCGCTATGGCGGGCTGCTGGTATCCCCCTGGCTGGATCGTCCCCTGTCCGTGGCCGGGCGGGTGATGGTGGAGACCGAGGACGGCGCCGAGGCGAAACTGGTGGACATCGACCGGGATCTGATGCTGATCCCCAATGTGGCCATCCACATGAACAGCCAGGCCAACGACGGCTATAAATGGAATCCGGTGATGGACCTGAATCCCCTGCTGGGTGGCAAGGATGCCGCCGGGAAACTGAATACGGCGCTGGAAACTTACGCCGGGGGCAAGATCCTTGGCCACGACCTGACCCTTTACATCCGGCAAAAAACCAGCATCTGGGGCATGGAGAACGAATTTATTTCCGCTCAGGCGTTGGACGATTTGCAATGCGTTTATGGCTGCTTCCGGGGCTTCCTGGATGCAACGGGGGGCGAAGATGTCCCGGTGTTCTGCGCCCTGAACAGTGAGGAGATCGGCTCGCGCACCACCGGTGGTGCCGATTCCGGCTATGTGGCGGATACCCTGGCAAGGATCGCCCAGGGTCTGGGGCTGAATTTGCAGCAGATGCTCAGCCGTTCGTTCCTGGTGTCGGCGGACAATGCCCATGCCCTGCATCCCAACCATCCGGAGCTGGCCGACCGGGACAATGCCCCGGTTATGGGTGGCGGCATCGTGATCAAATTCAATGCCAACCAGCGCTATTGCACCGATGGCCTGTGCGCCGCCATCTTCCGGCAAATCTGCCGCAAAGCGGATGTGCCGGTGCAGACCTATTATAACCGGGCGGATATCCCCGGGGGCAGCACCCTGGGCAATGTTTCCATCGCCCATGTGTCCGTCCCCACGGTGGACATCGGCCTGCCCCAGCTGGCCATGCACAGCTGCTACGAGACGGCGGCGGTGGCCGACGGAGTGTACCTGAGCAAGGCGATGCAGGCCTATTTCTCCGCAACGCTGGAAATGGACGAGGATGGATTCCGGCTGCGTTGATTTTTAGCAAATTATACAATTAGGATAAAAGAAAACTGTCAGAATCCACCATTGAAGTTCCCAAGGAAATATGGTATCATTTCATTATTCCGGTGGAGTATGCCTACTCCACAAAAATAGGCATACGAAGCTAAAATAAAGGAGGAAACCCCGTCCGACTCACGGTGCGGCAGTGTGGAGACCTGTCGTAATGCTTCTGCTATTTTACCTGGCAGAATGCGAGTGCACATATTGAGGATTCAGTGTGCACGGAGTCACAAGAACATGGCAAGCTTAACCCTGAAGAACATCAAGAAAGTCTATCCTTTCAATGGCGACGATGCCAAGCAGGCAAAGAAGCGCAAGAAGAAAGGCGACGAGCCCGAGAAGAAGAAGACCAACCTGCAAATCACCGACGAAGGCGTTGTTGCCGTTCAGGAATTCAACCTGGAGATCGCTGATAAGGAATTCATCGTTCTGGTCGGTCCTTCCGGCTGCGGTAAGTCCACCACTC
>CAZTYB010000053.1:0-13828 GCA_964617595.1 uncultured Oscillospiraceae bacterium | reverse complement strand
AGACTATATTTCCACCCCCAAGCCCAATATGTACCAGTCCCTGCATACCACCGTCATCGGTACGGAGGGTATCCCGTTCGAGGTGCAGATCCGCACATGGGATATGCACGAAACGGCGGAATACGGCATCGCCGCCCACTGGAAATACAAGCAGGGCACCGGCTCCGGCACCGAGAAGGATTTCGAATGGGTACGCCGCCTGCTGGAAAGCCAGCAGGATGCCGATGCGGAAGAATATGTCCAGTCCCTGAAAATCGATATGTTTGACGATGAAGTGTTCGTCTTCACCCCCAAGGGGCGCATCGTATCCCTGCCCTCCGGCTCTACGCCCATCGATTTCGCCTATGCCATTCATTCCGGCGTGGGCAACTCCATGATCGGCGCCAAGGTGAATAACCGCATCGCCAATATTGATGCTACGCTAAAAAACGGCGACATTGTGGAGGTCATCACTTCCAAAACGGCCAAAGGGCCAAGCCGGGATTGGCTGAATATCTGCAAGAGCAATCAGGCCAGGACGAAGATCAAACAGTGGTTCAAGAAAGAGAAGCGGGAAGAGAATATCGTCCACGGCAAATCCTCTTTCGAATCCGAGATGAAGCGGGTGGGATTGCCACTATCCGCTCTGACGGAAGAAGAGCTGGAACCCCATTTGCTGAAGAAGCTAGCCTTTGACAGCTGGGACGATCTGTACGCCGCCATCGGCTACGGTGGCCTCACCGCCGTGAAAGCCGTGGGGCGCATCCGTGACGATATCAGCCGTGCCATCAAGGCGCAGACCACCGAGAAAAATACGAATCCCCTGCGGATCAATCCCGATTCCGAAGCCGCCCGGCAGAATCGCCATGGGGTGAACGGCGTGATCGTGGAGGATATCGATTCGTGCATGATCAAATTCGCCAAATGCTGTACCCCCGTCCCCGGGGACTCCATCGTGGGCTTTATCACCAAGGGTTTCGGCGTTTCCATCCATCGGGCGGACTGCCCCAATGCCCAGAACCGGGATGACCCCCGCCAGGCTGCCCGCTGGGTGCGGGTGCGCTGGGCATCCCAGGAGGAGCAGCCCTTTGAGACGACCCTGGAACTGGATTGCCTGACCCGGGACGGCATCGTCCTGGATGTAGCGACGGTGCTTACCACCGCCCGGGTGCGGGTAAAAGAACTCAGCGCCAAGGATTTGCCCGGGGGCAGAAGCAGTTGCCTGATTCGTTTTGAAGTAAAAAATGTGGCGGAGCTGGAGAATATCCGAAATCGTCTGCTGAATGTGCGAGATGTCATCGGCTCCCGGAGAGGACAGAACTAAATGAGAGCAGTACTCACCCGTGTGAAATCCGCTTCCGTCACCATTGACGGCGAAGTGGTTGGCAAAATTGGCCGGGGATTTCTTATCCTGCTGGGCATCGGCCCGGAGGATACGGAGAAAGAATGCCGCCTACTGGCGGAAAAATCCCTGGGATTGCGCATTTTTGAAGATGAAAATGGCAAGATGAACTTAGGCTTGGAGCAGATCGGCGGCCAGGTGATGGTAGTCAGCCAGTTCACCCTTTACGGCAATTGCCGCAAGGGGCGCCGCCCCAGTTTCGTGGAGGCTGCACCGCCGGAATTGGGGAACGAAATGTACGAGCGTTTCCTGGCCATTTGTGAGGAGCTGGGGTACCCACCCCAGCATGGGCGCTTCGGTGCGGATATGAAAGTGGAGTCCATCAATGATGGCCCCGTCACATTGATCCTGGATACCGATCAGCTGCAAGGCGCTCGCCATGGTTGATCCCCCGGAAAGGAAATGCGGAATATGGAAATCATCACAATGCCCCTGGGGGACTACCAGACCAATTGCTATCTGGTGCATGCCGCCGATCAGCCTCGCTGCATCGTCATTGACCCCGGATACGAGGCGAAGAAAATACTGGAAGCCTTAGCTGAGAAAAATTGGCAGCCGGAGGCAATTTTGCTCACCCACGGCCATTTTGACCATGTGGGTGCCGTGGCGGATATTGCGGCGGAGACGGACTGCGATGTCTATATCAGCGCCGCCGATTTGAGTTTGCCCCCTATGATCACCAACGGTAAATTATATTATACCCATACTTATCCGGCGGATGGCCACCTGAGTATGGCGGGGCTGGATTTTCGTGTGATCCCCACCCCCGGCCACACCCCGGGGAGCATCTGCCTGATGGCGCAGGACGTGATCTTCTCCGGAGATACGCTGTTCTGTGGCAGCTGCGGGCGGACGGATTTGCCCGGGGGAAACTGGAGTCAGATTCTGTCCTCCCTGGGCATTCTGGCGGATTTGCCGGGAAATTACCGGGTATACCCCGGCCACGGGAGCTCCACGGAGCTGGCCTGGGAACGGGAGCACAATCCCTATCTTGCTAAATGAGGAGCCCATCATGAATCTGACATTGATCGGCCACGATGACCGCTATGCCGTGGAGCAATTGCTGCTGGCGCTGCTGCCGGAAAATGCCCCGGCGGAGGCCGTCTCCACTCTGCACCGAAGCAATACCTACATTACCGTCCAGGCCAAGATCACCCTGGACGGTAAAACTGCCCATGCCACCCGGCGCATCAAAACCGCCGACGAAACGGTGCGCCTGCGCCGCCGGGTACTACAGCAGAGCATCTACCTGGCGGCAAAGCAGCTGCTCCCGGCGGAGCCCGCCTGGGGCGCTCTGGCGGGGGTGCGCCCCACCAAATTGACCACCCGCTATCTGTTGGAGGGGGGAACCCCGGAATCGGCTGAGAAAATGCTGAGGGATGTTTACTACGTCACTCCCGCCCGGCGGCATCTGGCGGTGGAATGCTCCCAGGCAACGGTAAGGGCAATGTCCCGATTGGAGCCGGGGGATCTTTCCGTATATGTGGGCATTCCTTTCTGCCCTACCCGGTGCACCTATTGCAGCTTTGTCAGTCGGACGGTGGGGAAGAAAACCGAATTACTGGAACCCTATCTGGAAGCGCTGCTGAAAGAGATCGAGCTCACCGGTTCGCTCCTGCGTGCTTCCGGCCATGGGGTGCGAACCCTTTATATCGGTGGTGGCACCCCCACCACCCTCAGCGCCGGCCAAATGGCACGGCTGATGGAAAGCATTGAAAATAATATTGACCTATCCCGCTGCGTAGAATACACCGTAGAGGGCGGACGACCGGACACGCTGGATTTGGAGAAATTGCGAACCATCCGCTCCCACGGGGCGAACCGCATGAGCATCAATCCCCAGACCATGGAGGATGCAGTGCTCCGTGCCTGCGGCCGCCCCCACAGGGCGGAGGATGTGCTCCGCGCCTACCGCCAGGCGCAGGAGGCGGGATTTGATGCGGTCAATATGGATTTGATCGCAGGACTGCCGGAGGATACGGTGGAGGGGTTCTGCCGCAGTTTGGATCAGGTGGCGGCACTGAGCCCCGCCAACATCACCGTACATACCCTGGCACTGAAAAAGGGGGCAGACCTGTTCGAAAAACGCACGCAACTCCCCACCGCCCAGCAGGTCACCGAGATGGTTGCCTATGCCAACCGGACACTGAGCAGCCTGGGGTACAAGCCCTATTACCTCTACCGGCAAAAATATATGTCCGGTTCCTTCGAGAACGTGGGCTGGAGCCGGGAGGGGCAGGACTGCCTGTACAATATCTATATGATGGAAGAGGTCCATACCATCCTCTCCCTGGGAGGGGGCGGCATGAACAAGGTGAATCTGCCCGATGGCACCTTGCAGCGCTTCCACAATCCCAAATTCCCGGAGCAATATATCGAACTGCTCCCCAGAGTTCTGGAGCAGAAGCGGGAACTGTTTGACCTGTTGTAAAAGAAAGGAGTTACCCCTTTGGATACTTTGATCGCAAATGTCACCGCCGTGACCATGAATACCAAAATGGAGGTTCTGTTCGGTGCCTATATTGGCATTTCGGAGGGAAAGATCGTCTCCATTTCCCGCCAGGCACCCAAGGAGCAGCCGAAAACCATCATCGATGGCACCGGCATGGTTGCCATCCCCGGCCTGATCAACTGCCATACCCATCTGGCCTCGTCGGTTCTGCGCAGTTTTACCGACGATTTGGGCAATACCCAGGCGCTGGAGGAATTGCTGAAAAAGGAAGCGAAAATGGATTCCCGCTGCGCCAAAGCCGCTGCACTGCTGAGCATTGCGGAGTGCCTGCGTTTCGGTGTTACGTCGGTATCGGATCTGTATTACTATCCCAATGCCACGGCGCAGGCTGTGGCGGAATCCGGGATCAAGGCAAATCTGGCGCTGTCCAGCTATCGGTTTATCGACCAGAATGAGGAATTCGATTTCGATACCGATGAGCAGTGCCAGGAACTGGTAAAGGTGACGGAAAAATGGAACGGCTTCGATAATGGCCGTATCAAGATCGATGCCGGAATCTACGCCGAGTACACCAGCAATTACAAACTCTGGGAGGGACTGCTGGGCTATGCCAGCGAGCAGGGACTGGGCATCCAGCTCCATTTGGCGCAGACCCCTGGCGAGGTGGATAGCTGCCAGGAGCGCACCGGCATGAACCCCGGGGAACTGCTGAACTGCCACGGGCTGTTCAATGTCCCCGCCACCGCCGCCGGATGCAGCTATCTGGACGGGTTCGAGCAGAAACTGCTGGGCAAGAAGAAGGTGAGCGCCGTGGCGCTGCCCCTGTCCAGTGCCAAGAACGGTATGGCCTGCACCAAAATCCTGGACTGTGTTCAGTCCGGTATGAATGTGGCGCTGGGTACCGACGGGGCAGTGGAAGCTGGGAATCTGGATATGTTCGAGGTGATGCGGGGGGCGTCCCTGGCGGTGCGTGCCGAGAAACAGGATGCCTCCGCACTGCCCAGTTCCGCTACGCTGATGATGGCAACCGTCTGCGGTGCCCAGGCGCAGGGCAGAAGCAAGGAATGCGGTATGCTGCAAGTCGGCATGGATGCCGACCTGGCACTGGTGGATTTCACTGCCCCCCACCTGATGCCCTGCCACAATGTGATAAACGGTCTGGTCTTCTCCGCCAAGGGCGGGGACGTGGCCATGACCATGGTGCGGGGCAAGATCCTGTACCAGAACGGCAAATTCCCCACCATCGATCTGAACGCCGTGGTGGAGGAACTGGTGAACGAAGCGATTCCCAAACTGTTTCGCAAGGATGACGGGGAGGTAAACAATGGCTGATTCGCAGAAGAAGCAGAATTTCCTCCAGGGTACCGCCCTGCTGGCCATGGCAACGGTGATCGTCAAATTGGTTGGCGCACTGTATAAAGTTCCCCTGAACGCCATCATCGGAGCCAAGGGATTCGGCTATTTCAGTACCGCTTACGAAATTTATAATATCCTCCTGATGATCTCCACCGCCGGTCTCCCCGTGGCCATGAGCCGCATGATCAGTCAGGCCAGCAGCTTGGAGCATTATAACCAGGTGCGCCAGGTTTACCGTACTGCACGGCGCATTTTTCTGATCCTGGGCATCACCGGGAGCGTGCTGATGACCGCATTCTGCCGTCCCCTGGCACGGTTCTGGAATCAGCCCGATGCCTGGGCGGCCATTGGATTCCTGGGGCCGTGCGTACTGCTGATTTGCGTTATGAGCGCTTTCCGGGGGTATTTCCAGGGGCAGAGCAATATGATCCCCACCGCCGTTTCTCAGGTGCTGGAAGTGATCACCAAATTGATCGTCGGCATGGCCGCCGCCATCGCACTGCTGAAAATCACGGGCAGCATTGCCCTGGCTGCCGGCGGTGCCATCCTGGGCGTGACTGCCAGCTGTTTGGTCTCCACTGTGTATCTCCACAGCCAGTTCCGGGGGAGCTACCGCCAGCTCCCGGCCACCGGCGATGCGCCAAAGAGTTTCGGTGCCACCACAAAGGAACTGCTGAAAATCGCCGTGCCCATCACCATCAGCTCCACTTGCCTCTCGATCATTACTTCCCTCTCCAGCAAGATCTATATGGGGCAGCTGCTTGCTTCTGGCATTAGCCAGGAGGCCGCCGATACCATGCGGGGCGTTCACGTTATGACCCAGACCATCTATAATATGCCCTGCGCTTTCATCACTCCCATTACCGTCAGTATCATTCCCGCCATCACCTCCCAGATCACGCTGAAAAAATATCGCCAGACCCGCCTGACGGAGGAATCCGCCATCCGCATCACGGGCATCGTCTCTATGCCCTGCGCCGTGGGTCTTATCTGCCTGGCAAAACCCGTCACCGCTCTGCTGGGGGGATACAGCGGGGAGAATCTCACGCTGGCTACCCAGATGATGACGGTGCTGGGCGTGTCCATCGTGTTCAATGCGCTGACCCTGGTGACCACCGCCATCTTGCAGGCTCACGGCAATGTGAATCGCCCGGTGGTGAATATGCTCATCGGGGGCGTACTGAAGCTGATCATCGTATATGTCCTCACCGGCAATCCCGCCATCGGTATCGTGGGCACCCCCATCGGCACCCTGCTGAGCTATGTGGTCATTGCGGTACTGAACATTTTCTCCATCCGCACGCTGGTGGAGGATCCCCCGAGCATGATCGTCAATCTGATCCGCCCCCTGCTGGCTTCCGTCATTATGGGCGCGGCTGTCATTGGGGTCAAGTGGCTCCTGACCCAGGTTGGTATCACCGGCAATCTCTTCCAGGCCGGGATCCCGGTGGTCGTGGGCGTGGTGGTGTACCTGATCGCCGCCATTGGATTAAAGGTGCTGACGAAAGAGGACTGCCTGCTGCTGCCCAAGGGAGAAAAAATCGCAAAATTGCTGAAATTATAAGGATTTTTTTCAAGAAAGCCCTTGCGTTTTTGCTGTTCATATGATAATGTAAGTAGGCTTCGCTGTTTTGCGCCGAATTCGGAACAAAGGGGAGCTTGCCCGGGCGTTTTCCCGCCCGAACCATCATGTATTATTTAGAAAAGAGGATTTTTAGCATGAATAAAACGGAATTGATCGCCGCTGCCGCCGAGCAGACCGGCATGACCAAAAAGGACATGGAAAAGGCACTGAATGCCGCACTGGATACCATCACCGGCGCCCTGAAGCGCAATGACAAGGTTCAGCTCAGCGGCTTTGGCATCTTCGAGGTCAAGGAGCGGGAAGCCCGCATGGGTCGCAACCCTCAGACCGGCGAAGCTATGGAGATCGCCGCTTCCCGTACCCCCGCTTTCAAGGCCAGCAAGACCCTGAAGGATGCCATCGGCAAGTAAGATGCGCCTGGACAAATATCTGAAAGTCTCCCGGCTCATCAAGCGCCGCACCGTTGCCAACGAGGCCTGCGACAATGGCCGCATTACCGTCAACGGCAAGCCCGCCAAGGCCAGCTATGATGTGAAGGTGGGGGACAAAATCGAAATCTCCATGGGTATGCGCACGGTTGCCGTGGAGGTTTTGCAGGTGGCTGAAACCGTCCGCAAGGACGATGCCGCTGCCATGTACAAGGAAATATAGGGAACCTCCGACCCCATCCCGGCGCAGGATTCCCGGGCGTATGCCATGAATTGGCATTGCGATATCAAAAAATGGACTTCACGAAAAAAGTGAAGTCCATTTTTTGCGACCAAGTCCCTCATTTCTCGGGGAATGGGGGAATGGCAATGAGACAAAAATTTGCAGCTCAATTGCTGTCAAAGGTTTGCTCCCCACTCTGGTTATCCTGTGAGATGCATTTTGTATAAAATGCAATGGAGACGGCGGTTGCAATTGACCAGCCGATGGGCCAGGCACACCAGATGCCGGTGGAACCCAGCACCGTTCTGGAGAGAATGTAAGCCAGCCCCACCCGCAGGGTCAGGTCAGTAAAGGTGGCGATCATGAATTGTTTCATCAATCCTGCGCCCCGCAGGATTCCGTCGGTGATGAGTTTCGCCGAAACGACAAAATAGAATGGGGACAGTATTTTCAAGAATAAAACTCCGGAGGACAGCGCTTCGGCGGTGACATTCTCAATGAAAAATGGGATCAGAACTTTGCCGCCGAAGAAATAAAGCAGCGCCAGAGGCACGGAGAGAATCCATACCATTTTCAGCCCAACCCAGAACCCTTGCCTGACCCGTTCCGGCTTTCCGGCACCGAAATTCTGGGCGGAGTAATTGGAGATGCCGTTGCCAACTGTAGTAAATGAAGTGATCACAAGGTTGTTCAGCTTCACGGAGGCGGAGTAGCCCGCAATGATTGGGGCACCGAATCCATTGATGATGCCCTGAATGATGATGTTGCCCACGGAGATGAAACTCTGCTGCAAGGTGCTGGGGATGGCGATCAGAGCAATGTTGCCAAGAATTTTTGCATCAAACAGCTTGGCTGGGGCATCCGTGGCAATTCCATGCAATCGCTTCCATACGAAGATAAGGGCAAGAACACAGCTGATTCCCTGGCACAGGAAAGTTGCCCAGGCAACTCCATCCACCCCCATGCCCAATTTGGTCACGAAGAGGATATCCACGGCAATATTGGACAGGGAAGATGCCGCCAGGAAGAAAAACGGTGTCTTCGAATCGCCCAGGGCGGAGAAGATACCCGTACTGACATTGTAAAAGAATACGAAAGGCAAGCCGTAGATATAAATGTCCAAATAAAGTGCTGAATCATCAAAAATCTCTGCCGGAGTATGGATCAGTGCCAACAGGGAATCACAACCGAGGATCCCGATTCCCATCAGCAGCAGGCAAATGACTCCGCTGGCAAGGAAAGCTGTGGAGACGGCGGTTTTAACCGCCCCATACTGCTTGGCACCGAAGAAACGGGACACGACCACAGAGCAGCCAATATTGCACCCGAATGCGAACGCAATGAAGATCAAGGTGATCTCATAACTATTGCCCACCGCTGCCAGGGCGTTCTCACTGATAAATTTCCCGGCAACGAAGCTGTCTGCAATATTATAAAGCTGCTGAAAAAGGATGCTGCCAAATAGCGGCAAACAGAAGCGCCATAGCACCCTTGACGGGCTGCCAACGGTCAAATCTTTATTCATGGGGAATCTCCAATCCTTTGTAATTTTCGTAAAATGTTACGGCGATGGTAAATTGGGAAATAACCAGCCCAGCCAGGCAAAGATACGCCCCCAGGGGATTTTCACTCAGAACTGTCCAGAGCAGGCCGAGGAAAAAGGAAAAGGCAAACGAGACGGAGCGCAGTTTCTCCAGGGCAGAAAAAATCCGGGGCATTTTCCAAATTTGAATCAACCAAATCAAATCCCCGATTGCAAAGAGAAGAATCGTTATGTTTGTAAATAAAATATTCATTTCTACTATCCTCCGTTGATTTTAAAATCCGGATGGATTATACTACTGCAAGAGATATATGTAAAAAGCATATTGGTAATAATATATATCGCTAAAAGGAATGAATAAAAATGGATATCACTTACGACTATTATCGGATATTTTATTATGTGGCCAAGTATGGCAGTTTCTCACGGGCGGCGGAAGTGCTGCTGCGGGGTCAGCCAAATGTGACAAAGGCCATCGGCAATCTGGAAGCGCAGTTGGGGTGCAAGCTGTTTCTGCGTACCCATAAGGGGGTGAGCCTGACACCGGAGGGAGAAAAGCTCTTTCACCATGCGCAGATCGCTTTTGAGAACTTAAGCAAGGCGGAATATGAGATCATCTCGGAACGGAATCTGGATGGGGGACTGATTTCCGTTGCCACAACGGAGATCGGATTATACGGCTCCCTGCTCCCGGCGCTGATGGCGTTCCACCGGGACTATCCCAGCGTGAAACTGCGTTTGGCGAATCTGAATTCTTTCCAGGCGATGGAGGCGGTGAAGAATGGTGTAGCAGACTTTGCGGTCATTACGATGGAAGATAAAGCGGATACCCTCCTGCGAATGCAACCGATCCGGGAATTCCGGGAGCCCCTTTGTTGCCGAAAGGGGTATATGGAAAAATGTACGGGGGGGGATTTTTACGTATCCCTATATTTCCATCAACCGAAATTCCTACACCTATCAATTCTATCAAACTTATTTGCGTTCCCAGGGGATTTATAAGGAACCGGATATCGAGGTGGCCACCGCTGACCAGGTGTTGCCGCTGGTGAAAGCAGGAATGGGTATCGGATTTGTCTCCAGATTCCTGGCGGAAGAGGATCTGCGCAGTGGAGCCATTGAGGAAATTCCCCTGGAGCAACCGCCTGCAAGCAGAAATATCTGCCTGGTAGAGGACAAAAAAAGAAGCCTCAGCCTGGCGGCGAGGGAACTGATCAAATATATCTGCCCAAAATGAAATGGAGAACCGGAACAGGCGAACAGTTCAAGTCCGCTTATTCCGGTTCCAATTGAACGAAATAGAATTTGACTTAAATCAGCCCATAATGGTGCAGGGCTTTTTCGATTCCGTCTTCCAATACGCTGGCGGTTACGTATTCGCAGGCTTGCTTCACTTCCTCGGCGCCGCCGCCCATGCAGATGGTGTGCTCCGCCAGGGAGAACATGGGCAGGTCATTGGTGCTGTCACCGATGGCGTAGGTATCCTGAGGGGAGGTGCCCAGGGTATCCAGAACCCGCTGCATCCCGGCTGCCTTGGAGAAGCCCCTGAGCACCAGCTCCAGCATATCGTTCTCCCGGTCGATGATGGTATAATATTGGCTCATTTCGGATTTGAAAGCGGAAATGTCACTTGCCGCATCGGGGAAAGTGACAAATTTCACGAAATCGGGGATTTCCCCCTCCTGAACATGATGGATGGGGAATCCGGCGGAGCGGAGCCGTGCCACCTCTTTGGACATGATGGGGTGGGTGGAGCTTTCGCCGTCCAGCAGGATGCCGCCATCCTCCGTCTCGTAAAAGGAATGCATATGGTGCCTGCGGGAACAGGCGAGGGTCTGCATCCGGAGGGAGGCCAGGGGCTTCGCCCGCACCAGCCAGGTGCCGTCCAGCAGAACCTCCATGCCGCACCCGCAGGAAAAACCCCGGAAAGCCATGGCTTTGATCCGGGGGTCAACCTGGAAATAGGGGCGGCCGGTATTGATGATGGCGATGTGGCCATTTTCTTTCAGCTTTTCTACGGCACGGATGGCCGAGGGAGGGATCTGATGGGTGGAATCATCGATGATGGTTCCGTCGATGTCAAAAAAGATGACCATGATAGCTCCTTGGTAAAAATATTTTTTATGCGCCGCCGGGGAGCCCCAGGGCGGCGGTGACCAGGATGCCCAGATTATCCCGGTAGATGGAATCGAATTGGGACAGGGGCAGGGGATTGCTGCCGCTGCCTGCTTCAATCGTGAAGCCGGGACGGCGGAAATCCTGGATGAACCAATCCTTGTATCCGGCGAAGCTGGATTCGTAAGGGGTATCCTCCATGGTATAGCCGCTGATGCGGGCGAATTCCTGCGCCAGTTCCCGGGCACCGTCCACCGGAAAGTCCCGGAACTGCCAATAGATGATCTTCCCCTGGGTATGGTAGGCCAGCACAATGCGGGGGTCAACCCCACGGGTGTAATCCGCCAGCGCCCGGCTCTCCCGCTGGGTCAGGGGGGCACGCCCCACATAGTCCCGGGGGCCGGGGCGGGTGTAGCCCGCAGCGAATTTGATCTCCCGGGCGGTGCGCCATCCGGCGGGGTACTGTAGATTCAGGTCAACCCCCAACAGATTCGCTTTCCACCCATGGGGGAAAGGAATGTCGGGATAGTTCCCGGCCAGGGCCTGAGCAACCTCGAACTGGGGGCTTCCCGGCTGGATGCCGCCGGTGACCAGATCCACCCCGTCAGGGTCAACCATGGGCACGGTATGGATGGTGGTGAGCCGGGCAATGGTGCGGCCATCCACGCCCCAGATATCGCCGCCGGTTTGGATAGCCTGCGCCAGTTCCTGGGCAAATTCCAGCAGGAGGGTTGCCGTGATCCATTCGTTGGCATGGTGGGCGGCGGTGAAGAGCACGTGGCGCTCACCGTTACCGATCACCAGTGTCTTCATCGGTCGCCCAAAAGCGGTGCGGGTGAGGATTTCACTGCGGCAGAAAGGGTAGGCGGCAACCAGACCGTCAATGGTTTCGCTGCACAGCGCAGCGGTCATGGGTACATCGGTTTTCACAATTCCCAAATTCATCGCCTCGATGAAAGATATGCAGCGAGGCTTATTTTTGCTCCATATAAATCAGCAGTACGGCGATATCCGCCGGACTGACTCCGGAGATGCGCCCGGCCTGGCCAATGGACAGGGGACGGATCTCGGCCAGTTTCTGCCTGGCTTCCAGCCGCAGACCGGCGATGGAATCGTAATCCAGATCGGGGGGCAGCAGGCGGGATTCCTCCCGCTTGAATTCTTCCACCTGGCGCTCCTGGCGCAGGAGGTAACCGGCGTACTTGATTTGGATCTCTACTTCTTCCGTCACCGCCTTGGGTAATTCCGGACGTGTGGGGTCGAAAGGAGCGAAATCCTCATAATTGATCTCCGGGCGGCGGAGCAGATCGGCTAGCCGGGCGGAATTCTCCACCGGGGTGCTGCCCTTGCTCCTGAGCATTTCGTTCAGCGCATCGCTTGCGGCAATGCCGTTGGCTTCCAGCCGTGCCTTTTCCCGGCGAACGGATTCGTATTTGGCCGCTACCTGCTCGGCTCGCTCCTGAGGAACAAGACCGATGGCGGCACCGATGGCGGTCAGGCGCTGGTCAGCATTGTCCTGGCGGTGGAGGAGGCGATATTCGCTCCGGCTGGTCATGATGCGGTAGGGTTCCTGGGTTCCTTTGGTCACCAGGTCATCGATCAGTGTGCCGATATAGCTGGTATCCCGGGTGAGAATCAGGGGCGGACGGCCAAGAAGCTTCAGCGCCGCATTCACTCCCGCAACCAGTCCCTGCACCGCCGCCTCTTCATAGCCGGAGGTGCCGTTGAACTGCCCGGCGCCGTATAGTCCGGAAATCTGTTTGCATTCCAGTGTGGGCAGCAGGGAAGTGGGATCGATGCATTCATATTCGATGGCATAGGCCGGGCGCATCATCTCCGCCCGCTCCAGTCCGGGCACGGTGCGGAGCATCTCCAGCTGCACATCCTCCGGCAAGCTGGAAGAGAATCCCTGGATATACATTTCCTCCGTATCCAGCCCGCAGGGCTCGATGAACAGCTGATGCCGGGGCTTATCCGCAAAGCGGACGATTTTCGTTTCGATGCTGGGACAGTACCGGGGGCCAATGCCGGAGATGGTTCCATCGTACATGGGGCTGCGGTGCAGATTCTCACGGATGACCCGGTGGGTATCCTCGTTGGTATAGGTCAGGTAGCAGACGGCGGAGTTATTCAGCTTATGGGTGGTGCGGAAAGAGAAAGGTTCCACGGTTTCGTCACCGGGCTGAAGCTCCATTTTGGAAAAATCAATGCTCCTGCGGTTGACTCTGGGGGGCGTGCCGGTTTTGAACCGGCGCAGGGGCAGACCAAGGGAACGCAAACAGTCGGCAAGACCGATGCTGGGATGCATCCCGTCCGGCCCGGAGGAGAGGACACTCTCACCGGTGATCACGGTGCTGTCAAGATAGGTGCCCGTGGCGATGATGACGGCTGCGGCATCATATTCGGTGCCCAGTTGGGTGCGAACGCCGGATACTTTCCCTTCGTGGGTGAGGATCTGGGTGATTTGCGCCTGCTTTAATTCCAGATGCTCCTGCTTTTCCAGCGTATGCTTCATGTACATCCGGTATTTTTGCCGGTCGGCCTGTGCCCGGAGGGAGTGGACGGCGGGGCCTTTGCCCCGGTTGAGCATCCGGTACTGGATGCAGCTGGCATCGGCGGCCACGCCCATTTCGCCGCCCAGGGCATCCAATTCCCGAACCAGATGCCCCTTGCCGGTGCCGCCGATGGCAGGGTTGCAGGGCATATTGCCCACGGCATCCAGATTGATGGTGAACAGAATGGTGT
>CAZTYB010000052.1:0-14084 GCA_964617595.1 uncultured Oscillospiraceae bacterium | reverse complement strand
TGCCTTTGCTTTCGTTTTCTGCCAGGCATCGGAGCCGATTTTGTTCAGGCGGACGTTTCCGTCCTCACCGCCTCCGCCGATATATTTGCTTACCATATCCAACTGAGTTGCCGGAACGAATAGGGTATCTGACCCCTGATAGGCGATTTTGATATAGTCCTTCACGGCGCCGTCCACTTTGATCTGCTCCATGGCAAGGAAACGACCGATACCATAATTTTCGTGCACCACCAGGTCTCCGGGGGACAGGTCGGTGAAGGAATTCAGCTTCTGCCGGTTGGTGGAGCCGGTTTTCTTCGCCTTGCGCCGGGGCTCGGTTTTGGCGATCAGCTGTCCCTCCGTCAGAACAGCCAGTTTGGACATTGGGTATTCCATGCCGTAGGGGAGTGTCCCCTCGCAAAGCAGGATTTGTCCCGCCTTTGGCAATGTGGTCAGCGGGATACACAGGAAGCAGCCCAGACCCTTCTCCCGCAGCATCTGCTGCAATAGTTCCGCCCGCCGCCGGGTGCCGCAGAGCACCAGAGTGCCGAACTCCATTTTCTGGTAATGGGTCAGGTCGCTGACAATGGTATCCATGTTTCCGCCGTAGCCGGGGAGCTGTTTCGCTGTGATGGGCAGCAGCTGCCTGGGCGGGCAATCCTCCGGGTAGGCGCTGCCACCGAAAGCATCAAAATAGGCAACCGTCTTCTTCTGCAACCGGTGGCATAGATCCTCCCATTGCAGCGCATAGTCGCATAGTTCCCCTACAACGAGCCCGGCTTGCAGCATACTGTCCAGCTGCATCCCCAGTTCCTCCGTTTTCGCTCTTGCGGCACGTTGGATGCTGGCGTGGTCACAGATAACATAAATGGAATCCGGCTGGATATAATCCAGCGCCGTGGAGAATTCCGGATATATCAGAGACATATACCGGTCAGAGGCGGAGTTATTCAGCCCATTCTCGTATTTTTCCAAATCCTTGCTGAGGGTGGCGATCAGCGGCTCGTTCACATTTTTACGCCGCCGCTGGCGGGAAATCAAATTGCGCAGATCTTTGCACAGTCCCTCGATGTCCCCCTCGTGGCAGTGGGGTAGCGTTTCGCAAACGGGCAGAATGAGATATTCATCAACATTCTCTTCCCGGCGTTGGGTGCCCGGATCGAAGCATCCCATGGTGTCCAGTTCGTCACCGAAGAATTCCACCCGAACGGGCTTGTCGCTGGCGGGGGAGAACACGTCCAGGATTCCGCCCCGGATGGCGAATTGCCCAACGCCCTCCACCATGCCGCAGCGGCTGTATCCGGCGGAAATCAGAGCGGAGGTCAGCCGGTCGATGGCGTATTCTTTCCCGACTTCCAATTTGATGGATACTCTGGATAGCACGGCGGGGGATATGGTTCGCTGGCAGGCGGATTCCCAGGGGAGGATTTGAATCGGGGTCTCTCCACGCCCCAGGGCATAAAGCTGCCGAATCCGTTTCTGCTCCCAGGAGCGGGATACCACCGCCGCATCATACAGTGTCAGATCTCGGCTTGGCAGAATGGGGATATCCGTATGCAGGAAGCATTTCAGCTCTTCCTGCATTCTCCGGGCGGCCATCTCGTCCTGTACGATGATCACCAATGGTTTTGGGGTTTCCTGACGGATTCCGGCGATCATGTGGCTCCGGTTGATTTGCCCGATTCCCGTCACCGCTGCACAGGAACCCCGTTTCAGCTCCTCTACCATTGTGGCGTATTCGGGAATGGTCTTCAGCATGAATAAAATTTGCTCCATAATTCGCCTCTTTTCTTGGATTTCGGCCAACGTGACAAAGCGGAAAGCGGATGAAAGTTCCGCTTTCCGTTCTTTACGCATTTTTCGATTTAGGGGTGCGCCCCGTTGAATTTGTTTGCAGCCTGCGCCGTGCCGGATTCAATGATGGTCAGGGCAGCCTGGGCGGCATTGTCCAGGGCGAATGCCAGTTCCTTTTCTTCTTTCCCGCTGAATGTGGACAGCACCCAGTTGGCCAGATCGAACTCCGGATTCGGTTTGGCTCCAACGCCGATCTTTACCCGGGGGAAATCCTGACTCCCGATTTCTCCGATGATGGATTTGATCCCGTTGTGCCCACCGGCGGAGCCGTCCCCACGGATGCGCAGCCGACCTGGGGGCAGGGAAATGTCATCGAACAGCACAATGATCCGTTCCGGCGGGATGCTGTAATATGCGCTCAGCTGCAATACCGCCCGCCCGGACAGATTCATAAAGGTTTGGGGCTTCAGCAGGAACAGCCGCAGGCCATTATAGTTGGCCTGGCCATACAGCCCCTGGAATTTGGCTTTGTCAATTTTGCAGCCCAGTCTCTCCGCCAGCAGATCGATGGCACGGAAACCGGTATTGTGCCGGGTGCGCTCGTATTCCCGCCCCGGATTGCCCAGACCGACAATCAGCCAGCTCTGCTTATTCGCTCCGACCACGGCTTAGAACAGGTCAGCGATGGAGGTGCCGCCGTGGATATGCTCAATGGCACGGGCGAATACGGGAGCCACATCCAGGAACTTGATCTTGTTGCTGGGGGTGTTGCCCACCTGGGGGATGGTGTTCAGGAAGAGCATCTCCTGGATCGGGCTTGCCTCAATCCGGTCATAGGCAGGACCCGACAGCACACCGTGGGTGGCGCAGGCATAAACCGCTTTCGCTCCGCCGTTTTCCACCAGCGCTTTTGCTGCATTGCACAGGGAACCGGCGGTATCCACCATATCATCGTACAGGATGCAGGTCTTGCCCCGCACGTCGCCGATGATATTCATCACTTCGCATTCGTTGGCTTTCTGACGGCGTTTGTCCACAATGGCCAGGCTCATGTGCACTTTCTGGGCGAAAGTACGGGCACGGCTGACGGAGCCAACATCAGGGGAAACTACAACGAACTGGGAATGGTCAAATTTTTCTTCGGGGAATTTGCTCAGATAGTACTCAACGAAAGTGGGATTGCCCAGCAGATGATCCAGCGGGATATCGAAGAATCCCTGAATCTGAGCTGCGTGCAGATCCATGGTCAGCACCCGGTTTGCGCCGGAGGCGGTGATCATGTTGGCAACCAGCTTTGCGGAGATGGGGTCACGGCTCTTAGCCTTGCGATCCTGACGGGCATAGCCAAAATAGGGGATGACGGCGGTGATGCGCCCGGCGGAAGCCCGGCGGCAAGCATCGGTCATAACCAGCAGCTCCATCAGGTTGTCGTTCACGGGCTTGCAGGTGGACTGGATCAGGAATACGTCCGCACCACGGACGGTTTCGTTCAGGGTGACGGAGGCTTCGCCATCGGCGAATTGCTTCACCTCAGCCAGCCCCATGGGGACATTCAGTACCTTGCAGATGGTTTCGGCAAATTTGGGATTGGAGTTGCCACAGAAAATTTTGATGTTATCTCCGTAAGCTGTCATCGAAGAAATACCTCGCTTTTTTCTTTTTCTCCCCCTGCGTAAGCAGTGGGCATTCGACATTGCCATTATACCACCAACTCCAGGAAAAAAGCAATAAGGGATACCGGAAAAATACCGCCGAAAAAAAAGGAAAGAATGGAATCTTCTTGTGGAATCCGCCAATACGGATCCCTGCAATATCCCGTGTGATACACGATTCGGTCTGATCTA
Source organism: uncultured Oscillospiraceae bacterium (assembly GCA_964617595.1). Classification (GTDB taxonomy): domain Bacteria; phylum Bacillota; class Clostridia; order Oscillospirales; family Oscillospiraceae; genus Faecousia. Next base: position 10,467 of record CAZTYB010000052.1, on the reverse strand, counting down.
AATAATCGTCTTTATCAAACGAAATTTTGTTTGATAAAATACTTGTATGCTGGATGCAAATGTGTTATAATAGTATGTACGAACTTTACACAGGAGAGAACGCATGAACGACAAAATCGTGATTCAGGGTGCCAGAGAGAACAACCTGAAAAATGTAAATTTGACGATTCCCAGGGACAAGCTTGTGGTATTTACCGGTTTGAGCGGCTCCGGCAAATCCAGCCTGGCTTTCGATACCATCTATGCAGAGGGGCAGCGCCGCTATGTGGAAAGCCTCAGCTCCTACGCCCGCCAGTTCCTGGGGCAAATGGATAAGCCGGATGTGGATTCCATTGATGGCCTGTCCCCGGCCATTTCCATTGACCAGAAGACCACTTCTAAAAGTCCCCGCTCCACGGTGGGCACGGTTACGGAGATTTACGATTATCTTCGTCTGCTCTGGGCACGAACCGGTGTGCCCCATTGCCCCAAATGCGGCAAGGAGATTCGCCGCCAAACCATTGACCAGATCGTTGACCGGGTAGAGACATTGGGTGAGGGGAGTAAATTCATCATCCTTTCCCCGGTAATCCGGGGGAAGAAAGGGGAGCACCAGAAGATCTTCGAAGATGCCCGGAAACAGGGTTTCGCCCGTGTGCGGGTGGACGGCATCCAATATGACCTGTCGGAGGAGCTTAAGCCGGAGAAAAACAAGAAGCACACCATCGAATTGATCGTTGACCGGCTTGTGTTGAAAGAGGGGATCCGCCGCCGTCTGACGGATTCCATCGAGACTGCCTGCTCCCATTCCGGTGGCCTTGTGACCATCGCCATCCCCGGGCAGGAGGAGGAACTGACTTTCTCCCAGAATTATGCCTGTGAGGATTGCGGTATCAGTATGCCGGAGCTGGAGCCGAGGATGTTCTCTTTCAATAATCCCTCCGGCGCTTGCCCCAGCTGTACCGGATTGGGCTTCCAGCTCATTGCGGATGAAGATCTTGTGATACCGGATCGGGAAAAATCCATTTTTGACGGTGCCATCCGTGCATCCGGCTGGCAGAGCGCCCGAACGGACTCGATTTTCCGGATGTATTTCGAAGCATTGGCGCAGAAATACCATTTTTCCCTCACTGCACCGGTAAAAGAACTGTCCAAGGAAGCCATGGACGTGATCCTCTACGGCACCAAGGGGGAGAAATTGCACATGACCTATAACCGTGGAAACGGCATGGGAGTGCTGGAGCAGCCATTCGAAGGAATATTGAATAATATCTCCCGCCGCTACCGGGAGACCCAGTCCGATGCAGCCAGGAAAGAATTGGAAGAATGCATGTCCACTGCGCCCTGTCCCGCCTGCGGTGGCAAGCGCCTTTCACCCATTGCTCAAGCGGTGACCGTGGGCGGTATGGGCATCATGGACTTTTGCAATCTGAGCATCCGCAAAGAGCTGGACTTCATGAACGGCCTGCACCTGGAGGGAAATATGGCTCTGGTTGCGGAGCAGATCGTAAGGGAGATCAAATCCCGCTTGCAGTTCCTGCTGGATGTGGGACTGGGATATCTCACCCTTTCCCGCTCCTCCGGCACATTGTCCGGCGGCGAGAGCCAGCGGATTCGTCTGGCAACGCAGATCGGTTCATCCCTGGTGGGCGTGCTGTATATCCTGGATGAGCCGTCCATCGGCTTGCACCAGCGGGACAATGACAAGCTTCTTGCAACGCTGCGGCATCTGCGAGACATCGGCAATACGCTGATCGTTGTGGAGCACGACGAGGATACCATGCGGGCGGCAGATTTCCTTGTGGATGTTGGCCCCGGAGCGGGGAGCCACGGCGGGGAGATCGTTGCAGCGGGAAGTTTGCAGGATATTCTGGATTGTCCCCGCTCCATTACCGGCCAATATCTTTCCGGTGTGAAGAAGATTCCTGTACCTGCCCAGCGGAGAACCGGCAACGGAAAGAAATTGGTCATCCGTGGGGCTCGGGAGAATAATTTGAAAAATGTGGATGTGGAGATCCCTCTGGGGACATTCACCTGCGTGACCGGTGTCTCCGGTTCCGGGAAATCCAGTCTGGTCAATGAAGTACTGAATAAAACATTGCTGGCGAAATTGAACCATGCCCGTACCCGCCCGGGCGCCTGCCGCTGCATTGAGGGTATTGAGCATCTGGACAAGGTGATTGATATTGACCAGAGCCCCATTGGTCGCACACCTCGCTCCAACCCCGCCACTTACACCGGCCTATTCAATGACATTCGGGATCTATTCGCATCCACGGCGGATGCAAAAATGCGGGGCTATGGTCCCGGCCGGTTCAGCTTCAATATGAAAGGCGGCCGGTGCGAAGCTTGCTGCGGGGACGGATTGGTAAAAATCGAGATGCATTTCCTGGCGGACGTATATGTCCCCTGCGAGGTCTGCCACGGATCCCGTTACAACCGGGAGACACTGGAAGTGCTGTATAAGGGCAAGAATATTGCCCAGGTTCTGGATATGACAGCGGAAGAGGCGGTGGATTTCTTCGAAAATTTGCCCAAAATCCGCCGCAAGGCACAAATGCTCCAGGAAGTTGGCCTGGGTTATGTGAAATTGGGTCAATCCAGCACCACGCTCTCCGGTGGCGAAGCCCAACGGGTGAAGCTGGCAACAGAACTGTCCCGGGTATCCACGGGCAGAACCATTTATATCCTGGACGAGCCCACCACCGGTCTCCATGCGGCGGATGTGCACAAGCTGATTGAAGTATTGCAACAGCTTGTGGAGGCGGGGAACACGGTGCTTGTGATCGAACACAATCTGGATGTGATCAAGACCGCAGACTATGTGATCGACCTTGGCCCCGAGGGAGGGGACGGCGGCGGAACCATTGTCGCCGCCGGAACGCCGGAACAGGTGGCTGCCATAGAGGGGAGCTTCACCGGGGCATATCTGAAAGACTATCTATAATAGAATCCCTGCCGCTCAAGCGGCAGGGGGATCAATATATGTCATAGGGAAGAAATTCCGAAAGCTCTACCAGTGCGTGATCCTGCTCCCCGGCATAGTCAGCGGACAGCAATTTGGAGCGAAGCTGGGTCTGCTCCTCCGGAGCGGAGGAAAAGGTGATCGTCACTCTGGTTCCGGATCCGTTCGGATGATCCACCAGCACCGCTCCTGAATGATGTGCGGCGGTGTTCCGGATGAGCACCATTCCAAGGCCGATGCCATGGCGGATATCCTCAATGGCGGGCTGGCGCAGGTAGCGGCGAAAGAGGGATGACTGCTCCTGGGATGGGATGCCGCTGCCACTGTCGCTGACACTGAAGCGAAACTGCTCACCATTGCGGCGCAGTGATAATTCGATGGTTCCCCCGGCGGGGGTGAATTTTAGCGCATTGGACAGCATATTCAGTGCGGCTCGTTCCATCATCTGGCGATCCACGCAGCAGGCGCAGGGAGCATTCAGCCCGGAATAAGTGACGGTGTGCCCGGTGGAGGCGGATAGATTGATCGCTTTTTCTGCAATCTCCTGAAAGAGAGCCGTGACATTCTGGGATTCCGGGCGGAAGACGGGGCTGAGCCCGGCAGCATCGGACATATTCCCGATGATGCGAAGCAATTGATACAGATTCCGGGTTAATTTGGATGCGGCTTCGCTCTCCTCCGGGAGGCTTTGGGCGGACAGCATTGCATTGGACAATGGCGCCCGCAATTCTCTTGCAGCCAGGGCAAGAGTCCGGAGCTCTTCGCTATCAAATGGCTGATCCAGAGTGAAAACATCCTCCTGCCCAATGCGGGTCACAGAAGCACCAAATCGCTGGCCATAGATCACTACGGTCAGGTAGAGCATTCCGCCGGAGAACGCATCATAGTCCCCTTTACCAGAGGCAAAGAGTGGCGCAATCCGGAGCCCCTCACGCAGGAATAATTTTCGAGCAGGGGTATTTAACCGGACGATAACCCCGCCTGCTGCACAGAAAACGGGATTGGGTACCAGCTCAAGCATTTCAATTCCCTCTGTTTGTTGTTCCATGGAGTTCCTCCTGACAAAGATAGGATGCGCAGAAGACGGGAAAACTTTCCCGGCGTGTTTCGACTGGATACCCCTATTTTAACGGAAACGAACAGAAATAGCAAGGGTCAACATAAGATTTATTGGGGTGAAATTATATGTCAATACACGATGGGCATCGAAATCGACTTCGCCAGCGTTTTTTGGACGAGGGAATGGATCATTTCACGGATATCCAGGTACTGGAGCTGCTGCTGTTCTACTGCATCCCCCGGCGGGATACCAATCCCCTTGCCCATGAGCTGCTGAACCAATTCGGTTCCCTGTCCCAGGTGCTGGAAGCGCCCATTGAGGAGCTTCGCAAGGTGGACGGAATGGGGGAAAATGCAGCCGTATTCCTCCACGTGGTCACGCAGGTGGGCAGAAGCTATTTCAAAGACCGTTCTTCCGATGCGAAAGTGCTGCCCACGCTGGATAGTTGCGCCGATTTTCTTCAGCCTTATTTCTACGGGGAGCGTGTGGAGACGGTTTATCTCCTGTGTCTGGATGCCAAATGCCGGCTGCTCTGCTGCAAGAAAATTTCTCAGGGGGATGTAAATTCCACCCATTTGTCCATTCGAAAAATCGTGGAGATTGCACTTGGCATCAATGCTTCCAGCGTTCTTCTTGCCCACAATCACCCCGGAGGCGTGGCAATCCCATCCTGTGAGGATGTCCGGGCAACCATGAATATTGCCTCTGTCCTGAATTCCGTTGATGTGAATTTTATCGACCATCTGGTGATTTGTGATGATGATTATGTGTCACTGATGCAGTCCGGATATATTCTGGAGGAAAAAGGGGAATCGTGATGGATCAATTCAAACTGGTTTCGCAGTACAAGCCCTCCGGAGATCAGCCGGAGGCCATCGAAGCGCTGGCGAGGGGCGTTGATCTGGGCATTCGGGAGCAGACACTGCTGGGTGTCACCGGGTCGGGAAAAACATTCACCATGGCATCGATCATCGCCAAACTCAACCGTCCAACACTGGTGCTTGCTCATAATAAGACATTGGCGGCGCAGCTGTGCTCAGAATTTCGGGAATTTTTCCCGGAAAATGCGGTGGAATATTTCATTTCCTACTATGACTATTACCAGCCAGAGGCATATATTGCCCATACCGATACCTATATTGAAAAGGATGCTTCCGTAAACGAGGAAATCGACCGTTTGCGCCACAGCGCAACGGCAGCGCTTTTTGAACGGCGGGATGTGATCGTTGTGGCATCGGTCAGCTGTCTGTATGGCCTGGGTGACCCCATTGATTATAAAAGCATGGTGATCTCCCTGCGGGTGGGGCAGGAACGACCGCTGGACGAAATCCTAAAAAAACTGACAGAAATCCGCTATGAGCGGAACGATTTGGACTTTTCCAGGAATAAGTTCCGAGTCCGGGGGGATACGCTGGAAGTTTATCCCGCCTACTGGTCGGGCAGAGCCATCCGAATTGAATTCTTCGGGGACGAGATCGACCGGATCAGTGAGATCAATGCGGTATCCGGCATGGCGGAGCGGTATGTGGATCACGTAGCGATCTATCCCGCCAGCCACTATGTTGCCTCCAAGGGAAAGCTGCACCGTGCTATGCTGGATATTCAGAAAGAGTGTGACCAGCAGGTGGCTTTCTTCCGGGAGAATAACAAGCTGATCGAAGCCCAGCGCATCGCCCAGCGCACAGCCTATGATTTGGAGATGTTGACGGAAATCGGCTTCTGCAACGGCATCGAGAATTATTCCCGTGTGATTCAGGGCAGGGAACCGGGGACACCTCCAACCACGCTGCTGGATTACTTCCCGAAAGATTTTCTGATGTTTATTGACGAGAGTCACGTGACCCTCCCCCAATGCAGGGCGATGTACGCCGGTGACCGGAGCCGGAAAGATGCACTGGTCAATTATGGCTTCCGTCTGCCATCGGCTTATGATAACCGGCCGCTGAATTTCGGGGAATTCGACGATAAAATCAACCAGGTAGTTTATGTCTCCGCAACCCCCGGGGAATATGAGCGGAGCCGATCCGGCCAAATCGTGGAGCAGGTGATCCGCCCCACGGGTCTGCTGGATCCGGAGGTGGAAGTCAGACCCATTGACGGTCAGATCGATGACCTGATTGGGGAGATCAATGCCCGATCTGCACGGGAGGAGCGGGTGCTCGTTACCACCCTGACGAAGAAAATGGCGGAGGATTTAACCGTTTACCTGACAAAGGCGGGAATCCGGGTACGGTATATGCATTCGGATATCGGAGCCATGGAGCGCATGGAGATCATCCGGGATTTGCGCATGGCGAAATACGATGTTCTTGTGGGTATCAATTTGCTGCGGGAGGGACTGGATCTGCCGGAGGTGAGTTTGGTTGCCATCCTGGATGCGGATAAGGAAGGGTTCCTACGCAGCGAAACCAGCTTGATCCAGACCATTGGCCGTGCTGCCCGAAATGCCCAGGGAAAAGTTATCATGTATGCGGATACCGTCACTCACGCCATGCGTATGGCACTGGACGAGACGAAGCGCCGCCGGAAGATTCAGGACGAATACAACAAAGCTCACGGCATCGTCCCTCAAACGGTGATCAAATCCGTTCGGGATCTGATTGAGATATCTTCCCCCACGGCGGAGCGCAAGGGGAGAAACGGCGTGAAGATGACCAAGGTGGAAAAGGAGAAAGAAATTGCCCGTCTGGAAAAGCAGATGAAAGAAGCGGCGAAGATGATGGAGTACGAGTATGCCGCCGTGCTGCGTGATCAAATCATTGAACTCCGGGGCAACGGAACCTGAAAGAGAGGGAAAAATGAAGAAATCTCATACAATCGATACCGCTTTCCGTTCCCAGATGTATAAGCTCCTGATCCCGTTGGTGGTTCAGAATTTACTGAATGCGGCGGTGAGCTCATCGGACGTGATCATGCTGAATTATGTGGGGCAGTCCTCTATTTCGGCGGTATCCCTGGCATCTAATTTTGCCAGTGTTCTAGCCAGCGTTTTCTATGGCCTTGGAACCGGGGCAACGCTGCTCTGCGCCCAGTATTATGGGAAACGGGATTTTCGAGCCATCCAGGCCGTGCAGGGGATTGCCCTGCGGTTCTCCACGATCATTGCGGCGGTGTTTGCGGCGCTTGCTTTTACGGTGCCCAAGCGTTTGATGCTACTGTTTACATCGGACGAGGAGCTGATCACCATTGGCGCAGGATATTTGCGTGTGATGGGAATAACTTATCTCTGCTGGGGTATCATAGAGATATATATGGCGACACTTCGCAGCATTGGCAGAGTGGGCATTGGACTGGCGCTGAATGTGATGACCTTTTTCCTGAATATCGGACTGAATGCGGTTTTTATTTTTGGCCTCTTTGGGGCACCCAAACTGGGAGCGACTGGCGTGGGTATTGCTACGGCTGCTTCCCGGGTGATCGAACTGATCGGGTGCGTGATCGTATCCGTCTGCTCCAGGGATGTGAAACTGAAACTGTCCGAAATGTTCCGCAGAAACAGGGTGCTTACCGGTGATTTTATCCGACTGGCGCTTCCTGCTCTGGGCAACGACGTGTCCTGGGGTGTCGCATTCTCCATGTATTCCGTAATTCTCGGCCATTTAGGGAATGATGCCGTGGCGGCGAATTCCATCGTTGTAGTGGTACGGAATCTGGGTACAACCTTTTGCTTTGCCGTGGCCAGCGCCGGGGGCATCCTCCTTGGCAATGTGATGGGGACAGGAGACCTGGAAAAAGCCAAGCGCTATACATCGGAGGTGATCCGGATGACGGTAATTTCCGGTGTGATCGGCGGCCTGATCCTGATTGCCACGATTCCTTTGGTGCTTCGCCTCTGCAAGCCTGTCGGATACGGCTATGGGCTATCTGAAAGTGATGCTGTGGATCAATTCGTATTACATCATGGGCAGCGCCGTGAATACGACACTCATTGCCGGAGTGTTCCGTGCCGGCGGCGATACGAAATTCGGCCTTGTTTGCGATACCATCGATATGTGGTGCTATGGAGTTCCCCTTGGGTTTATTGCCGCATTCGTGCTGGATCTTCCGGTTCTTTGGGTGTATTTCCTGCTTTGCACGGACGAATTCGTGAAGTGGCCCTGGGTCATTCGCCATTACCGCAGCGGCAAATGGGCAAAAAACATAACCCGGGATGACCTGTTTGAGGAGCAGCAGGGAGCACTGCGTTAACGAAATCTTAATGCCACGAAATTTGAGGTTTTATGTCAATTCCACTTGCTTTTTTTGTAATGCGATGATAGAATAGAATTGACATTACCATAAAGGTAGGGATGCAACGATGGATAACAACGATTTTGATCTCGATATAGATTTTGAAGAGGAATACGGCTTCGACCCCAAGGACTTCCTGGCAGAGGATGATGATTTCGATTTCTCCGATTTTGAAGACAAGGAGGAATTGGAAGAAGATCCGGATGCCACCCGAGAATACCATTTTGATGAAGATGCCGATGATGATCAGGAAGAAGCATCGGAAGAAACATTGGAAGAAGAATACGATGACGATGAGGATCTGTCAGCGGACTTCCCGGAGCATCAATATGCTGATGAAGAGGCATATCCGGACGAAGAGGAAGAAGTGTATGACCCCGTTGAGGAATCAGACGAGGACATTGCGCCCACCCCGAAGAAAAAACCCAGCCTGAAATTGCCCAAGTTCCCGTCCGGCAAGGGAAGAGACAAGAACAAGGCGAACAAGCCCGCCAAGAAGAGCGCCTTTTCCAAGTTGCTGGATATCTATATGGAGCCCGTCACCCGCTACAAAGACGAGTCCGATGTCATGGATCCCCTGGATCCTAAGTATATCCGCCGGAAGAAGCGGGAGAAGAAACGCATCTTCAAAGAAGTTTACCTGCCTGCGATTATTGCGGGCGTTGCGCTGTGCCTGATCCTTAGTTTTATTGTGGGATCCGTTTCCAATGCTCTTGTGATCAAGAAAAACAAGGATATCACCGCCCAGCAGCAGGCTCAGCAGCAGGCCAGTGCGGCAGATGCCGCCGAGCTGGAGTTCAAGCGCCTGATCGCTCAGGCGGAATCCATGGTGGATGGGTATGATTATGATGGTGCCATTGCACTGCTGGAATCCTACAGCGGCAGCAATGACAAATTCCAGAATCAGGTCAATGCCAAGAAAGCAGATCTGGTCAAGGAGCAGAATCAGCTTGTTGAAATCAAGGATATTTCCTCCATCCCGAACCTATCTTTCCATGTGCTGATGGCGGATGCTACCCGTGCGTGCAACAAAGAAGTGGCTGGCGACCTGGCAGCCTCCTATAACAAGAATTTCGTCTCCGTGGAGGAATTTACCCGGATTCTGAATCAGCTGTATGCCTCCAATTATGTGCTGGTTGATTTCGATAGCTTCATCAGCACCCAGTCCGGGGTGGATGGCAACGAGAGTTTCTTCAGCCAGTCCATTTACCTCCCCAGCGGCAAGAAGCCCGTTATGATCACCGAAACCATGGTCAACTATTTCGAGTATATGGTTGACCCGGATAAGGACGGCACCCCCGACTCCAAGGGGCATGGTTTTGCCAACAAGCTGGTGCTGGACGAAAATGGGGAGATCAAAGCATCTTACGTGGACGAAAATGGACAGACTTTGATCGGTAATTACGATCTTGTTCCTGTGCTGGAGAGCTTCATTCAGGAGCATCCCGATTTCTCCTACCGTGGAGCGAGAGCCATTCTGGCCGTTACCGGCTCCGAGGGCGTGTTCGGCTACCGCACTAATACCTCCTATGTTTCCCGTTTCAGCCAGACTTTCTATGATAACGAAGTTGCGGCGGCCAAGGAAGTGGTTGCGGCATTGCGGGAAAAGGGCTATACCATCGCCAGCTATACCTACAGCAATCAGGACTACCGCAGCATGACGACCTTGCAGGTTCAGGCGGAGGTTACCAATTGGACCAATCAGATCACGCCCGTCCTCGGACAGGTGGATACCATCGTCTTCGCCCGTGCCAGCGACATCGAGTCCTATTCCGGCACCACTTTCAATGTGCTGTACAATAGCGGCCTGCGCTTCTTCCTGAATAGTGGTTCCTCCCCCCGTGTTGATATTAATAACAATACTTTCGTCCGGCAGACCCGTCTGATGGTCACCGGCGAATCCCTGGCCTGGTATTCCAGCCAATTCAGCAGCTATTTCGACAGCAATGTGGTTCTGGATTTGGCCAGCCGTGGCAGCACTCCTGCAAAGAGCTAATTTGTATATGCTTAAAAATGCGCCGGAAACCCGGCGCATTTTGGTTCTATGTCAATAGTTGGGGTAGAGAGAAAATAAAATATTTTTAGGAGATCGTGTCGAGGGGTGCTCCGACACGATTTTATGTACTGGCAAAGAGGATTCGTTTCCTGAAATTGCAGACGAATTTGAATGAAGCACCTCATGGAATTCGTTTTTCAGGCGGTACGCAGTTGCAAGCCTGGGAGCAATCTCAAA
>CAZTYB010000051.1:0-14270 GCA_964617595.1 uncultured Oscillospiraceae bacterium | reverse complement strand
TGAGCACATCGTCGGCAATGCCGAACGCGTTGGCGAAAGTGATCTTCTGATCGGTGACGTATTTCAACCGGTCATTGGGGATGATGATCAGAGAATCCACTTTTTCGCTCAGATCCTGAATTCCCTGCTCCGCCTGGCGCATCCGGTTGGCACCCTCGAACTTGAAAGGTTTGGTCACAACGCCAACGGTAAGGATACCGGCCTCGTGGGCCAAATCGGCCACGATGGGAGCAGCGCCGGTGCCGGTGCCGCCGCCCATACCGGCGGTGATGAACACCATGTCGGTGCCCTCCAGAATCTTTGCAATGGCTGCACGGCTCTCCTCAGCGGATTTCTTGCCGATCTCGGGCTTGGAGCCGGCGCCCATACCATTGGTCAGCTTTTCGCCGATCTGCACCTTGTTTTTGCAGACGGATTTATTCAGATCCTGCTTATCGGTATTGACGGCGATGAATTCCACGCCATCCACGCCGGACTCGATCATGCGGTTGATAACATTGTTACCGGCACCGCCGACACCGATCACCTTGATTTTGACAACGCGCTCCTGCAAACTTTCGGACATATATTTTTCCTCCTATGTATCATGATACGCAACGCAGCCCTTATGCCGCAGATTATTTCACTTATTCTTGTCTATTCTACCGTGAAAATTCGGATTGGTCAATAGGAAATCTCATTTTTTCGGCAAATTATTCCCATTATGCGAAAGGAGTATACCCCGCCTGATCCGTCCAGGTGGTAAAACTGACGTCCAGAATACCCGTCTGGTAGTCGCTCATCTGGGAAATTGCGCTCTTCATATAGCTGATCTTGTATTCAATGGACTGGGCGCTGCTGATGCTGCCCAGGTTCACCTGGTACTGGGTACCGTACCAGAGGATGATATCCTGGAGCTGGCTGACGTCCACGCTGGCGGCATCGCCGACGATATCGTTCTGCTCCAATGCCTGCAATATTTTCAGCGCCGCATTCAGCCGCTGAGCGCCGGTGACCAGTGGCTGCACCACTTCGCCGGATTCGTCCGTGGCCGTGGGGGCTTCCTCCGCCGCAACGCCCGTTTCACCGGGCTGGGGCTGGAAGAGTGTCACACCCTGAACCTGGGTATTGCTCTTGGCGGTCTGGGAGCTGGTCTGTTCCACAACCTTGCCGTCGGAATTGATCAGCCACCAGACACCGTCCTGATCCTGAATGGAATAGACAACGGAGTCTTCCTCTATTTCAATAATAACCGTATCCGGCAATTTTATTCCAATCCTGGCACTTTTTACATAGGGCAGATTGGCAATGATCTTCCCCGATGCTTTCGTCCGGCCAAAGGTGAGCAGATTGTCCCCTTTCTGGATGCCCGACTCATCCGTAATGGTGCTGTCGCTGTAAATTTTCGTTCCAACCACCGCAATATATTCCACTTTGAAGAATACGGACATACCAAGCACCAGCGCCAGAACCACCGCAAGTATGGTCGTCAGCTGCACCGCCAGGCGGCGGCTGTTGAAAGACATGGGCTGGGTATAAATGGTGGCAGGAGTATTCAGGCGTTCTGCCCGCTTGCGTTTCTTCTCCGTTTCCTCCGCCCGCTTGCGGCGGCGAACTTCGCTGGCATCGTCGCCAAAAACGGACGGGTCTTCCTTGTGGAAATATTTGAGCACCGGATTCCGGTAAGAGAAGAAACGGTTTACCCCCTCTTTCAGGTTCGATCGTTTTTGCTCTTTCATCCGCTGATTCGCCTGGCGATAGGGGCGATACTGGCTATCCCTGCGCTGGGTATTGCTCCGCTTTGGGGACTGCGCAGGCGGTGCGCTGCGGCGTTTTGCCCCCCCGGTCTGTGGTTTCTCGGCATGGCGGGTACGCTGACTTTGCGCATCCGGGACATAGACTTCGTAGGAGCCATCTGCCCCCGGCCTTGCCTTGGCAGACTGCGCCGCCGGCCGTCTTGCTTCCCCGCCGGGGCGGGGCGCTTGCTTTGGGGCGGATGTGCGGCGGGGTGCGCCGCCCTTGGAAGCGGGACGGCTCCCGGTTTGGGGCTCCCGCTTTTTTTCTTTCGTTTCCATATTGTTCCTCCTGGGGACAAGTGGGGTTGTTCCTTTTTCTGTTGCTTATCCTTTCGTCAACTGCTCCACAATGTCGCAGATCCGCTCCGTACTGTCCAGCCGAGCCATGGAATGGAGATTCTTCCCCATTTCCCCCCGGCGCTTATCGTCAGCCAGCAGAGATTTGATTTCGGAATAGAGCTTCTCCGGGGTGCAGTCCTTTTCCAGCAGCACCACTGCGCCCTTTCGGGCTTCCAGCACACGGGCATTCTTCTCCTGATGATTGTTGGTCACATTGGGGGACGGGATCAGGATGCAGGGCAGTCCCGCCGCTGCGATCTCGTTGCAGGTAGATGCCCCGGCACGGCCGATGATGATATCCGCCGCCGCCATGAGTGTCGGCATATTATAGATATATTCCCGCATATCGATGGCGGAGGTATGCTCCAGATCGATGCCCTTTTCTTTCACCAGTTCCGGCATCCATTCCCAGCCGAATTTTCCGGTGGAATGGATATGGCGGAAAGGGAAATCCTCCTCTTTTTCCATCCGGAACAGTTCCGCCACGGTCTGATTCATCACCTTTGCGCCCAGGCTTCCGAAAGCGGAGAGAACCACCGGTTCCTCTCCGATGCCCAGTTCCCGCCTGGCCGCTTCCCGATCGGTAAAGATGAACTCCCGGCTCACGGGCATACCCACCACCTCTACCTTGGAGGGGTCGGGGTACATGTCCTTGCTCTCCTCGAAGCATACCAGCACCCGGCTGGCCAGTCTGGATGCCAATTTGGTGGTGACACCGGGGGTCGCATTGCTCTCGTGGACACACACGGGGATCTTCATCCGGGCTCCTGCGTACAGCGCCGGGAAGCTGGCATAGCCGCCGGTACCCACGATCACGTCCGGCTTGAACTCCCGGAAAATACGCTTGCACTGCTTCACCGCATCCAGCACACATTTCACCGCATGGGCGTTCTGCTTGATGCCGGCTGCATTCAGCTTTCTGCTCAGTCCGGAACCGGGCAAACACCGCAGCTGGAACCCCGCCTGGGGCACGAGCTTCTCCTCCATGTGGCCGGTTGCGCCGATGAAGAGGATATTGCAGTCCGGATCACGCCGCTTCATCTCTCGGGCGATGGCCAGTGCCGGGTTGATATGTCCGGCGGTACCACCGCAAGTAAAAATCAAATTCATATTCAAGCCTCCAAATGTTTTCTTTCGTTCCGATGCCGGGAAATGCTGAGCAGGATGCCCATCTCCCCCAAATTCACCGCCAGCGCCGTGCCACCATAGGAAAAGAAAGGCAGCGCAATCCCGGTGGATGGCAGCAAATTGGTCACCACCCCCAGATTCAGCAGCGTCTGCACGGCGATCAGGGTCGTCAAACCCGCTGCAAGGACGGTGGAAAAGCGATCCCTTGCACGCAGGGCGATCCAGTAGCCCCGCAGGATCAGCGCCGCCAGCAGAATCATGATTCCGCAGGCACCGATCAAGCCCAATTCCTCACAAATCACGGCAAAAATATAGTCGTTATATTGAAAAGGCAGATATAGATACTTCTGCCTGCTTTTTCCGAATCCAAGGCCGAACAGGCCGCCGGAGCCGATGGCATAGAGGGACTGCAATATCTGGTACCCCGTGTCCCCCGGATCCAGCTCCGGGTGGAGCCAGGCGGTGATACGATCCCCCGCATAGCCCATCAGGCTGACATAAACCAGCACAAAGGCTCCCGCCGCCGCAGCACCGGCCATGAGCCAGCGCACACGTGTTCCGGCTACAAACATCATTACGACCCCAACCATACCCATGAGCATGATGGCGCTCAGATGCTTCTCCAGCGCCAGGGGGATCAGGATGCCCAGCATGGCGGCGCCAAACCCCGCCACGCCGTAGCGGAATTTTTCCGCTTTTTCCCCATAGTTCCGGGTCAGTCTCCCGAACATGAGGATCATGGTAAATTTTGCGATTTCCGATGGCTGGAACTGAATCCCGCCGATATTGATCCAGCGCTTTGCGCCGTTCACCGATTGCCCCATCACCAGTACGCTGAGCAGCAGCACGATGCTGCCAATATACATCGGCCAGGCAAACCGATACCAGAACTCCACCGGGATGCGGCTGAACGCCCCCATGGCCACCAAGCCGATTCCGGCGCAGACCGCCTGCTTTTGCAGATAACGGGTGGAGCTGAGGTAGCCGGTATCATATTCGCTCTGGGCGAAGCTGGCGGAGTAGAGCATGGTCAGCCCCACTGCCAGCGCCAGCAGCACCAGGATCAGGAAAAATGGGTCAACCCCTGGCGCCGCCCCCAGTGGGCGGCGGTTCTCTTTGGCACGCAGGGATGCTGCTGCCATGCTTGCTTCCTTTCTTTCTGCCCATTATCAGGCAGAAAATCAATCACCGAAACAGTCCGGAGATACCGAACCAGGCTACAATACACATCAGTGCGGACACCGCCGCAAAGGTCAGAACGATCCGTTCCTCTTTCCATCCGCACATCTCAAAATGATGGTGGATGGGGGACATTTTAAACAGCCGCTTGCCATGAGTCAGCTTGAAATAGCTCACCTGCAAAATGACGGAAAGGGTCTCGCAAATATAAACGAAACCAACCAGCAGCAGCACCAGGGGCACATCCAGTGCAATGGCCATAGCGCAGACGACGCCGCCCATGAACAGTGAACCGGTATCGCCCATCATAACCTTGGCCGGGTGCCAGTTATAGTGCAGGTATGCCAGCAGGCCGCCCACCATCGCCGCAGGGAGCAATGCCAAATCCATCTTGCCCTTGGCAATGGCCACCGCCGTATAGAATACCATCACGGGAATGGTAACGGAGCTGCTCAGTCCATCCACGCCGTCGGTCAGATTGACGGAATTGACACAGCCAACAATGACGAACATGGTGAACACCACGTAAAACAGCGGATGGATGTGGATGGTATGATTCACAAAGGGAATGTACAAACTGGTGCTCAGGTGCCCACCCTTGTAGAGGGTATAGACGAACAGCGCCGCCGCCGCCATCTGGAGCAGCATCTTTTGCAGCGCAGACAAGCCCAGATTCTCATCATGCTTGATTTTCGCAAAATCATCCACCATGCCAATGGCGCCGAAAGCCAATGCCACCGCATAGACATAGAAAACGGCAAAATTCTCCATACTGCCCAGATTCAGCAGCAAGCAAACCAGCACGGAACCGATGAACATCAGTCCGCCCATAACGGGGGTGCCCACTTTCTGATTGTGCCAGGTGGGGCCAATCTTGCGCAATTTGATCCCCGCTTTCAGCGCCCGGAGCACCGGGAGGAGAAAGTGGCCGAAAATGCCGGACAAAATGCAGGATATCACTGCCGTAATCAGTATTCTTGTCATATTTCTTCCCCCGATGTATCAATCATTTCCCTGCATCAGCGCATCCACGATCTGCTCCATATGCATTCCGTGGCTGCCCTTGACCAGGATCACGTCCCCCGGCTGGATCGTCCGCTTCAGTGCGGCGATCAGCTTCTCTTTCTCCGTAAACGCCTTGGTTTTGAACTGTTCCATGCCGCCGGTGATGCATCCGCTGACCACCCGCTCTGCATTGGGGCCAAAGGAGAATACCAGGTCGCTTTTCTCCGCTGCAAGGCGCCCCACCCGGTAGTGCTCCGCCGGGGTGCACGCCCCCAGCTCCAGCATATCCCCGAGAACGGCAATGCGGCGGCCATTTTTTGCCCCCAGCACTTTCAGCGCCGCCTCCATGGATTCCGGTGCAGCATTGTAGCAATCCTTGATCACCGTGATGCCACCGAACTGCAAAAATTCCTGCCGCCCGGCCATATTGCGGAAATAGTCCAGCCCGGAGCGGATATTGGCCGGGGTGACCCCCATTGCCAGTCCCACCGTTGCTGCCGCCAGCGCATCGGAAACGTAGTGCGCCCCCTCCACGTGCAGCCGCACGGGGAAAGAATCCCCGCCGTCATCGTGGACGGTGAACTCCAGTGTCTCCCCCTGGTGCACATCCGTGGCATACACATTCAGCCCTTCGTCGGTGCCGAAATAGAGGATGGGCTGCTGGGGTGGCTCCTCCAGCTGCTGCAGCAGGGGGTCGTCCCCATTGAGAATCAGCTGATCCCCCGGCTCCATTCCCTCCAGTATCTCCATCTTGGCTTTGCGGATGCCCTCCTGGGAACCAAGATGTTCCATATGCACCGTGCCAATGTTCAGGATCACCGCCAGGTCAGGCCGGGCAATGCGGGACAGGTACGCCATCTCCCGGAAATGGTTCATCCCCATTTCCACCACGGCAACCTGGGTATCCTCCGGCATACCCAAAATCGCCATGGGCATACCGATGTCGTTATTGTGATTGGCGGGGGTCTTGGCCGTGCGGTAGGTGGTCTCCATCACCTGGGCGATCATTTCCTTAGTGGTGCTCTTGCCAACGGAACCGGTAACGCCGATGACCTGCATCCCAATGCGCATCCGCTCTCGCCGGGCGATCTCACCCAGCGCAAGGCGGGTATTGGAAACATAGATCGCAGGGTAGTCCCCCATCATCCGGGTGCACAGTACCGCCGCTGCGCCCCGGCTCATGGCATTGGCAATGAATTCGTGTCCGTCCCGCACCCCTTGCAGCGCAACGAAAAGCTGCCCGGGCTGCAAGGTACGGGTATCGTTGGTGGCTCCAAAGAATGTGACGTCCGCATATTTTTCTTCCACCGTGCCGCCGCACCAGGCGGCAGCTTGGCGGAGTGTAATTTTACCCATTTGTGTTCTCCTTCAGTTCTTCCAGGTGGGCGGCAACCTCTTCCCGCTCGTCCAGATGATATTTCACGCCATTGATTTCCTGATAGGTCTCGTGGCCTTTTCCAGCCAGTACAATTATATCATCTTTTTTGGCAATGTCCATAGCATATCTGATGGCTTTGCGCCGGTCTTCGATCACCGTGTATTCTCCCAGCTCCGGTTTGATGCCCTTGAGGATATCTTCAATAATGGCCATGGGCTGCTCCGTTCTGGGATTATCGGAAGTTACGATGGCAAAATCCGCATATTTCACCCCGATTTTCCCCATAATTGGCCGTTTGATGGGGTCACGGTCACCGCCGCAGCCGAATACGGAAATCAGACGTCCCTTGCAGAAATCCTTGACGGATTTGAGCACATTTTCCAGTCCGTCCGGGGAATGGGCATAGTCGATAAGAACGCTGTAGGGCATCCCCGGGGTGGGAACCACCTCTACCCGTCCCTTGACCCCCGTCGCCTGCGCCAGCGCCTGGGCGGCATCCGTCAGGTCGATGCCCAATTGCAGTGCGCAGCCCAGCACCGTCAGGGCGTTATAAACGGTGAATCTTCCGGGGATGGGCAAGTGCACCTGGGCTCGCTGCTCAGCACAGCGGGCAGTGAAATCAATGCCATCGGAATGAAGCTGCACGTCCCGGGCATACAGCCCCGCCTGACCATGCACCGATGTGGTGAGCACCGGGCAGGTCGCCGCCGCCATCATCCGGGGGGCATAGGGGTCATCCTGATTGATCACCGCCCGGCTGCACCGGTGGAACAGCTCCGCCTTGGCATCGCAATAGGCATCCATGGTTTTGTGAAAATCCAGATGATCCTCCGTCAAATTGGTGAAAGCCGCCACATCATAGTGGATCCCCCCCACCCGGTCAAGGGAGATGGCATGGCTGGAAACCTCCATCACCACATGGGTGCACCCGGCATCCCGCATCCGGGCAAACAGCGCTTGCAGCTCAAAGCTCTCCGGGGTGGTGCGTTCCGTCGGGATCACCTGGGTGCCGATCTGGTTCTCCATGGTGCCGATCAGGCCAACTTTCGCCCCCAGGCATTTTTCCAGAACCTGCTTCAGCAGCAATGTGCTGGAGGTCTTGCCGTTGGTTCCGGTGATGCCCACCATGGTCATCGCCTCAGCGGGGCGGCCATAGAAATTGGCGGAAATCAGTGCCAGCGCCAGCCGGTCGGACTCCACCAGTACATAGGGGATCTCCTGTTCCGGCTTCTTTGCCGTGATGACCACGGCGGCACCTTTCTCCATGGCCATGGGGATAAAGCGATTTCCGTCGGAGGCAAAGCCTGCCACCGCTACAAAAGCCGCTCCGGGAACCACTTTCCGGGAATCGCAGCAGAGGGCGGAAATCTCCATTTCGTCCCTGGCAGTTTGAGCCAATACCGGAACATCGGCAAGTAATTCTCTTAATTTCATGTTTTTCCTCCTGACTTCCGCCGGGGGCGGATGGCAAATTGATTTGAATCTTTCTATCTTAATCCTTTAGGGAATTGTTTGCAAATTGAACGGTGATCGTGGTGCCCACGTTTACCTGGGTTCCCGCCGGTTCTTTCTGGCTACAAGCCGTTACCTGGGGGGATATTTCATCGCTGCCCAGCGCAGCAATAAACAGCCCCACCGCTCCGGCGGCATCGCTGGCCTGCTGGCGGGTCATGCCCGTAAAATCCGGTACGCTCACCATTGCATCCGAGGCATCCTCCCCCAGGTACAGCAGCACCTGATCCCCCGGGCGGATGCTCTGTCCCGCCGCTGGGAGCTGGCCGGTAACGGTTTCTCCGCTACCCACCGTAATGGGGGTGATTTTGCGCTTTGCCAGGGCTGCCTTGGCCTCTTTTGCTGTCATCCCCGTCATTTCCTCCAGGGGGAACGCCTCTTCCTGCTCCGTCCGGGATACCCCCAGGTACGGCAGAATATCCGACAGGATCGCCCCCACCGTGGGAGCGGCCATCACACCGCCGGAAATATAGATCCCCGTGCTCCGTGACGGCGTGTCCAGCGCCGCCAATACAATATACTCCGGATCCTCCATCGGCGCAATCCCAACAAATGAAACGATTTTATCCTGGACACGTTGTCCGTTTTCGTCAAAAACATCAATTTTTTCACTGGTTCCGGTTTTTCCCCCGATGGAGAACCCGGCAACCGCCGCATTTTTCGCCGTCCCCTCATCCACCACGGATTGCAGCAGCGTTCGCATGGTGGCGGAGGTCTCCGGCGAAATGGTGGTACGCACCACCGTGGGTTCCTGAGACAGCAGGGTCACCCCATTGGCATCCACCACCTGGGAGACGATATACGGTTCCAGCAGGTATCCCCCATTGACCACACTGGCGATGGCTCGCACCAACTGCAAGGGCGTGATTTTAAACGTCTGGCCGAAAGAGCCGGAGGTGAGAGAGGCCGTGCCCCATTTTTCCGTATTGGTGATGAGCTTTTTATCAAAGAAGACCCCTTTGCTCTCCCCGGAAAGGTCAATGCCCGTTTTTTCCAGGATGCCAAACCGGGTCACGTAATCATAAAAACGTTCTCCGCCCAGTTTCAGGGCGATGTGGGCAAAGGCAATGTTGCAGGAATTCTGTAATGCCTGGGGAGTTTGCTCCGCACCGTGCCCCGCAGAGCGCCAGCAATGCAGCAGCTGGGAGCGTCCGGGAATCTGCTCCGCCCCACGGCAGTAAAACGCCGTATTCAGGTCGATGGCGCCGCAGTCCAGTGCCGCCGCCATGGTCAGCACCTTGAACGTGGATCCCGGCTCATAGCCATCGGACAGCACCCGGTTGCGCCACTGCTTCCAGCGGGCATCGGACAGCGCCCTGGAATAGGTATCGGCATCCGTCCCGTCCAGCAGCATCTGCTGAAGTTGAAGGACGGTATCTTCGTCGGCGATTTCCAGATAGTTGTTCGGGTCGTAGCTCCCCAGGGTGGCCATGGCCAGAATTTCCCCGGTTTTGCAGTTCATCACCAGTCCAAAAGCACCATTTTGCACATCATAGCGCTGAATCGCCGCCTCCAGCTGGTTTTCAAGGCACTGCTGAACGGTGCTGTCCAGGGTCAGTATCACATCCGCTCCCCTCTGGGAGGTTTGGAAATTCTCATAGGAATAGGGCATATCCATTTCGTTATTGCCCTTGGTGGTCACAACTTTCCCGGCGCTGCCGCTGAGGTAGCGGTTATAGGCTGCCTCGACCCCCTCCGTCCCCTCGTTAGAGGCATTGGTGAAACCGATCACCTGCGCCGCCAGTGTACCCATGGGATAGGAGCGGATGGAGGTGGGCTCCAGATGAATGCCGGAAATATCTCTCTGCTGAATGAATTCCCGGATCCGGTTGGCCTCTTCCTGGGTGAGGTTGCTGCCAACCTGCTTATATCTGCGGCGCAAGTCCTGCGCCTGTTGCAAGATCCAGTCCGGATTCTTGTCCACGATCCCTGCAAGGAAATCGGCCACTTCCTCCAAATCCGCCTTGGACTGCTTCAATTCCTGGGGGTCCAGATAAAGATTCTCCCGATTCCGGGACACCGCAAGGACATTCAGATTCCGGTCATAGATCGTCCCCCGGTCTGCGCTGACCCCGGTGGAGCGGGTTTGATTGCGCAGGGCCTTTTCACTGTAGTATTCATAGTCCCGCACCATCAGCCCGTAAAGTCTGCAAACCATCGGCACAAAGGCCGCCACCCCCAGCAGCGCCGCCGTGATCATCACCCGCCGGTGCTGGCCGCTGTCCATCCGCAGCCGGGCAAAGGATTTGGTGCCCCCGCTTCTCATTTTCGTCCCCCTTTCGGATAATGTCAGGAATGGGCAGCAAGGGAATCCCTCGCCGCCCATTGCAGCTGCCACTATAATCTATGAAAGGGATCGGTCATTATTCCCTGTGTAATCCGTCCGTACCGGAAAACATCTCCGCAAAGGAATCCCAGAAACGCTCCCAGGCCGAGGGCTCCTCCGGTACCCGGGGCACATAAAAGACTGCGGTGAACCGCTCCGCCTCTTCCGCCGGGATCATTCCCTGAGCGATGGCCTGCTCCCGGATCTCCTCCAGGTCGTAGCTGGTATGGTATGTATGTTCCAGCTGGGCATTTTGCCGTTTCAGGGTGACCAGTTGCGCTTTCGCCCGGTCATACTCTGCCCGGGTATCGCTCAGGTGAATGCCCCCCATCACCAGCAGACACAGCATCACCACCGCAATCACCATACCGCTCAGCGCAATGGGGTCGATATAAACCTTTTGGGGTCTGTCCAAATTCACCGCAGGCTTCTTGACCTGGGGCTTTTGGGGCTTGGGGGCTGCTTTCGGCGCTTCGCTGCCAAAAACATAAAACCGGTCTACATATTGAACCTCTGTTCTGTGTGCCATGGCGTTTTTCCCTTTTCCGTTTTTTACAATTTTTCGCAAATGCGAAGCTTTGCGCTCCTGGCTCTGGGGTTACGCTCCAGTTCCTCTTTGGTGGATACGATGGGCTTGCGGGTAATGAGCTTCACTTTTGGTTTGTTCCCGCAGACACAAACCGGGAAATTGGGTGGGCAGGTGCAGCCCCTGGCTGCCGATGCCATTGCATTCTTCACGATCCGGTCTTCCAGCGAATGGAACGTGATCACGGCCAGCCGCCCCCCGGGATTCAAGCAGGCGATGGCATCCTCCGCCCCCTTGGAAACGCTGTTCAGTTCGTCATTTACCGCAATGCGGATGGCCTGGAAACTGCGCTTGGCCGGGTGCTGCTTTTCCCGCAGCGCCCCAGGGGGCATGGCCGAGCGGATGATATCCACTAATTCCAGCGTGGTACGAATCTCGCTCAGCTCCCTGCGCTTGCAGATGGCGGAGGCGATTTGGGGCGCATAGCGCTCCTCGCCATATTCATACAAGATGCGCTTCAATTCTTCATAAGGCCAGGTATTCACGACCGTGGCGGCATTCAATGCATCGCTGCTGTCCATGCGCATATCCAGGGGCGCATCCACCATATAGGAGAATCCCCGTTCCCCGTCATCCAGTTGGGGGGAAGAAACGCCTAGATCCAGCAGTACCCCGTCCACACCGGTGATACCCAGTTCCCTCAGCACGCCCGCCATTTCGCAGAAATTTGAATGCACCAGGGTGACTCTGTCTCCGAATGGTTCCAGGCGTTTCCCGGCGGCAGCCAGAGCAATCTCGTCCCGGTCGATGCCGATGAGCCGCCCGGTGGTAAGTCGCGCTGCAATCTGGCTGGAATGCCCGGCTCCGCCCAGGGTGCCGTCCACATAGATGCCATCCGGTTTGATGGCCAAGCCCTGGATGCATTCATCCAGCAGGACGGAAACATGATGAAATTCACTCATAGTCCAATTGCCTCCAGGGATGCCAGCAGCTTCTCGGGGGTGAGATTCTCCTGCTCAAAGCGGCGGAATTCCTCCGCATCCCAAATTTCCGCCTGCCCCGCCCGGCCAACCATCATGATCTCCCGGTCGATCCCGGCATACTCCATAAGGAATGGGGTCAGGCTAAAGCGGAACTGCTTATCCGGAGTGCACTCCGCAGCGTTCATAAAAATCAGGCTGGTGGCGCCGGAGCGCTGAGAGATGCTCAGTGCATTGTAGTTATCGCTGAGCGCTTTCCAGTCGGAGGCGGTATAGGCCGTGAGGCAGCGGTGGCCACAGTTGACCCCAAAGGTCACATAGAACACTTCGCCCAGTTCCTGGCGCAGTTTCGCCGGAACGATCAGCCGATTCTTCTCATCCAGCTTGGCGGTGTATTTGCCGATCATGTGCCTCCTCCTTCCCTTTTACTCCACTTTGTCTCCCTTTTACTCCACTTTTGCCATTATAACCACCCCACGGCAAAAAATCAATCTTTTTTGATATATTTTTTTACAAATTTGCTGAAATCCATGAAAAATCCCAATTTTTCGAATGTTTGTTCTACGAAATCAAGCCCGAAAGCACAGTTTTCCCTCTTCCAGACTCCCCCGCACCCGACTGGGACGGCGGCCACACCCAAGCAAAAAGGTAGCAAGCGCCCCCTCCACTTCCGTCTGTACCAGGCGGCGCAACTGGCGTGCGCCATCTCTTCCTCGGCAACGAGCGCATAAATCCCCTGCCAATTCCCCGGGCAAATGGAGCTGAATCCCGGCGGAGGCCGCCCGATTTTGTAAAAGGGTCAGGAATTTCCCGGCGATTGCCTCCATAGCAGCCCCGTCCAATGCATGGAACGGAACGATGGCATCCAGCCTACCCAAAAATTCCGGCGTAAACGCCCCCTGTACCGCCTGCTCCACCTGCTTCCCCCGGCCATCGGCGCAGAACCCCAGGCCATTGCCCCTGATCTCGCCGCCCACATTGGAGGTCATCACCACAATGGTGTTACGGAAATTGACCTGGCGGCCATTGGAATCGGTCAGCACGCCCTCCTCCATAATTTGCAGTAATATTCCCAGGATCTCCGGGTGGGCTTTCTCCACTTCGTCCAGCAGCACCAGGCTGTAGGGTCTGCGCCGCACCGCCTCCGTCAGTTTGCCCCCCTCGTCGAAGCCAACGTACCCCGGAGGGGCACCAATGAGCCGGGATACGGAGTGCTTCTCCATATATTCCGTCATATCCAGGCGAATCATGGAATTGCGGCTGCCATATACTTCCTCCGCCAGCGCCCGGCACAGCTCCGTCTTACCCACGCCCGTCGGACCCGTGAACAGGAGGCAGGCCACCGGGCGCTGCTCATCCCGCAGTCCTGCATAACCCCGGCGCACTGCCTCCGCCACGGTATGCGCCGCCGCTTGCTGCCCAATAACGTGACTTTGCAGCGCCGATTCCAGATGCAGCAGCCGCTCCCGTTCCGCCGCCGTCAGTCGCCCCACCGGGATCCCCGTCCGCATGGATACCACCCAGGCAATGTCAGAGGCGGTGACCGTCCGTGGACGGCGATTCTCCCCGGGTTTTGCCATTATGGTCTGCATTTTGTCCCGCAGTTCCGCCGCTTTTTCAAACCGGCGCTCCCGCACCGCCTCATGGAGCTCTTCTTCCAGCTCTTTCCGTGCCGCCCCGCCCCGGGTCAGGCGCAGCTCCTCCATACGGGCACGGGATGCCCCCTCGTCCAACAGGTCGATGGCCTTATCCGGCAGGAACTGCTCCGGCAAATAGCGCACGGAGAGGCGCAGGGATTCTTTCAGCGCCTCCTCCGAAATGCGCAGGCGGTGATGCCGCTCCAATCCCGGCTTCAGTGCCCGTAAAATCGCCAGAGTGGTTTCGCTCCCCGGCTCCTCCACCCGCACCGGGCGGAAGCGCCGCTCCAGGGCAGCATCTTTCTCGATATATTTCCGGTATTCTTCCAAAGTGGTTGCGCCAAGCATCTGCAATTCTCCCCGTCCCAGCGCCGGTTTCAGAATATTGGCCGCATCAATGGCGCCCTCCGCCGCCCCGGCACCGATGATGGTGTGCATCTCGTCCACAAAGAGGATCACGTCTCCCGCCCGGTGGATCTCTGCCA
>CAZTYB010000050.1:0-14422 GCA_964617595.1 uncultured Oscillospiraceae bacterium | reverse complement strand
CGGGAGATGAGCAATGTTGTCCTCAGCCTGGATGGTCGGAAAGAGATTCACGACCGCTACCGGGTGGATTACGCCGGAAAGGGCAGCTGGGAGCGGATCGTCCCCAAATTCCAAAAACTCGTGGAAGCACGTGGCGGGAAGAATTACTATATGCGTGGCACCTTTACCCATGCCAACCCGGACTTCCTGAAAGACATCCAGCAGATGCTGGATCTGGGCTTCACGGAGCTGAGTATGGAGCCGGTGGTGTGCGCCGCCGATGACCCCTCCGCCCTGACCCAGGAAGACTTGCCCATTGTGCTGGAACAGTATGAGCTTTTGGCGCAACTGATGCTCCAGCGCCGGAAAGAGGGCAGACCGTTCACGTTCTATCATTATATGATCGATCTGAAAGGCGGCCCGTGCATTTATAAGCGGATCTCCGGCTGTGGTAGCGGAACGGAATATATGGCCGTTACCCCCTGGGGTGACCTCTACCCCTGCCACCAGTTCGTGGGAGAGGAGAAATTCAAGCTGGGCAACGTATGGGACGGCGTAACCAACCGGGAATGCCAGAATGAATTCGCCGCCTGCAATGTCTATGCCCACCCGGAATGCGCCGACTGCTGGGCGAAGCTCTATTGCTCCGGCGGTTGCGCTGCCAATGCTTACCATGCCACCGGTTCCGTCACCGGCGTATATCAATATGGCTGCGAACTGTTCCGTAAACGGATGGAGTGCGCCATCATGGTGGAAGCAACCAAAGCGCTGGAAGGCTGAGGATGAATACACCCATTTGCGATTTCGTCGAAAAATACGCTGCTTCCGAACCCGTTCGGCTCCATATGCCGGGGCACAAGGGAATTGGCGCATTGGAAGAATTGGACATCACGGAGATCCCCGGGGCGGATGTACTGTATCACCCCACGGGGGTCATCCTGGAAAGCGAACGCAATGCAGCCCGGTTATTTGGCACCCGGCGAACGGTGTACTCCACGGAGGGCTCGTCCCTGTGTATCCGGGCGATGCTGTATCTAGCGGCGCAGTATGCCGCCGCCCAGGGGAAAGCACCCCGGATCGCTGCCGGACGGAATGCCCACAAGGTTTTTATCACTACCGCTGCTCTGTTGCATCTGGAAGTGGGCTGGCTGTACCCGGAGGGAGAGCGGGGACTGCTCTCCTGCGCCGTTACCCCCGAAGCGCTGGAAGATTACCTGCAAAGTGGGGATTCCCCCGCTGCGGTCTATATCACGAGTCCGGATTATTTGGGAAATATGGCGGATATTGGTGGGCTCAGCCGGGTATGCCACCGGTATGGATGCCTGCTCCTGGTGGACAATGCCCACGGGGCATACCTGAATTTTCTGCCGAATTCCCGTCACCCGATGGCGCTGGGAGCGGATCTGTGCTGCGATTCCGCACATAAGACGTTGCCGGTTTTGACCGGGGGCGCTTATCTGCATATTTCCAAAACGGCTCCCGCCCCGCTGGAGGAAATGGCGGATAATGCGATGGCGCTCTTTGCTTCCACCAGTCCCTCTTATTTGATTCTCCAATCCCTGGACAGGGCAAATGCCGCACTGGCGAATTCCTGGCCGGAGAAACTGCACCGGGCGGAGAAAATTTGGATGGAATTGAAAGGGAAGCTATGCGCCCTTGGATATGAAACCGTGGGACAGGAGCCGCTGAAAATCACCCTGATGCCCAAATCCTATGGCTACACCGGTGAGGAACTGGCCGAGAGGGCAGAAAAAGCGGGACTCTACTGCGAATTTGCCGACCCGGACTATCTGGTGATGATGCTGCCGGTGGAATTCCCGCCGGAGCTCCCTGGGAGGATTGAAACTTTCTTTGCCCATCTGGAGCAGCGGGATGCGGTCTGTATTCCCCTGCCGCCCCTGGGGCGGGCGGAGGCCGTGCTCCCGGCCCACCGGGTATTGTTCCTCCCGAGCGAGATGATGGATGTCCGGAGAGCCGCCGGGCGCATCATGGCTGACCCAACGGTCAGTTGCCCCCCGGCCATTCCCGTGGTATGCGCCGGGGAGCGGATCGACCCCTGGGCGGTGCGGGCGATGGAGTACTATGGGATCACCCATGTGCGTGTGCTCACCCAGGAAACGCAATGAATCATTATTTCCCCCAATCGTTGACGGATCATGTGTTTGCCAACGATTGGGGGAACTTTTTGCCCTGGAGGCCAGTCTTGATTTTTCAGCGCTCTTCCGCTATAATAACGGAAACAAAATTGCCCTTGAGGAGAATGCGAAATGAAGGAAGAAATCGGGAAATTGGCCGATCAGGTGGTTCGCAGTGGGCAGGTTATGCTCACCGGTTTGAAATCCGAAAGAGACCGGCTGATGGAAGAAGCCGCCGCCATGATGGACGACAAGGGGAAGAAGAGAACCTGGTCCGGGTACGACTCCATCCACACCGCCCAGGCGGAGGCCACTGTCACGCCCGGTTGCCTTGTGCTGGAGGGGGGCTCTTTCCGGGGGTGCTATACCTCCGGCGTACTGGATGTGTTGATGGAAAACGGCATCAATTTCCAAACCACCATCGGCACCTCTGCCGGGGCGCTGAACGGCTATAATTATGTAGCCGGTGAGATCGGCCGCTCGGCCAAAATCAATCTGGGCTACCGGCACGACCGCCGGTTCCTGGGGGCGGTGAGTGCAGCCAAGAACCGGGGGGTTGTGGGCTTCGATTTTCTCCTGAACCAGGTGGAGGAGGAACTTCCTTTCGATCACCAGCGGTTCGATGACCCTGCCCGCCGCTTCATCGCCACCGCTACCAATTGCGAAACCGGCGAAGCGCTCTACTGCGAGCGGGGTATCACTTCCGATATCCGCAAAGCGATACAGGCCAGCGCCTCCATGCCCTTTGTGGCGGATATGGTGGAGGTGGACGGGGCACCCTGCCTGGACGGGGGATGCTCCGTCAAGATTCCCTATGAATGGGCGCTGAATCAGGGATTTGAGAAAATCCTGGTGGTTCGCACCCGGCCGGTCTGGTATCGCCGCCCGGAGGAGGGGAAGCAATTCCTGGAGCTGACGGAGCGGATCTATCGCAACTATCCCAATCTGGTGCAGCGACTGAGCACCCAGTCCACCCAATATAATACCGCCTGCAACCAACTGGAAGCACTGGAAGCGGAGGGGAAACTCATGACCATCTGCCCCTCCGGCCCCATTCAGGTTTCCACTTTCGAGGGGGATATGGAGAAATTGGGCGCACTGTACCTCCTGGGGCGGTGCGATGCGATCATCCAGCTTCCCAAAATCCGGGAATATCTTTCCAAATGAGTTCAAAAAGGCCGCCCACTTTCGTTGATTGCAGTGGGCGGCCAATTTCTTGATTATTTCAGCAATTCTCCAAGCATCCCGTCCGTCATTGCCAGCATTCTCGGCAAATGGAAGGGGCCTTTGAAAGTGGAGCCCTTGGTTGCGGGCTGGGTGGGCAGCCCATCCCGGCGGAGGTAGCCGTACCATTCGCCGTATTCCGGGTCGGCGAAATGTGCCTGGGCATAGTCTAAAATACGCAAATACCAGTCCAGGTATATTTCTTTCCCGGTCTGCTGGTAGAGCATCAGAGCGGAGATCATCGCCTCGTTATGCGCCCACCAGAGCTTCATATCGTGCTCATAGGCTTCCTGGGGCATCCCCAAGGCATCCACAAAATACAGGATGCCGCCGTACTCATCGTCCCATCCGGCGTTGATCGCCCAGTTGAAGATTTCCTCCGCCCGTTCCAGCAGCTGCCGGTTGCCGGTGCGCTTGCCGTGCTCTAAGAGGAACCAGACACATTCCAGATCGTGGCCGGGATTCACCGTGCGCCCGGCGGTATAGTTCAGCTCCGCTTCTCCCTTTGTGCCCACGTTTTCCAGAATGCATTTCAGTTCTGGGTGATAGTGATATTGCAAAATCGCATCCACGCAAGCCTGCGCCTGGGCTTCGTACTTTTCTCTCTGCTCCTCGTCCACCCGCACCATCACGGAAAGAACGTTCAGGAAAATCATCGCATCCCCAAAGGAGTGGCCGCTGCGGGTCTGGGGGATGGTTTTCGGCCCCAAACCGGTGGGGTCGGGCATCCCGTGCCATAGGTTCCAATAAATGTCGCAGGCTCTGCGTGCCCGCTCCAGATGCTCTTTTTCCCCGGTCACGCCGTAATACTCTGCATTCGCCAGGGCATAAAATGCCTCCGAGCAGAAGTGCCTCCGCTGGCGCAGGGGGCGGCCATCGGCGGTCACGGTGAAATACATCCGCCCCTGGGCATCCGGATTGATGCAGAATTTTTCCAGAAAGTCCAGGCAGCTTTTGCTGATATCCAGCCACTGCTGCCTGACCCCATACACCCGGCACAGGTAGGCGAACGTCCATCCACACCGCCCCTGCATCCATACGCTCTTATCTGTGGAGTAGATTTTCCCGGTGCGGTCAAGGCAGGTATATACGCCGCCGAATTCATGATCTACTGCGTTTTCCATCCAGAATTTCAGGCATTTTTCCAGCTCATTCTCCGTCCAGATTTTCGCCTGTGTCAATTTCTCTTTGTTCATTTTGCCCCTCCCTGCCCGAAGAATCGGGCGAATTGGTATCATTTTCAATAGTATCATTGCCGCTTCCATTTTTCAAGTAGAAATCTCACAAGAATAGTGACAAGGAATCATTTTCGTGATACAATACCCTTGTCAACAAAACCAACGAAAGAGGTGCGCATCCTATGAATTTTCTTGGAATAAATGTCAATATCCGCAATCTACCCGAGCTTGACCCCCAATTCATCCCGCTGCATCTGTTTAACCAATCCTTTTTGCAAACGGCAAAAAAACCCATCTCCATCGCCATTGAGCGTGCCAAAGGAGAGATGGCATCTTACCATACTTTCATCCACGGTACGGCGGAGATGAAAGAGGCGGACTGCTTCTATATTGATCGGCTTGTGAAATTCATCCTTTGGATGAAAGGCGGCTTCCGCATCTATGTCAGCGGGGATGAGATGATCTATGATTATCTGTGCTCCACTTACTGCGCCGGGGGCTCCCGGGAATTCGACTGGAATTATATGGCGAATATCTTTGAGCATCCGTTCCAGGTGCTGCTGGTGGACAGCGTGCCGGAGAGCAAGGATGCCCCCCAAAAAATCGGCGGCCATTTCGGCGGCTGCCGAATCGGCTTCGATGCCGGTGGCTCCGACCGGAAAGTTTCTGCCGTGATGGACGGGGAAACCGTCTATTCCGAGGAGGTCGTCTGGTTCCCAAAAACCAATGCAGACCCGGATTACCATTATGACGGCATCGTCTCCGCATTGAAGTCCGCCGCAAGCCATCTGCCACGGGTGGATGCCGTGGGAGTGTCCTCTGCCGGAATCTTTATCAACAACCGGACGATGAACGCATCGCTGTTCCTGAAAGTGCCCAAGGAACTCTACGATCAAAAGGTAAAGGATATTTATATCCGTGCCATTACCGATACCTTTGGCGATATTCCTTACAGTGTCGTCAATGACGGGGATGTTTCTGCTCTGGCCGGTGCCATCAGTCTGGAAACCAATAATATCCTGGGCATTGCCATGGGCACCAGCGAGGCTGGCGGATTCGTGGACGAAAACGGCTGCATCACCGGCTGGCTCAATGAGCTGGCTTTCTGTCCGGTGGATGCCTCCCCCGATGCCATGGGGGACGAGTGGTCCGGTGACCGGGGCGTGGGATGCAAGTATTTCTCCCAGGATGCTGTGATCAAGCTGGCTCCTGCCGCCGGAATTGAGCTGGAGGAGGGGCTGTCCCCTGCGGAGAAACTGAAAGCGGTACAAAATATGATGGAGCAGGATGACCCCCGTGCTGCCGCCATCTACCGGAGCATCGGAACTTACCTTGCCCACAGTTTCGCCCTTTACCATGATTTCTATGGCTTTCGGAATGTATTGCTTCTGGGGCGGGTGATGTCCGGTAAGGGCGGCGATCTGCTGCTGGAGAGCTATCGCCAGGTGATGGCTACCGAATACCCCCAATTGGCTCAGGAAATTCAGGTTGCACTGCCGGATGAGAAATTCCGTCGGGTTGGCCAGTCCGCCATTGCCGCCTCTCTGCCCGATTGCCGGGAATAAGGAGGATAATATGTTTTATCGCAATGCAAGGATATTTTGCTCGGATTTTCGGTTCCGTACCGGCGCATTCGAAGTAAAGGACGGGCGCTTCGGTGCTGTTCTGTCGGAGGAAATACCGGAAGATGCCATCGATTTGCAGGGGGCAACGGTCATTCCCGGCCTCATTGATATTCACAGTCACGGCAATTCCGGGGCGGATTTTTCCGACGGGGATTACGCTGGACTCCAAAAAATGGCGGCGTACTATGCCCGGTGTGGCGTGACTTCCTTTGCTCCCGCCTCCATGACACTGCCCTACGATGTGCTGGAAGATGCTTTCGCCACCGCAGTGCGGCTTCAGGAAGAAAAGCCGGAGAACTGCGCCGTCCTGCGTGGAATCCAGATGGAGGGACCCTATTTCTCCTACAAAAAGCGGGGAGCGCAGAACCCGGACTATCTAAAGGATCCGGATTTTGAGGGATTCCGGCGGCTCTATGAGCACTCCAATGGGCTGATCTCCATTGTGGATGTGGCTCCGGAGTTGCCCGGCGCTGCCGATTTTACGGCAAAAGCAAGCAGGCTCTGCACCGTCAGCGTTGCCCATACGGATTCGGACTATGACCACGCCAAAGCCGTCTTCGATGCCGGAGCGACCCATCTGACCCATCTGTATAATGCCATGCCCGGCATCAACCACCGCAATCCCGGGGTGATCCCGGCGGCAGTAGAAAGCGGGAATGTCCGGGCAGAGATCATCTGCGATGGCTACCATATTCACCCCGCCGCCGTGCGGCTGGCGTTCTCTATGTTCGGTGGAGAACGGATGGTGCTGATTTCCGATTCCGGGCGGTGCGCCGGGTTGCCGGAGGGGAGCCAATTTACCCTGGGCGGGCAGGATGCCTGGCTGCGTGACGGCGTTGGCCGACTGGGTGACGGCACCATTGCCTGCTCCGCAGCCAATCTCTGGGGATGCCTGTGCAATGCCATCCAATGGGGGATCCGGGAGGAAGATGCCATTCGTGCCGCAACCTGGAACCCCTCCTGTGCCATCGGCGCCCAGGAGGAAGTCGGCTCCATCGCCCCGGGGAAAGTGGCGGATTTCTTGATTGTCAGCGGGGATTATTCCAGCAAACGGGTCTTCCTTGCGGGGGATGAACTGCGCGAATACTGATTTCTGAAATGAAAACGCTCTGAGCTTCTTCGTGTCTTTTTTCACGAATCGGTTCAGAGCGTTTCTTTATTTCGTTGCGCCGGGATCCCGGCAATAGATCACGAGGCTGTTCTGGTATTGGCAGAAAATCGAATACCCGTTTTCTTCCAGCAGATTCGCCAGATTGCCGAATCCATTGTTCTGCCCATCGGTATTGAAGCGGGTAAAGTCGCTGGAGGAGGTGGACAGCGCTACGTAATCCGTCTCCAGCAGATGCTCCAGTGTGCAGTAGCGCACATCGTAGAGCACATCCCGTTGGGACAGGAAAGGGGTATAGAAAGTGGTGGAAGCGACCTTGGCATCCGCCGGGATTTTGGCGAGGGTATCCCTGATCCCCTGATAATAGTCCCGATACTGGATGCACTGAATGGGATAGCTGATCCCCTTCGGCAGAACGAAGCATCCGAACATGGTTGCACTGACGGCGGCAGCGCAAATCAGAGCGGCCACCCGTTTCCACTGGGTACGGACATCTGCCAGATTGACAATGGTCAAATACAGCAGCAGGGCGAAAGAGCCGAAAGAATACTGATAGAAAATATTGTGCTGATACTGATAGTCGGACATGAGATTCACCAGCAAATACGGGATCAGCAGCAGATACCGCTCGTATCGCCGGGTGATCAGCGGCAGCCCCAGCAGCGGCAGCATGGTCAGGGCGAGGTAGCCGAGCTTTTCCGCATCCATGCATTCATGCAGCGCTTTCAACGGGTTCATAATCACGGTATGAATCAACGTAAACAGGGAGGACGAGTCATTGAAAAAGAAATTCTGGTAACGGTAGGTCATCACTCCATCGCCATTGCCGGAAAGGTACCCGGTGACCAGGAAGAACCAACCGATCGCCCCGACGATCAGCCCGCACCCTGCAACGAACTGCCATTTCTCCCGCCGGATACCCCGGAGAAGCCCACGTACCGCCAGCCAAAGGCCGATCACCGCCACATAGACGGCCGCATCCTCTTTCACTCCCAGGGTCAACAGGGCAGAAATCACCGTGACCGGGATGTTCTTACGTTCCAGAGCATACAGGAGCCACAGCAGCAGCGGTGTCAGGAAGCAATTCTCATGCAAATCGTAACTGGTTCCCCCGGAATAGGCAGGGTACAGCAGCAAAACTGCGCAGATCAGCATCCGCCCAAAGGGCGAAAGACCATGGTTCTTCCCGATTTTCCATGCTGGGATTACGGCACTGGCCAGTACCGCCGCCTGCATCACCTGCAAGGTCACCGGTGACGGAAAAATCCAATAGACCGGCAGCATCAGATAATAAGTCGGGGAGACGTGCACCGCAAAATGGGAAAGCAGCCCATCCCGCTCCAGCGTTGTCAGGGGTTTCAGCGTGGTTTTCATATAATAAAACATCTGGCTGAAAATCCCAAAATCATAGTTCGGGCTGCTGAAGCTGCGATACCGCCCCACCGTCCATCCACTGACGAAGAGGAAGAACAGTACCGTAAGCCCCGCCGTCAGGCAGGGGCAGAGTTTGCTTTCCTGGCTGTCAGAGGGGGCGGGCACTTCTGCGCTTCCGTCCCAACCCAACAGGGTGAATCCACCCATCACCAGGAAGAGCACTGCGCACGCACCAAAATACGCCCAGCTGAATGAGGAAACGAGGGAAAAGCACAGGAAGAAGTCCAAACTGATCAGCATCCCCACTCGCTCCAGCTTGCCGGTAGCCCGGAACAGGGAAAGCAGGCACTCCAAAAGCAAAACAATAGCCGTCACTGCCAATACAAAATAGAGGGACGAACCTTGCAGCGCCAGCAGGCCGGACAGGTCACGCATCTGTGTGGGCAGGAGCAGATATTGGGCGGTACAGGCGATCAGCCAGGCCGTCAGCATTTTGCGGATCAGGCTGGAAAAACGCCAGGTGGTACTCGTTCGAAGGGGTTGTTTTTTCATTGGTGTACTCCTGAAAGTGAAAAGGGAGGGAAGCTTTTTATTTTTCGTCCGTCCGTTCGCCACGGCCAACGGCCATCACATCATAGGGAACGGTCTGGTACACGATATAGTTCAGCCAATTGGAGAAGAGCAGATTTGCGTGCCCCCGCCAGCGGACAATGGGGGGCTGAGTATCGTCATCATTGGGGAAATAGTTCCGGGGCACCTGAATGGGTTTCCCGGCGGCCTTGTCCCGGAGATATTCCAGCTGCAATGTCTCCGGGTCGTATTCCGAGTGGCCGGTGATGAAGAGCTGGTGGCCATATTGCGTGGACATGGCGTAAAGCCCCGCCTGGTCTGACCCGGCCAGAATTTTGATCTCCGGGATGGCTGCCACGTCCTCCCACCGCACCGTCGTGTGGCGGGAATGGGGCACCCAGAATTCATCGTCAAAGCCCCGGAGCAAAATGGGATTCCTGTACAGCACCCGATGGGGGAATACCCCGAAGAGTTTCTCCGGCAGGAGCACTTTTTGCACCCCATAATGGTAGTACAGCGCCGCCTGAGCGCCCCAACAGATATGCAGGGTGCTGTGGACATGGGTCTTCGTCCATTCCATGATGCGGCAAAGCTCCGGCCAGTACCCCACCTGCTCGAAGGGGAGCTGCTCCACCGGTGCGCCTGTGATAATGAATCCGTCAAAATACTCGTCCTGAATTTCCTCAAAATTACGGTAAAAGGCGAGCATATGCTCCTGGGGGGTGTTCTTAGGCTGATGGGAGGATAGCTGGATCAGGAACAGCTCCACTTGCAGCGGCGTATTGCCAAGCAATCGGGATAACTGTGTCTCCGTTTTGATTTTAGTGGGCATTAGATTCAGCAGGCCGATGCGCAGGGGACGGATCTCCTGGGACTCTGCCCGGGATTGGGACATGACGAAAATGTTCTCACTTTCCAGCACCTGCCTTGCCGGGAGATGATTGGGGATACGAATGGGCATGGGGGAATTCTCCTTGTATTATTCGTCCAGTTGCCGAAGCGCCTGAGCCAGATCCGCAATAATATCCCCGGCATCCTCGATGCCCACGGAGAAGCGGATAAATTCCGGCCCGATGCCGGAATCGGCAAGCTGCTGATCGCTCAACTGACGATGGGTGGTGCTGGCGGGATGGAGCACACAGGTGCGGGCATCCGCCACATGGACAACGATCTGCGCCAGACGGAGGCTGTTCATCAATTTCATGGCAGCCTCCCGTCCGCCTTTCACGCCGAAAGAGACTACACCGGATGCCCCGTCGGGCAGATATTTTTCCGCCAAATGATAATAGGGGCTGGATTCCAGCTTGGGATAGTTGACCCAAAGTACCTGGGGCTGAATTTCTAGGAATTTGGCGACCTTTAGGGCGTTTTCACTGTGCTTGCGTACCCGCAGTGCCATGGATTCCAGACCCAGGTTTAATAGATATGCGCTGATGGGAGACATGGTACAGCCGAAATCCCGCAGCAGCTGCGCCCGGGCTTTGTTCACGAAAGCGGCTTTGCCAAATTGCCTGGTATAGATCACGCCATGGTAGCTTTCGTCCGGGGTGGTAAGCTCCGGGAATTTGCCAGAAGCTTCCCAATGGAAATTCCCGCTGTCCACGATCACGCCGCCCAATACATTGGCGTGGCCATCCATATATTTGCTGGTGGAGTGGGTGACGATATCCGCACCGAATTCAAAGGGGCGGCACAATAGGGGCGTCGCAAAGGTGTTGTCCACCATCAGCGGAACCCCGTGGCCATGGGCGAGGGCGGCATAGCGGGAGATATCCAGTACGCTCAGTGCGGGATTGGCAATGGTCTCCCCGAAGACCAGCCGGGTATTGTCGTCAAAGAGGGCGTTGAATTCTTCATCGGTCATCTTGTCGTTGGCATAGCGAACCTCAATGCCCATCCGTGCCATGGTGACGGACAGCAGGTTGATGGTGCCCCCATAGATATTGTTCATGGCGATCAGGTTCTGCCCGGCGGCGCAGATGTTGAATACCGCCAGCAGATTAGCCGACTGGCCGGAGGAGACCAGCATTGCGCCAACGCCCCCCTCCAGATCCGCTATTTTTTCCTCCACCGCTGCCAGAGTGGGGTTGGAAATGCGGGAGTACATATGTCCCTCTTCTTTCAGGTCAAACAGCAGCCCCAGCGCATCCGCATCGTCATATTTATATGTCGTGCTCTGGTAAATGGGTAGGGTTCTGGGTTGGGCATTGCCGGGATGGTAGCCGGACTGGATGCATTTGGTATCGAATTGATAATCGGACATTTCTATTTCCTCGCTTTAATCAATCAGTGAACGTTCTGCATCCGCCCGGGCGACCCCGAATACGCCGGAATAGAATCCGGGAGCCAGGGGACGGACAGTACAGGACGATTGCATATGGTAAGTTTCTCCCGTGGCGGCTGCCCGGTCGATGCCCTGAAGTACCTCCAGGCAGTGGATGCCGTAATCCCCGCTCAGGCGATTTTCCCGCCCCTGGCGCAGGGCATAGGCCATCTCCGCAACCCCCACGCCCCGGTGGCCGCTGCCGTCGTAGGGGGCGGGGTCACTGGTGCGGTTGCGCCCGTCATAGCCATGGGTAAAGGGGAATTCAACCGGCGCACTTTCGGGCAGGATCAGCTGGGGCTTCCCGTCAAAGGTATTGGGGTCACCCACTTTCATCATGCCCAGTGTGCCATATAGCTCGAAACGGCTCTGCTCGTCGCCCACGGTATTGCCGTTGAAATGGATGCTGACCACGGCACCGGATGTAAATTCCAGTGCGGCGCATATCAGATTGTTTCCAGGGATCTGCCAGCTCTGGGGGGCATCCTCCACGTAAAGCAGCTGCTTTTCCCGAATCAGTGCCGGGGAAGCAAAACCACGGATGGATTTGACGGAGTCGAGCAGCGCAATCAGCGCCCCGATATAGTAAACGCCCACATCATACGGCAGGCACCCGCATTCCCCCCGCAGGAACGGGAACAGTTCCGACATGAGATTGTGGCTCCGGGTCACGCTGACGAATCCGGAGGTAACATTGCCGATCAGCCCCAGGTCGATGATCCGCCGGGCAGTCTGGATACCGGCACCCAGCACGGTATCCGGCGCAACGCCCAGGTATAGTCCCTTTCTCTTTGCGATGGCGGTCAGCTCCTGCGCCTGAGCCAGGTCGGTGGTGAAGACTTTCTCACTGTAGACGTGCTTTCCCGCTTCCAGCATTTGCTTCGTCACCTGGTAATGGGAACCGGGAGCAGTCAGATTCACCACCAGCTCAATCTCCGGATCGGCGGCAATTTCTTCCAGGGTCATCACCTTGGGGATGCCGAACTGAGCGGCCTTGGCCTCGGCTTTTTCCCTGGTGCGGTTGCACAGCGCCACCAGATCGATGATGGTGAAGAGTTCCTTTAAATTCCGGATGTAAATATTGCTGATGGAGCCGCAGCCGACAACGGCCGTTTTCACTTTTGAAAAGGTGGTTTGCATACCGATTCCCCCATTTATGAGTGTTATGGAGAACAGTTCCGGCCTTTATGCCCCAACTGTCCCTTTATGCAAAAAGTATATCATTTTGCATCCCTCTTTTCAACAAAAAATCTGATCTTCATACCTTAAGATTTCCCCAAGAAATAAAAAAGACAGGCTTGCAAAAAGCAAACCTGCCTTGGTGGACTCGAGGAGATTCGAACTCCCGACCCCCACAATGCGAATGTGGTGCGCTCCCAACCGGTTAAGACCTATGCCCCTGAAATACTTGTAACAAGAGTACATTTTATGTCACAAAATATCAGAAAAATACAGAAAATGGTGTGTGTCCTTGCCTATATTTTTGCCAACAACATTCACAGGAATATTGTTCTTTTTTTATGATGACCACTACAACAAATGCGAACATCATACCTAGCGCAATCGCCAGCCTATGCACCATGCTTATATTCTAAGTATGCGACTCTATTGCCTAGGAACTTGTTCGCACATCAGTTTTTCACAATTTGAAGTGTATGCTATCTGTAAGGTAAATAGCATAACAAGCAAATATGTGATCACTATCCTTTTTTTTCAGAGATTTTAACCAATTTAATTTTTCCTTTGGTTGTGTGTTTTTTCCCTTCTACATGTTTCAATGATACCTTATTGGCAGGAATATCGGCCGCAAACTGAACGGCCGGAGCAATAAATGTTTCTTTGGCTTTATTGTTCACTCTAATTTGATGAGAACTTCCGGATTTATTTTTTCGCAGTCCGCTTTTCTGATAGTAGGCAGTCACTCCAACAAATTTTGATGAGCTACAAGGGTCATTCTTATGGTATATAAGGCCCATGTTATCAAGGTATTCAACTTTCGCTTCAACACTCATATTGCTAAATTTGTCCTTAAATGACTGAACGATTTTCTGAGAATTATCCATATACATTACCCCTTGTATGCAATAATTTGTGTACACTTAATTGGCTCGTTGTTTCTTACACAGAATTCTCGTCTACGCTTACGTTTATCAATAAGCACCTTCGCTTTAGAGCGGCTTGTGGCAAAACTTGCAGCAAGGACTTTAATCTGTGGGTTACTATCCCAAATCATTTTACATACGGCACATTGATTTTCCTCAAATGTTCTATCAAGCTTAACATTTTGTGAATCACAAATGAAGTCAAGGATTTCAGTCCAAATCTTCTCTCCTTCATCAGAATCTATGTCGATATATTCTTCGTCACTTAGCTCAATAACCGAATGAAGCACTACTTTTTCTTCATCCAATTGATGGCTCCAGTTAAAGGCATCAGAAAATTCGTCATAGAAATAAATACCAGGCCCTAACCATTCCCTGTCACCATTAGATAAATGGTATTCCCCTTCCTTCAGTATATTATTCGCATGAGTAGAAGTTGTTCCATGATATCCGGTTATTAACATATTTCTTCACCACCTATTTTTATTATACAGTATTAGTGTCAAAATGCAATGGTTAATTTAGAATATACTTCGGCTTGAAGCTATATTTCAACAATATGAACATAATGTTCAACACCATTGCTACCTTTCACTCCAATATATCCGATCGCTAAGGAGGTGATCCATGTGGCAAGTCCCCTCAACTTTGACTATTTTTACGGCGGTGAGTCGGAGTTATTCAGCTATTACCGCATTCCACGGCTACTGGTAACTGGTGAGCAATTCAGAAATTTATCCACAGATGCCAAGCTACTGTATGGACTCATGCTGGACAGAATGGGTCTATCCATGAAAAACCGTT
>CAZTYB010000049.1:0-14701 GCA_964617595.1 uncultured Oscillospiraceae bacterium | reverse complement strand
GTAATCGATGCCAATTGTGCCGTACCGTTTTTGATATGTACCAGGCGCATACCGTCCGTCAGAATGTCTGTCTTTCCACTGGCTAAGACCATGCAGGAATACCGGCGTGCCAGCATGACCGCAGAATGATTCACTACGGATTCCATCAACGCAGCATCGGTATCCACACCGGGGGTGTGATAGTTTTCCTGATAGAGTGCCTGGATTTCCGAATAGTTCCCTTTGATGACTGTTGGGGCGGACAGGCGCAATAATTCCAGCAGATAATCCCGGCGCAGTTTGGAGCAGGCAATTCCCACCGCATCCACAACGATTGGGATGTCCTTTTCCGCTGCTGCCATC
This sequence comes from uncultured Oscillospiraceae bacterium, assembly GCA_964617595.1. Lineage (GTDB taxonomy): Bacteria > Bacillota > Clostridia > Oscillospirales > Oscillospiraceae > Faecousia. The sequence goes on along the minus strand of CAZTYB010000049.1, from coordinate 14,359 downwards.
ATCGCTCGCTTCATAGACAGCATACGGGCATCTGTAATATTTCCCAAATTGAGCAAAAGGGCTTTGGCGTTGCCTGTGATCTCCGCAACCTCTGCCGGGTGCTCCGCCATAATGGGTTGGGCACCAATGGCAAGCAGACCATTGGCACATAGATTTATGGAAATGGGATTGGTAATGCAGTGGATCAGTGGTTTTTCCCGCCGTAGTACTTCCATTTGTTCAAACATGGGTAGGCTTTCCTTTTTTCGTAAAATAAAAAATGACTGCGGTCACGGTGCATCCTGCCAACGCTGCGTGGGGGAGAATGTCCCATACCTTTCCGGACAGGCCAAAGATATCGCAAGCCAGTTCGATCACCACAAACAGGATTGCCCCAATGCCCGCAATGGACACCGCATCCGAAAGGGTGGTGGATTTGTCGGTATAACACTGGCTCCCAAGTTTTGTCTGAATTTTTACAAGCATTCCATTGGAAGCAAATTTCCGTAAAAACACATAGGCAATACTGCCACCAATCAGGGTGCCACAGATGAAAGAGGGTACATAGAACAGCCAGCTAATGCCCTCTTTTCCCCAGAGGAAGGTCATCACCGGATAGGAAACGACGGCACCGATAACACCTGTACCGATGATTTCCCCAATAACCGCACAAATGATCTTGCCTTTCGATAGCCGGTAACAAACTCCGGACAAAAAAGCACCGAAAATCGCCCCGGTCAGTGCCAGCGGCGGAATCCCCATGGTTGCCATACGGATCACGCCAATCAATGTGGCACACAGCAGAGAATACCAGGGGCCTAAAAATACGGAGCAGACAATGTTAATAAAGTGCGCCATGGGGCACATACCCTCCACCCGCAAAATAGGCGAAATGACAACGCCCAGAGCCACCAGCATGGAAAGAACAGTCAACTTCAAAAGCTTTGCAGTACGTTTCATAAATGATCATCCTTTTTTGTAATTATACTTTTCGGTCGGGGATCCATTTCCCCCTCTCACCCCGAAACACGGGTTCCCATCGCAAATTACAAGATACAAGGCGCTCCCCTTCTATCCGCCCGGCATACCGGGAATGCACAACCATCTCCTCTCAAAAAGCAAAACGGAAGCAGCCTGTCTGGACTGCTCCCGCAAAAGATGGTTTCCCTCCGTTGGCATTATCCAAATCAGGTTACTGGGTCGAAAGTCACACCCTCCTCTCAGCCTGTTTACAAGCTCCCCGTCTATGAAATTACGCAAAAAACAGGAGACACCCTCTGGATGCCTCCTGTAAAAAATCTTGCATATCGACTTCCTACGGCGGCATTACCCGCATCAGGTTAAAGGGTCGAAGTTCGATTACTTCCTCTCAGCCTGCCCATACAAGCTCCCCTGTGTTTTGTTTTTTCTATTATACGTCCGATCATCCCAAAATACAAGAGGTTCGGAGAAAAAGATGCCAAATCGTGAAAAGACATCAGTGCATTCTTGCAATATCCATGATGATATTGGGAATCACCTGTTTCCGGGTGATATTATACAGTCGCTTTTGCTCCTCCGTGCGTCCAACGAGGGGGTCGCCATTGGCAGAATTGTCGGATACGGACAGGAGCGCAATTGCGGGCTTGTCCAGCAAATCCGCCATCAGGTAGAACGAGCTGGTCTCCATCTCAATGAGCTTTGCCCCAAAGGACTTGATGAAGTCCAGATGGGCGTATTCGCAGAATATGGAATCGGTGCAAAATACCGGTTCCTGAATCATATCCGGGTAGCGCTCCAATACCCGCTGTACGAAGGACGGGTCATTGGGATAGACCCTGCCAAAGGGCTTATACTGCCGGATATCCTCCGTTAAGTACCCGTTGGCCAAATTCCCGGAGATGCACCACTGGGGGGTACACAGCGCCCCCAACCCGATCCCGGGCACCAAACTGCCGACGGCGCCCACGAACACCAATTTGTCAAAATCCAGCCAGGCACAGGTGGACAATTCATCGATCAAGCTGCTGGCTCCGGAGGAACACTGGATCCAGCCGATGAGGAAATCCTCTCCCTTTACTTCGTAACCGGAAATATAGTTGACCGCCTTGGTGCAGGTGATCTCCACATCGTAATCCTGCATGATGACGGTGGGCTTCCAGCCGGGGGCAACCACCAGGACATCGTAGTGCTTCTCCCTGGACAGGCCAAATTCATACATGGCAATGTCGTTATCCTCCCGGGCATAGGATGCATCCGCCCCCAGCAGTTGGCGCATTCTGTTCTTCATTGTTTTTCCTCCTGCTTCCTGTTAAAGTTCCATGCTTATAAATATCTCCCAAAATCGATTTCAAGTCAAGTGATTTGATTAAAAAAATTTTTCGGCGAGTTGGCGGGAAATTTTTCGGCAACTTGGCGGGATTTTTTTCGGTGAGTTGGCGAAAGCGCATCCAAAATGCGAAATCTCCGGCAATGCCCACGGAACGGACATTGCCGGAGGTTTTGTTTCGCCCTAAAGAATCAGGCAAATCAGGCCGGAAGCGCCCTCGTTGACGATGCGGGTGAGGGTGCCCCGGAATTTGCCCCGCACATCCTCCGGCATCCGGGTGAGCTTGGCGCTTAAGCCCTCCTGAATGAGATCATAGACGGATTTGCCAAAAATATTGCTCTGCCACAGATTGTCCGGATTCTCGTCCCGGAGATAGTCGATGAGCTCCCGGCTCTGCTTCTCGTCCCCCACCATGGGGCTGATCTCCGTATCGATATCCACCCGCATCATATGGATGGAGGGTGCCCCGGCTTTCAGCCGCACCCCGTAGGAGCCGCCCCGTTTCAGAATTTCCGGTTTTTCCAGCTTCATTTCCTCCGCCGTGGGCATCACCACACCGTAGCCCGTGGCTTTCACCGAGGCAAGGGCGGCGGAAATTTTGTCATATTCCCGGCGGATATCCGACAGTTCTGACAGCAGTTTCAGCAGTTCCCCGTCCGTCCTCACCTGGATGCCCGCCCGGGCACTGAGGATTTCATAAAACAGCGCCTCTGGCAGCACCACGGCGCAACTGACGATGCCGCTGCCCAAATCCACACTGCGCAGGGTATAGTCCTGCACCTGCTCCAGCTCCACCAGCCCCGCCAATTTCTCCTCCGCCTGCCCCAGGTCGGCAATCTGCTCCGCCTTTTGCAGGAAGTTCTGGTACAGCGCCGCTTTCACCGGATGCTCCGGCTCCAGCGCCTCCACCCATCCGGGGAGGAACACCCGCAGCTCCACCATGGGGAATGCCGCCAGGACGGCCTGCATCAGTTTCCCGATCCCGGCTTTGTCCATGCTCTGGCAGTCGGCGATATAGGCTCGCACCCCATAATCCCGGGCGATTCGCTCCCCCACCTCCGTTGCTGCCGCTCCGGCGGGTTCCCGGCTGTTCACCACCACCAGGAAAGGTTTGCCCGTGGCTTTCATATCCAGGATCGCCCGGCGCTCCGCCTGGACATAGTCCTCCCGGGGGATCTCCGTGATGGTGCCGTCGGTGGTGACCACCAGGCCGATGGAGCAGTGCTCTTCCATCACCTTTTTCGTCCCCAGTTCCGCCGCCTGGGTCAGGGGAATCTCCCGGTCATACCAGGGGGTGGTTACCATCCGGGGGGCGCCGTCCTCCTCCGCCCCGGCGGCGCCCTCCACCATATATCCCACGGAATCGATCATCCGCACCCGGAGCCGGGAGGTGCCGTCCGGTGAGATCTCCACCGCCTCCTCTGGTACAAATTTGGGTTCCGAGGTCATGATGGTTCTGCCGGAGCCGCTCTGAGGCAGCTCATCCCGGGCACGCTCCCGGCGGTAGGGATCCTCGATGGCCGGGATCACCAGCTCCTGCATGATCCGCTTCACCAATGTGGATTTCCCCGTGCGCACCGGCCCGACAACCCCGATATAAATATTGCCACCGGTTCGCTCCGCAATTTCCGAATAGATTTCCTCCATCGCCAGCCTCCTCATCCGGCGGAGCAAGCCCCGCCATGGTTTGTTTCAGGATATGTGGGGCTCCCGTTTTTAAGAACCGTTTTCAGGCGACAAAAAAATTAATTATTTTTTAATAAAATATTGTCAAAATACGCCCAGCGATGTATAATAGAATCTGTGTTTTACCGTCTCTCGGTAATTATAAGAATTAGGAGATGAAGATATGTGCACCGATCTTCTGGCATTTTACCAGAACAAAATCAAAAAGCGTTGGAAGTTGGCTTTCTTCTGGAGCTTCTTCTTTGGACTGATCGTCCATATGTACCGATTTACGAATTTGCTGCCCAATCATGATTCTGTCTACAATTTTTACAACAGCCAGAACATGGTTGCCTCCGGCCGGTGGTTCCTGAGCATCGCCTGTAGCCTGAGCTCCTATGCGGATCTGCCCTGGATCATCGGTCTAGTAAGCCTGGTCTACATTGGCATTGCGGCGGCAATCATTGCAGAAATCTTCCGGATGGACAATCCGGTGGTGATCGCACTGAGCAGCGCACTGCTGGTATCTTTCCCGGCCATCACCGCCACCATGACCTATGAATTCACGGCGGACGGATATATGCTGGCCATGGTGCTGGCAGCCCTGAGCGTTTGGCTGAGCCGGATGGAAATGGTTGAGGCCAGAAACCGGCGGGCGCTGTTCCTCAGCGGCCTTTGCATCTGCCTGAGCTGCGGCATCTATCAGGCATATGTCTCCTTCGCTTTCGCCACGGCGGTGTGCTACCTGATCGTGGAACTGCTGGAGAATCGCCGGGAGGGGAAACTCTACTGGAAATGGGTTGCGAACCAGGTCATCATCTACCCCTGCGCCATGGCCGGTTACTACCTGATCTGGAAATTGCTCATGAGACTCCAAGGAGTCCAAGCCACGGCTTACCAAGGCATCGATTCCCTCCTCGTTGGGGAGGGAGGCGTTCTCCATACGTTCTGCAGTTCCCTTATAGACGCAATTAAAAACTTTCTTCTATTCTTCAGCGAGTGGAATCCCTTTGTCTATGGGCTGACCATGTATTCCACCGTCAATCTCCTTTTCTTCTTCGTTCTGTGCCTCACGCTGCTGTGGGCTTCGGTCAAATCCGGATTGTGGAAGCGGCGGGGGCACCTGCTGCTGGCGCTGGTGTGCCTGGCATCGCTGCCGGTGGGGTGCTACATCTGGCTCTTTGCATCCAGGGAAGTTTTTTATCATACCGTGATGATACAATCCATCAGTCTGGTGTATATCCTGGCGGCCGTGGTGGCTGATCGGTGGGTTTGCAATGAGGGGAGCCGGAGCCGGTTCCTGAGCAAATTGGTTCCACTGGTGTTGGTGGCAGTGGTCTTCGTCAACTCCCTGTGCGCCAATATGCACTATAATTTCATGCAGCTTTGCATGACCAGAACCCAGGCAACCGCCACGGAACTGAGCACCCGCATCCATTTGCAGGATAACGGGAAAGTGAAATACATCGTCATGTATGGCGAACTGAGTAACCGGGCTTACGAGAACTATGTTGAGACACCGGAGCTGCGCCAAATCGGCGGCTGCAAAATGCAGGACAGGAACATTCTTTCTCCGATCTTCCTTTCCCTTTACACGGATTTTCAGCTGAGCTATTACCAAATCAACGACCTGGAATACCCGCTGGTAGAGCTGGATGAAATGACTCCGGCGCCCCTGAGTTGGGAATTCCGCTTCCCGCTGCTGCCCAATGAGGCGCAGGAGGAACTGAAGCAAACCCAGCAGGTGCAGGATATGCCCGCCTGGCCGGCGCAGGGCAGTGTCCAGCGCATCGGGGACACCATCGTCATCAAGTTGAGTGCATTCGAAGTAGAACAAGAGGAATCGGTATAATACCGTGATAGAAATGAGAGGAATCACTTAAAATGGGAAAAGAAATAAGAAAGAAAGCCGAAAAATATCAGCTCCGTCCGATTCTACAGGCCATATTCATGTTCACCTGGGTGACCCTTTTAAAAGACAGCGCCTCCTACCAAATGGTGTACATACTCAGCATGGCGGCGGGGATGTTCTGTCTGTGCGACAATTACCGGAGCCAGCCCAGGATCTCCAAAGGAACGAAATTCTGGATCGTGCTCCTGTCGGCGGGATTCACCCTGTCGGTTCTGCTGGCGAATTACAGTCTGTGTAGTTCGGTGTATTCCAATCCGAAGACCACCCTGGCGAATATTTTCTGCGGCGTGATGGGTGGATACTTCGTGGCGTACCATATTCTGGTGTGCATGGTGCATCGGCTCCCCCTGTCCCTGGGTGATCAGCAAGGGGAACGAAAGAAACCGGTTCCGGTATTCCTGGCAGCAATGGGGATCATTGCCGCCGTGGATTTGATGTTTCTGTTCTTTTATGCCTACCCCGGCTGGGCAACTATTGACAGCATCAATACCATGCAGCAGATCATCGAGGGGTCTTACCACAATACCATGCCATTCTGGCACACCATGACGGTGGAACTGTTCTACCACATTGGCATGGCAGTGTTCCACGATGTCAACAGTGCCATGGCGCTGTTCCTGGTTTTCCAAATTCTGTTCATGGCAGCGGGGTTTGCCTATGCGGTCACAACCATGTACCAAATTGGCATCCCCAGGAAGCTGGTCTTCGCATCGTTCCTGATTTACGCTTTGGCGATCTACAATGTTGAGTACAGCGTGACCCACTGGAAAGATGTGCTCTTCGGCGGGGCAGCGCTGGTTCTGGTGACCGCCCTTTACCGCATCCTGAAACAGGTGGGGAAAAATCAGAAGCTGAATTATGTAAACTTCGCCATTGGTGCTCTGGGATTGTCCCTGTGGCGCACCAACGGTCTGGCGGTCTTCGCCATCACCACCGTGCTCCTGTTCTTCCTGGTGCGGAAGCATTTCAAGAAGCTGGTGTGGCTGGCCTGCGGGATCACCCTCTTCAGCTGGCTGCTGACCAATCCACTGCTGTCCGCCCTGAATGTGGAGGGGACGGACATGGTTGAAGCGCTCAGCATTCCCCTCCAGCAGATCGCCCGGGTGATCACTTTTGACGAAAGTACTTTCACTGAGGAAGAGCAATATCTGCTGGAAGAGGCATTCGATCTTGACATTGTGAAAGAAAAATATAAACCCTATCTGTCTAATCCCATTAAGTTTGAAGCCCTCCGCCGAGAAAATCTGTCTTTCCTGAAAGAGAATTTCGGGCGCTATGTGAAACTCTGGATTCAGCTGGGGATGCGTTACCCCAAACAGTATCTAAAAGCCTGGGTCGATCAGACGGTGGGATTCTGGCACGGGGGATACGAATACTGGATCTACGCAGAAGTTGTAGTGGAGAATCCCTATGGATTGGTCTATACGGAGCAGGATAATCCCATCAGCACCCTATTCTCCATGTACAAGAGCATGTGTGAGAATGTGGTGATCTTCCGTCCGCTGGTTTGCATTGGGCTGCACGTATGGATTCTGGCGTGCTGCATCTTCCTGAATCTGATCCGCAAGCGGAAAGAGGAATTGATCGTGACATTGCCGATTGCAATCATCATCGTAGGACTGTGGATCGGGACACCGGTACATGCGGAATTCCGGTATGCCTACCCCCTGTTCACCACTTACCCGCTCCTGATGGGAACCTCGTTCTTTGAATCCGGGAACTATAATAAGCAATCCGGAAGCGAGGGCGGAGCGTAATGTCCAATCTTCTCAATTACCTCTCCTTTGCATCTTTCCTACTGCTGACCATGGATGCCACCACCAACGGCATCCTGCAAACAGCTTTCCTGCTTCTTCTTGGTGCCCTGGTATTTTTTCAGAAAAAGCTGCCACTGAAATTTCAGGGAAGCCGATGCTCCTGGCTGCTGAGCGGATTGATTATTTGGCAACGGTACGATGCTGCCTTTTACGGGCAGTGGGTGAATTCCAGTGTGGTTCAGCGGATTGCATCCATCGTGCACCTACCCCATGAGGCACTGGTAGAGGGGGTATCCATTGTACTCTGCCTTTTGACGGCTCACCTGCTGGCGTGGCTGATCGATCAGGTACTGGGGCGCATCGTCAGGAAATTGCCCTACGAGGTGAGCGCCCTGGTAGTGGCGTATGCTGTTGTCGCCCTGACCCAGTTCCAGATCGGATACAGCGTATTCGATATCGAATGGATCAATTTCTTGATGGAGATGGCACTTGTTTCCGCAGTGATCCTGTTGCTGCGCTATCTGACGAATTTGCCGGGCATCTCCCTGCTGGCGGGTTCGCTACCGTTCATGGTCATCGCAACGGCAAATGTCTACGTTTGGCAGTTCCGCTGGCGCCTGTTCGAACCGGCAGACCTAATGTCCATCAAAACGGCAATGAACGTGGCAGAGAACTACAGTCTCTTTCCCATCCCGGAGCAGGTGATCTCCGCCTGGAGAATCTGGGCAGGGACAGTATTGACCCTCACCCTGTTGCAGCCGAAAGAAAAGCGGCGTGCCCTCGCCCTGACCAATCCAGGTGCCCTTATCAAGCGGCTGGTGCCAACGATTTGCTGTGTCGGGGTGCTCGCCGGGGTCTTCGTCTACTCCACCACCCTGAAAACCTACCACTGGCGGGAGGGATATGCGGAAAATTACGGCTATTTGATGGACTTTATGTCCAAAATTTCCGAGACCTGGGTATCCAAGCCCAAGGGCTACAGCGAAACGGAGATCGCCAATTTGGCAGAGCACTACGCCGAAGATTCTGTCCCCGCCGAAACGGAGAAGTTACCCCATATCATTGTCGTCATGAGCGAATCTTTCTCTGATTTAAGCATACTGGGTGACTTTGCAACCAATCAGGAAGTGACACCCTTTATCTCCAACCTGCGGGAGAATGCCATCACCGGCTATGCGGTGTCCTCCGTCTACGGCGGCAACACTGCCAACTCGGAATTCGAATTCCTCACCGGCAATTCCATGGCGTGGCTGTCCCCCAACGTCGTTCCCTATCACAGCTATATCCACGGGTCATCCTATTCCATGGTATCCTATTTAAAGGGGAAGTATAATTACCGCTGCATCGCCATGCATCCTTTCCTTTCCTCCGGCTGGGACAGACCCACCACCTACACCTCTTTCGGATTCGACGAAATGTATTTTTTGGATGACTTCCCCCAGGAGAATCTCGTCCGGAATTACGTCAGCGACCAGGAAATGTACGAATACATCATCCAGGCCTACGAAAGTCGCCAGGATCAGCCCCTGTTCGTGTTCAGTATCTCCATGCAGAACCATGGCAGCTACATCTATCGGGGGGACAATTTGCAAAAGTCCATCCAACTGGTGGACTTTGAGGAGCCGTGCCCCACTGCGGAACAATACCTCTCCCTGCTCCACGAAACCGATCAGGCTACCGAAGAACTGATCGCTTACTTTGCAGAGGCGGAGGAGCCGGTCGTCATCCTCTTCTTTGGCGATCACCAGCCCGCTCTGACGGAGGCATTCTACCGGCAACTGGGCTTCGGTGGTACGGGGTCACTGGAGGAGCTGCAAAAGCAGCACCTTGTCCCTTTCTTCATCTGGGCAAATTATGAGCTGGAGGAGCAATACGTGGAATACACCAGTTTGAATTACCTCTCCTCCTATGTGTACCAGGCGGCGGGTCTGAGCCTCCCCCTGTATAACCGGTTCCTGACGGAAATGGAATCCGTCATCCCCGTCATCAGCTCCAACGGGATCTATTCCAGGGAAGCGGGTGCTTTCCTGTCCCTGGGTGATGCCTCGGAATCGGAGCAGGTCTGGCTACGTCAATATGAGCAGCTGCAATACAACGATCTATTTGCCAGCAACCGTAATGAGGCATTCTTCCCCACGATGTGAGAGGAAGCAGCATGACAAATATTCTATTTACATTGACCGCATTCGGCTCTTTTCTCCTATTAAAAATGGATGCATCCGTCAGTAGCGTTCAAAAAACTGCAATTCATTTCATTCTTGGCTCCGGAGTGATCCTGTTGGTCAGGCCGAAGCCGAAGTTGGATCTTCGGCTTCGGGAGTTCGTTAGTGCACTGATTTTCTCCGTTGCATGGGGAAGCACATTCAGTGTAAACTTTTACAAGCAATGGTCAGTCTCCTCCAAGGTTTCACAGATTGCATCCGCACTGCACATTTCGGCTCCAGCACTTGTTGGAGCCGTAACAATCGTGCTCTGGTTCTTGACTTCGATTCTTTTTACCTGGCTAATTGGTCGTGCACTCCTGCAAATCCGGCGCATTTGCACACCGAATTATGTCTTACACGTAGCGATCATGGCACTCATCTGCGTATATCTGGCTCAGCAGATGATCCAGCTCCACATTTTCGACATGGACTTCGTCAATTTCCTCATGGAAATGCTGCTGGTTTCCGCCATGATTCTGCTGATTTATGGTCTATCCGGCAATCAACGAGCATCCCTAATCATCGGCTCACTCCCCGTTATGATCCTTTCCACAGTGAACGTTTACGTCTACCAATTCCGTGGGCGTTTATTTGAACCGGCGGATATTTTTTCCGCAAAAACTGCTCTAAACGTGGCAAGGAGCTATCGTCTCTGGCCAATACCCGGTAGAATCGTTGCCGGATGGGCTACCTGGGCGGGGTTGCTGGTAGCCATTTTCTTTCTGCATCCAGCAGAGAAACACACCATGCGCATCTGGAAGCGCACCGCCTTGGCCATCTGCTGTATTGCTGCATTGATCGGTGTTTATTCCTATTCCTCCGGCCTTCCTACCGCCCATTGGATGTGGGGAAACGCCGAAGACAACGGTTTCCTGCTGGATTATCTGACAAAAGTGAAAGATGTAAAGGTTGCGGAGCCCGAGGGGTACAACGAAGCCGAAATCGCACAACTGGCCGAAGAATACGCAAGCGTATCCGCAGGAAAAGCAGATGCCACTCCGCATATTATCGTCATTATGAGCGAATCTTTCTCTGATTTAAGCGTACTGGGTGACCTTGCAACCAATCAGGAAGTGACACCCTTTATCTCCAACCTGCGGGAGAATGCCATCACCGGCTATGTGGTGTCCTCCGTCTACGGCGGCAACACTGCCAACTCGGAATTTGAATTCCTCACCGGCAATTCCATGGCCTGGATGTCCCCGAACGTATCCCCATACCAGAGCTATATCTCCAAACCGTCCTATTCCATGGTATCGTACCTCAAGACCACCTATAACTATCAGTGCATCGCCATGCATCCCTATCTCGCCAGCGGGTGGGATCGGCCGGATACCTATGCCTATTTTGGATTCGATGAATGCCATTTTATCGATGATTTCCCCCAGGAGCAATACGTCCGCCTCTACATCAGTGACCGGGAATTGTACGATTCCATTATAACCACTTACGAAAACCGGCAGGAGCAACCCCTGTTCCTGTTCAGCGTTTCCATGCAGAACCACGGTGACTATTGCTACAAAGGGGACGATTTCGAGCCAACCATTTCGTTGGATGGATTCCAGGAAGAATTCCCGGAAGCGGAACAATACCTCTCCCTGCTCCACGAAACCGATCAGGCTACCGAAGAACTGATCGCTTACTTTGCAGAGGCGGAGGAGCCGGTCGTCATCCTCTTCTTTGGCGATCACCAGCCCGCTCTGACGGAGGCATTCTACCGGCAACTGGGCTTCGGTGGTACGGGGTCACTGGAGGAGCTGCAAAAGCAGCACCTTGTCCCTTTCTTCATCTGGGCAAATTATGAGCTGGAGGAGCAATACGTGGAATACACCAGTTTGAATTACCTCTCCTCCTATGTGTACCAGGCGGCGGGTCTGAGCCTCCCCCTGTATAACCGGTTCCTGACGGAAATGGAATCCGTCATCCCCGTCATCAGCTCCAACGGGATCTATTCCAGGGAAGCGGGTGCTTTCCTGTCCCTGGGTGATGCCTCGGAATCGGAGCAGGTCTGGCTACGCCAATATGAGCAACTGCAATACAACGATCTATTTGCCAGCAACCTCAATGAGGCGTTCTTCCCCACGTTGGAATAAAGCAACGAAATTGGTACAGAAATAATTTATTTTGGTAAATTGCAGATTTTTTCATTGACAAGTTTTTTCCCGAGGTGTATAGTTACCCTGAACTTTGTGGCGCTATGCCGCATACGATTTCCGAAAGGAGCGTAATGATGATCAATATTCAATCGCTATATGACCTGAGCCATACGCTGGCAAAGGATTATCTGAATCAGTTCACCTATCCCTGGGAGGCGCTGAAAGGAATCAAAGAGCTGATCCTCTCCCTGGGGGCGCAACTGGGGGAGGAATACACGGAAGTTTCCCCCCAGGTTTGGGTGCACCGCAGCGCCACCGTGGCACCCACGGCAGCCTTGGGCAGCCCCTGCATCATCGGTGCGGGGACGGAAGTGCGCCACTGCGCTTTCATCCGGGGCAGCGCCCTGGTGGGCGAAAACTGCGTGGTGGGCAACTCCGTGGAACTGAAAAATGTCATCCTGTTCGACAATGTGCAGGTGCCCCACTATAATTATGTGGGCGACAGCATCCTGGGGTATAAATCCCATATGGGTGCCGGGAGCCTGACCTCCAACGTGAAATCCGACAAAACATTGGTCGTGATCAAATCCGCCGAAGACCAATTTCCCACGGGGCTGAAGAAATGCGGCGCCATGCTGGGGGATTTCGTAGAAGTGGGATGCAACAGTGTGCTGAATCCGGGAACGGTCATCGGCCGCCACAGCAATATTTACCCCACATCCTGTGTCCGGGGGGTCGTTCCCGAAAACAGCATCTGGAAAACCGGCGGCATCATCGCCCCGAAGCACGAGTAAAGGAGCGCACTATGGGAAAATATTTCGGAACCGACGGCTTCCGTGGGGAAGCCAACTGCACCCTGACGGCGGATCACGCTTTTAAAGTTGGCCGCTTCCTGGGGTGGTATTTCTGCCAGCTGAAGCACCGGGGCGGCAGCGACGAGCCCGCCCGCATCATCATCGGCAAGGATACCCGCCGTTCCAGCTATATGTTTGAATATTCTCTGGTGGGCGGCCTGGTGGCCTCCGGGGCGGATGCATATCTGCTCCACGTCACCACCACCCCCTCCGTTGCCTATGTGGCACGGACGGACAATTTCGACTGCGGCATTATGATCTCCGCCAGCCACAATCCCTATTACGACAATGGCATCAAGCTCATCAACGGCTCCGGGGAGAAGATGGACGAATCCGTCATCCGACTGGTGGAGGCGTACCTGGACGGCAATCTATTTGCATTCGACCGCCACTGGGAGGAGTTGCCCCTGGCCAAGCGGGATCGCATTGGCCGGACGGTGGACTATGTTTCCGGGCGCAACCGTTATGTAGGCTACCTGATCAGTTTGGGAATGTACTCGTTCAAGGGGAAGAAAATCGGCCTGGACTGCGCCAACGGCAGCTCCTGGAACATTGCCAAATCCGTATTCGATGCCCTGGGCGCCAAAACTTACGTGATCAATGCGGATCCGGACGGCTATAATATCAACAAGGATGCCGGTTCCACCCATATTGAAGTGCTGCAAAAGCACGTTGTAGAAAATGGGCTGGATGTGGGCTTCGCCTTTGACGGGGATGCCGACCGGTGCCTCTGCGTGGATGAGCTTGGCAACATCGTTACCGGCGACCATATTCTGTACATCTGCGGCAAATATATGAAAGAGCGGGGTTTGCTCCCGGGCAACACCGTAGTCACCACCGTGATGAGCAATTTTGGCCTGTACAAAGCTTTTGACGAGCTGGGCATCGAATACGCCAAGACCAAGGTGGGGGACAAATACGTCTACGAGCACATGATGCTCAACGGCAACCGCCTGGGCGGTGAGCAGAGCGGGCACATCATCTTCTCCAAGCACGCCTCCACCGGGGACGGGATCCTCACCAGTTTGATGGTCATGGAAGTGATGATGGCGAAGAAGCAGTCCCTGAGCGAACTGTGCCGGGGATTCACGTTCTACCCCCAGGTGCTGAAGAACATCCGGGTGGCCAACAAGACCAATGCCCAGGAGGATGCCGCCGTGCAGGCCGCCGTGGCTGACGTGGCCGCCAAACTGGGTGACACCGGCCGCATCCTGGTGCGGGAATCCGGCACCGAGCCGGTGATCCGGGTAATGGTAGAAGCGGAAGATCACGACACCTGCGAAAAATACGTGGACGAAGTGCTGGAAGTTATCCGCCGGGAGGGTCACGCCGTTTAGTTAAAACTCAGCGCCCCCCTGGCTCCCCCTTGCTGCAACGTCATCAACTTAAGGTTCGACATGGTAGCATCCCCTTGCCCCCCTCGCTGAGGGGGGTGTCATGCGAATAGCATGACGGGGGGAGTGTCGTTCGTTGAACGATAACAGCTCAAAAATACCAACGCCACTCCCTCAGTCAAAATCGGTTCCGAAGAACCGATTTTGACAGCTCAGCCTAAAGGCATGGCTTCGCACACCTCTGAGAGGG
>CAZTYB010000048.1:0-14711 GCA_964617595.1 uncultured Oscillospiraceae bacterium | reverse complement strand
CAGACTGGGGTGCAGTCCAATTTCAGCATCATCATGCTGGCTCTGGTGGATGACCAGAAGCAGCCGAAGATCCTCTCCCTGCGGCAGATTCTGGACGAATACCTGACCCACCAGACGGAAGTCCTGACCCGCCGCACCCAGTACGACCTGCGCAAAGCCCAGGAGCGGGCACATCTGCTGGAAGGTCTGCTCATTGCCCAGGACAATATTGACGAAGTCATCCATATCATTCGCTCCAGCTATGATAATGCCAAGGCAAGGCTCATGGAGCGGTTCAACCTGGACGATGTCCAAGCGCAGGCCATCTGCGATATGCGCCTGATCGCCTTGCAGGGACTGAACCGGGAGAAGCTGGAAGCGGAATACAAAGAGCTGGAAGCAAAAATTGAATATTATAATGAATTGCTGGCTGACTCGGAGAAGATGAAAGCCGTCCTGCGCCAGGAATTGACGGAAATTCGGGATAAATTCGGCGACAAGCGGAAGACTGAGATCCAGGAGATCGAAGATGAACTGGATATCGAGGATCTGATCGAGGAAGAGGTCTGCGCTTTCACCCTCAGTAGCCAGGGCTATATCAAGCGGATGCCCGTGGACATCTACCGCACCCAGAGCCGGGGCGGCCGGGGCGTGAATGCCCAGAACCTGAAAGAGGAGGACTATGTGAAGTCCATCAACATCGCCTCCACCCATGACCATATCCTCTTCTTCACCGATATTGGCAAAGTGCACCACCGCAAGGGCTACCAGATTCCCGAGGCCGGGCGCACCGCCCGGGGCACCGCCATGGTCAATGTGCTGCCCCTGGAGCCGGAGGAGAAAGTTACCGCCATGGTGGTCACGAGAGAATTTGACGATAACGAATTCCTGGTCATGGCCACCCGCAACGGTACGGTCAAGCGCCTGCCTTTCCTGGCGCTGAAAACCAATCGCCGCAGCGGCATCCGGGCAATTACATTGGACGAGAATGACCATCTGATCAACGTCCTGCGCACCACCGGCAATGATAATATCATCCTCGCCACCTCTCAGGGTATGGCCATCTGCTTCAACGAGACGGACGTGCGCTGCACCGGGCGGGAATCCATGGGCGTTCGGGGCATCAGCCTCAGCGACGGGGATTTCGTGGTGGGCGCCCAGAAATGGGAAGAGGGCAAGACCCTCCTGACCGTTACGGAGAACGGCTTCGGCAAGCGCACGGAGCTGCCGGAATACCTGCGCACCGGCCCCGAGGGCACCCGCATCCCCCAGAGCCGGGGCGGCAAGGGACTGAAGAATTACAATATCACCCCCAAAACCGGCAATGTGGCCGGATGCGTGGTGGTTGGGGATACGGACGACGTGATGCTCATCGAGAATGGCGGTGTGATCATCCGGGTTCCCGCCGATTCCATCAATGTCTATAAGCGGGATGTTCAGGGCGTGATCATCATGCGCATTGAGGAGGGCAACAAGCTCGTCAGTCTGGAATGCGTGCCCAGTGAGCAGGAAGAAGCATCCGAAATTCAGGAGCAGCCCGAAGCATGAAAACCGTGACCCTTTATACCGACGGCGCCTGGGCCGGCAATCCCCGCACCGGGGGCTGGGGTTGCATCCTGGCGTATGGCGGCCACGAGAAAGAGCTGTCCGGCGGGGAAAAGAACACAACCAATAACCGCATGGAGCTGACCGCCGTCATCCGGGGATTGGAAGCGCTGAAAGAGCCCTGCATTGTGGAATTGTTCTCCGATTCCAAATACGTCATCGATGCCCTGGAAAAGGGCTGGGCATGGGGCTGGAAGAAGCGGGGCTGGGTGAAAAGCGACAAGAAGCCCGCTCTGAACCCCGACCTGTGGGAGCAGCTCTTGAGTCTCGTCAGTAAGCATACCCTCCATTACCATTGGGTCAAAGGCCACGCCGATAACCCCAAAAATAACCGCTGCGACCAGCTGGCCGTCCAGGCCCGCCAGGGATTGTAAATGTAATGATTGTACGCTAAAAGGGCACCCACCGGGTGCCCTTTTGATGTAAGCGAGAAAATGACTGTAGGGGACTTACTCTCCCGTCCCTCTTAATAAGTTTACCGAAAACGCACCGCCCAAGGGAGGCGAGACGCCTCCCCTACGGTGCCGATTTTGGCATAATCTAATGTTAACGTCCGTAGGGGACGGGTTTCCCGTCCCTCTTGCATAAGGTTCAATTTATGCCCGTAGGGACACCCGTCCCCGGGTGTCCGTGGACTGGGTGCGTTGGATGGTTAAGAGGAATGGAATAGAGTGCCCCCTTGCCCCCCTCACTGAGGGGGGTGTCATGCGAACAGCATGACGGGGGGAGTGTCGTTTGTTGATTGGCAACAACTCAAAATTACCAGTGTCACTCCCTCAGACAAAATCGGTTCCGAAGAGCCGATTTTGCCAGCTCAGCCTAAAGGCATGGCTTCGCACACCTCTGAGAGGGAGCCAAGGACTCTGTCACATTGCCCGTTCCCATTCAACGCATATTGGTTATTCCTTTACGGTACTGGGTGGGGGTACAGCCTTTTTCCCGGGTGAAGCGCTCGGCGAAATAGCTGGAACTGGCGTAACCGCAGGCGGAGGCGATCTCCGTAATGGAGAGGGAGGTGCCTTTCAGCAATTCCATGCTCTTTTCCAGCCGCAGGGAATTGAGATAATCGTTGGGGGTCATGCCCAGATTCCGTTTGAAGATCTGGCAGCAGCGGGTGCGGCATACCCCCGCTGCCCCAGCGATGGAGGCCAGGGTCACGGAGCCGGTGTAATTGGTGCGGATATGCTCCAGCATCTGCCGGACGATGGAGATCTCGGTATTGGTATCGGCGGAGGCATCGATCTGCCCCCGCATCCGGACGTAAAGCCCCTGCCACAATTCCATTACCTTTGCAACGGCCAGCAGCTGGAATCCCTCAGGTTGATGCTGATAAAGGGAATCCAATTGCAAAATCAGATTCAGCAATTCCTCATCCCTCCCCCGCTCCAGCAGGACATAGGGGGCGCAGGCGGAGACGATGGGCAGGATGAACCGGCGGCTCAGCGCCTCGTTGGCGCAGAGGAGCTCCGGGCGGAAAGTGATGCAGATATAGTCGCAATCGGTGCCGTCGGCGCTGTAACCGAAATGCATCTGGCGGGAATTGACGAAAATGGCGCTGCCCTGGGCGATCTCCACATGGGCGCCGTTGACACTGTAGCACAGGTGCCCCTGCAAGGGGAGCAGCAGCTCCACATCCTCGTGCCAGTGGCACAGGGCGGCCATATTGCTCATGGAGCGCAGATTCCCCCGCCGGACATACAGGGGGATGGCCGCATCCTGATAGTGAATCTGTTCCGAGCTGTCCTGCAAGACTGTTAGATTCATGGCTTCCTCCAAAGTGTACGATTGTTATAAAAACATATTCAAATCCGAATGCGGAAAAGAATTTTCTGTACTATTATAATAGCAGAAAAATACAGGAAAGCAAGGGGGATGCACCATGAAGAGAATGGATCCCGGGGACAAAAAGGAATTCAATGCCAGTCTGCGCAAGCTGATGTTCCCCATCGCATTCCAGCAGCTGATGCTGGCGGTGGTGAGTGCATCGGATGCGGTGATGCTCGGCTCCCTGAGCCAGGATGCCATGTCGGCGGTATCCCTGGCGGGGCAGGTGCAGTTTGTGCTGGGGCTGTATCTGGCCACCATGACCATCGGCACCAGTATGTTCGCCGCCCAGTATTGGGGGAAGAAAGACCCCGTTACCGTTGAGAAAATCTTTGCCATGGTCATGGGTTTCACTCTGCCCGTGGCGCTGCTGTTCACCCTGGGAGCACTGGTGTGCCCGGAGAAGATCATGGGCATTTTTACCCCGGACGGCAATTTGATTAGCCACGGGGCAAACTATCTCCGGTGGGTCAGTCTGTCCTATCTGCTGTGCGGGGTATCCCAGATTTATCTGTGCGTGATGAAGAATTGCGGCCGGGCTTCCCGCAGTTCCCTGATCAGCTCCGTCTGCGTGGTGCTGAACATTGTGCTGAATGCTCTGCTGATTTTCGGCCTGTTCGGGTTGCCGGAGATGGGTGTGGCCGGTGCAGCCGTTGCCACGGTGATCGCCCGGCTGGTGGAGCTGGTTTGGGCGTGGGCGGATTCCCTGTCCCAGGGGAGCATCAAATTGCGTCTGGGTTATTTCCTCCATTGGGAGAAAGATTTGAGCCGCACTTTCTGGAAATACGTCACTCCCGTGCTGGGCAATGAGATCGTCTGGGGCGTGGGCTTCACCATGGGCAGCGTGATCCTGGGGCACATGGGCGCCGATGCCGTGGCGGCCAACTCCATTGCGGGCATTGCCAAGAATCTGCTGATCTGCCTGTGCATGGGCATTGGTGCCGGTGGCGGCATCCTCATCGGCAACGAACTGGGGGCGGGAAATCTGGAACGTGCCCGGCAATATGGGGATCAAGTGGCGAAACTGGCCATCCTCAGCGGTGCAGCTACGGGACTGGTGCTCCTGCTGCTGAGCCCGGTGATCCTGCATCTGGTGAACCTGACAGAGCAGGCGCAGGAATATTTAAAATGGATGATCGTGGTTTGCAGCGTTTACTGCATCGGGAAATCCATCAACAGCACCGTCATCGGCGGCATCTTTACCGCCGGCGGGGACTCGAAATTCGGCTTCCTCTGCGATGCCGTCACCCTTTGGTGCATCACCGTTCCGGCGGGGCTGCTGGCAGCATTCGTATTCAAGTGGCCGGTGATGGTGGTTTATATCCTCATCAATCTGGACGAATTTGTGAAACTCCCGGCGGTTTACCGCCACTATAAAAAATATAAATGGGTCAACGACCTGACCCGGAAACAGGAGGAACCATCCAATGACCATGCATGAGCGCATTATGTCCGGCAAACTCTTCACTGATATGTGTGAGGGGATGCCCCAGGAGCGGCTGGAAGCCAAGCAGAGAATGAAGAAGCTGAACGATCTGGCGCCGGAGGATTTCGAGGGGCGGGTAAAACTGCTGGGTGAAATTTTCGGCAAGCCCTGCGATGCCTGGATCGAGCCGCCTTTCTATTTCTGCTATGGCCGTCACATCTCCCTTGGCAAGGGCACCTATATCAATGTCAATT
Source organism: uncultured Oscillospiraceae bacterium (assembly GCA_964617595.1). GTDB lineage: Bacteria > Bacillota > Clostridia > Oscillospirales > Oscillospiraceae > Faecousia. The sequence continues at coordinate 9,623 of CAZTYB010000048.1, read as the reverse complement.
GCAGCTTTATTGATGATGGCAAGATCACCATTGGCGATGCGGTCATGTTCGGCCCCGCCGTGACCATCGCCACCGTCGGCCACCCCATCAACCCCAAGATGCGAGAGTATATGTACTGCGACCATGTGACCATCGGCAATAACTGCTGGATCGGTGCCAATTCCGTTATCTGCCCCGGCGTGACCATCGGGGAGAACACGGTGATCGGTGCAGGCAGCGTGGTTACTAAGGATATCCCCGCCAACTGTATCGCCGCCGGAAATCCCTGCAAAGTCATCCGCATGATCGATGAGCGTGATGAGCAATTCTACTACCGCGACCGCCCCATCTCCCAATCGGACCTGGAAGAGGAGCGTAAACTGCGTAACGCGGAATAAAGAATCCCCCCTTGGAAATTGTGGCGCTGCCTACCCTAGGCAGCGCCACAATTTTGGTGCAATCTTATGTTAACGTCCGTAGGGGACGGGTTCCCCGTCCCTCTTGCGTGGGCTTACCGAAAACATAACCGTTCAAGGGAGGCGGAACGCCTCCCCTACGGGCACGATCGGTGGTGATTTTATCGAATCTTCTCGCCGTTCAGGATGGCCTCGGTCAACCGGTCGCCCCGGTAGCGCAGGGTGAGGAGGAAGAACGGGGCATTGCGCCACAACAGATCCAGGAAGATTTTATCCCCCTCCCATTTGGGCAATTCGTCCAGAAATTCCATACTCACCCACTGCAAGTCCCCCTCGTCGCATTGGGTCAATTCCCCGGTGAAATCGTCGGCGGTGAACAGGTACATATATTCCCCCTCGCCCCCCTCACTGAGGAACGTGACCACCCCCCGGCACCGCCAGGAGGTGAGGGTGAGGCCGGTTTCTTCCTTGGCTTCCCGGAGGAGGCATTCATCCGGGGATTCCTCCGGTTCGAATTTGCCGCCGATGCCGATCCATTTGTCGTGATTGATATCGTTTTGCTTCTTTACCCGGTGGAGCATCAGTACCTTGCCGTCTTTGACAATGTAACAGAGGGTGGAATTATGCATCTCGGCTCAACCCTTTCGCTTTTGCATCAGGCGATAGGCCAGATGGTTATTGGTTACGGTCACCTGCTCGTGGCCGTCCTCTCGCTCCCCGTCCAGGGTCCAGGGCATATCGGCGCTGGCGGCGATCCGGATTTCGCTGCCGGAGCGGAACGTGATCATGGCGCAGCGGTTATATTGCTGGCTCTGGACGGCGGCGATGCATTCCGCCAGCTCGATGAGGCTCCGGGGGGAGCGCACCAGCAGTATCTCCAATTTCCCGTCGGCCATATCCACCTGCTTCGGATCCAGGGTCAGGATGCCCCCAACGGAGGTGGAATTGCAGATGGCGCCGAAGAGAAAATCATCCTCGATGGGTTCCCCGTCGATCTCCATGCGCACGTGCTCCGAACGGATCTGGGACAGCTCTGAGATGCCGCTGAGGACATAGGCGGTATGCCCCAGGGAATTCTTAATGGACTGGGGAGTGGTGTAGCTGGTTTTGGTGAAAGCACCGAAAGAGGCAACGTAAGAGAAGAATCGCCCCCCGAAGCTGCCCGCATCATAGGCGATGGGTTCCCCCTCCACGATCTCCCGTGCCGCCTCCACCGGGTCGGTGGGGATGCCCAAACTGGCGGCGAAATCGTTGGTGGAACCGGCGGGGATATACCCCACGGGCACGTTCGCCCCGGATTGCAGGATCCCGGCCACGGTCTCGTTAAAGGTTCCGTCCCCGCCGCAGCAGACGACGATATCCATTTCCGGTGCCCATTCCTGGGCGACCCGGGTGGCATCCCCGGTACCGGCGGTCATATGTACCGTCACCCGGTAGTCTGCCCGGTTGAAAATCTCCAGAATCTCCGCAAGATATTTATTCGCCCGGCGTTTGCCGGAATAGGGATTCATAATAAAAAGCATTTTTTTCATAGAATGACCTCATTCAAAAGCGGTTCTCCCGCCGGTTTGATATGATTCTATTGTACCATGATTTTAAAAAATGACAAGGGGGAGAATTTTTAAAGAAGCGAAATCCGACAATACCCGATGAATCTTTACGGCTGAATCAATTCCCGGAAAACGGGCAAACTGGCCAGGATCATTTCATGACTGACACAGTAGCAGATGCGGAAATACCCCGGGCACCCGAACCCGTCCCCGGGCACCAGGAGCAGGTCATGGGCTTTCGCCTTTTCGGAGAACGCATTGGCATCCCCTCCGGGGGCTTTGACAAAGAGGTAGAATGCCCCATCGGGCTTGGCCATTTCATAGCCCATTTCCGTCAGCCCCTGGTAAAGCGCCCGGCGGTTCCGGTCATAGGCTTCCAGGTCGGGGCGCAGATTAACGCAGCGGGCGATGACTTTCTGCCACAAACTGGGGGCGCAGACGTGCCCCATGCTCCGGGCGGCACCGGCCACGGCGGCGTAGAGGGCGGCGCTGTCCTGGGCTTCCCGGGGAATATAAACGTAACCAATTCGCTCTCCAGGTAGAGAAAGCGACTTGGAGTAAGAATAGCAGACGATGGTATCCGGGTAGATCAGGGGCACGAAAGGCACCTCCACCCCGTAGGCCAGCTCCCGGTAGGGTTCGTCGGAGATCAGATAGATGGGATGGCCGAATTCCTGGCTCCGCCGCTTCAGCAGCGTCCCCAGCTGCTCCAGCGTGCTGCGGGTATAAACCACACCGGAGGGGTTATTGGGGGAATTGATGATCACGGCCTGGGTATTGTGGGTGAGCATAGCATCCACCGCATCCAACCGAATCTGGAACCCGGGCACATCCGGGGGAACCACCCGGAAAATTAGCCCCGCGGACTGGGCAAAGGGGCGGTACTCCGGGAAGAACGGAGCGATGGCCAGTACCTCACCCCCGGGGACGGCCAGGGCACAGAACACCGCCGTCAATTCCGGCGCTGCGCCACAGCCCAGAAAGAAATCCTCCCCCCGGCAGCTGGAACCATAGCGCCGGTTCAGGTCATCGGCAATGGCCTGACGGGTGGCAAGATCCCCCACGGCGCTGGTATAGCCGTGCACCTGCAAGCTGGGGGTATCCGCCAGAATCTGGCGCACCGCCTCGTCCACCTGGGGCGGGGAGGGGATGGAGGGATTGCCCAGGGAATAGTCAAATACGTTCTCCTCCCCAACGATGGCCGCTCTGCTGCGGCCATATTCGAACAGTTCCCGGATGCAGGAGCGATTGGTCCCCAATTCATAGGCCATTTGGTTCAGCATTTTCCATTTTCTCCTTTTTTAGTGATGTTTTGCGATTTTGTGTAGTCAAGAGGGACATTTATTTTTAGATTAAGCCAAAATCGTCACCGTAGGGGAGGCGTTTCGCCTCCCTTGGGCGGTATGTTTTCGGTAAGCCTATGCAAGAGGGACGGGAAACCCGTCCCCTACGGACATTAACATAAGATTGCACCGAAATCGGCACTGTAGGGGAGGCGTTTCGCCTCCCTTGAACGGTTACGTTTTCGGTAAGCCTATGCAAGAGGGACGGGAAACCCGTCCCCTACGGACATTAACATAAGATTGCACCGAAATCGGCACTGTAGGGGAGGCGTTTCGCCTCCCTTGAACGGTTACGTTTTCGGTAAGCCTACGCAAGAGGGACGGGAGACCCGTCCCCTACGGACGTTAACATAAGATTGCACCAAAATTGTGACAGTAAGGGAGGCGTTCCGCCTCCCTTTTTTGTGTCTATTCTATGGTGCAATTTCAGATCAGGATCATATAAGCCTCATATGGCGCCAGGGTATCGCCAGGGAGGTGATCCACATTGGAAAGGAGCATCTTTCCGGCGGCAAATTCAGTGGGAATGGGGAAGCGGACGGTTTCGCCGGTGAAATTGCACACCACCAGCAGCTGATTCTCTCCATCGCTGCGGACATAGGCGAAGACCTGCTCGTTATCCTCCTCCACCAGGCGGAAGTCACCCCGGCGGATGACGGGGGTCACTTTGCGTAGGCGAATGAGCTCCTGATAGTAATAGAATACGGAATTGGGATCGGCCAGAGCCTGAGCGGCGTTGATTTGCCGGTAATTTTCATTCACGGGCATCCAGGGGGTGCCGGTGGTGAAACCGGCGTTGGGGCTGTCGTCCCACTGCATGGGGGTGCGGGCATTGTCCCGGCAACGGGCGTAGATCACGTCCATGATTTCCTGGGGGTCACGTCCCTTTTCAATCTGCTCGTTATAATAATTGAAAATTTCCAAATCTTTGTATTGATTCAATTCCATCCGGCAATTGGTCATGCCCAGCTCCTCCCCCTGATAGATATAGGGGGTGCCCTCCATGCCGTGGAGCATGGTGCCCAGCATCATGGCGGAGCGCTCCCGGTAGAGCCCATCGTCACCCCAGCGGGAGACGATGCGGGGCAGGTCATGATTGTTGAAGAAGAGGCTGTTCCATCCCTTGCCGTGGAGGCCATTCTGCCAATGGGCGAGGCATTTTTTGAGGTCAGGCAGATACAGGGGGCTGATATCCCATTTGGATGTCCCCGCTTTCTGATCCAGGCAGATATGCTGGAACTGGAACACCATAGACAGCTCCGATGCATCCGGGGCGCTGTACAATTTCGCCCGCTCCACATCGGCGCCCCAGGCTTCCCCCACGGTGACGAGGCCGGGTTCCTTGAATGCCTCGGCGGACAGCTCCCGGAGGAATTCGTGGAGCCGGGGGCCATTGGCGGTGATCTTCTTGTCCGCATCCTTGCCGATTTGGTCGATGACATCCAGCCGGAAGCCCTCCACCCCCCGCTCCACCCAGAAGCGGATGTCCTTATAGAGTCCCTGGCGCACTTTCTCATTCTCCCAGTTCAGGTCGGGCTGCTCCGGGGCGAACTGGTGGAAATAGTATTGCCCCAGTTCCGGTACATAGGTCCAGGCGGGGCCGCCGAAGACGGAGCCCATATCATTGGGATAGGCTGTGCCGTCCCCGTCACGCCAGATAAAATAATCGTGATAGGGGTTCTCTTTCCCTTTCAGCGCCTCCTGGAACCAGCGGTGCTGATTGGAGCAATGATTCAGAACCAGATCCAGGATGATGGAGATATTCCGCTTCTTCCCCTCAGCGATCAGCTCGTCCATATCTTCCAACGTGCCGAACATGGGGTCGATGGCGCAGTAATCGGATACGTCATAGCCGTTGTCCACCTGGGGGGAGGCGAAGACCGGGGAGAGCCAGATGGCGTTGATGCCCAATTTCTCCAGATAGTCCAGCCGGTTGATCACGCCCCGCAGGTCACCGATGCCGCTGCCGGTGGTATCCTGGAAGCTTTTGGGGTAAATCTGGTAGAATACGGCGCTCTGCCACCAGCCCCATTTGGATTTGTCCAGTAAAAGTTCACTCATAAGATTGGCCTCCTTAGGCGTTTTTATCAATGGCTTCGTAAACCCGGAGCATTTCGCCCACGCTCCATGCCTGGGCGAAGCAGCCCTTGCCGGTGCCGGGGTTCTCCCCGTCGTAGATTTCGGGCAGGTGCCCCACGCACCCCTCCCGGAGCATGGGTTCCAGCGCCGCCAGCTGGGAGCGGACATCCGCCTTGGCCTCCGGTGTGTTGCCCCGGACTTTCAGATAGGCAAGGTAGAACGCCCCCAGGGGGAATACCCAGGCGGTTCCCTGGTGGTAGGCCATATCCCGCACCACCTGTGCCCCGCCGTAGAATCCCTTGAATTCCGGGTCGCTGGGCGCCAATGTTCGCAGGCCGCAGGGGGTGAACAGATTCTGCTCCACGGCGTGGAGGACATTGCATTCCTGCTCATGGGTGAGCATGGTAAAGGGCAGGCTCAGCGCCCAAATCTGATTGCACCGCAGCTGCTCGTCTGCATCGGTGCCGGAAATCACGTCACGCAGGTAACCCTTGTCCGGCATATAGAATTTTTCAATGAAAGAATTGCGCACCTTTTCCGCAAGGGAAGCATAGTCCTTGCCGTCCAGCTCCAGCTTTTCGGCGAATGCCTCCATGATCTTCAGGGCATTGTACCAGTAGGCGTTCACCTCCACGGGCTTGCCGTGGCGGGGGGTGGGGAGGATGCCGTCAACGCATACGTCCATCCAGGTCACCTGATCCTGCCCCTGACCGGCGTGGATGAGGCCGTCCTCATCCATGAAAATGGCATGGTGGGTGCCCCGGCGATAGGCGGCAATGATCCGCTCCATGGTGGGGTAAGCCTCCCGGACGAAATCCCAGTTGCCGCTGCGCCGGACGAATTGCCACACGGCATCGATCAGCAGCAGCGCCGCATCCACCGTATTGTACATGGGGTCCTGCCCCCCCTCCGGGAAGAGGTTGGGCACCAGCCCGTCCTTTTCGTAGGCCAGGAAGGTGCGCAGGATGCTGGCCGCATCCACGAATCGCCCGGTGGCCAATGTGCAGCCGGTGAGGGCGATCATGGTATCCCGCCCCCAGTCGCTGAACAGGGGGTAACCCGCCAGAATGGTCATGCCATTGGTGGAAGCCCGCCGGGCAACATACGCATCGGCGCTCACCGCCAGCTGCCGGGCAACCGGGTCACGGAAGCCCGCACGGCTCTCCAGCTCCCCCTGATGGCGCAGTTGGGAGGTGAGGATCTCGTCCACCGTCAGGAATTGGCGGCGATTGGAGAAAATCAGGTAGAAATCCTTTGTTTCCCCCGGCTCCACCCTCACTTCCGCCACGCAGGCGGAGGAAGTCAAGCCCCGGGAGGGGCGGCCATCCTTGGCATCCTCCGGGTAGGACAGCCACTGGGTACGCACATCCGTGGCGGCCAAAGTGGCATTGGTGGCGATGTGCAGGGTGTGGCCGCCGCAGGTGATCTTTCCACCGGAGTAGGAGATGTCCGGCGCCGTGCGCAGGGCATCCTCCTTGGGGGCGAATTTCACGAAAGGCTCCACCGTAAGGGTGCAGGGAGCGCTGGACTGATTCTCCACCTTGTAAATGACGGCGGTGGTATTCTGGCCATAGGTCATGGCCATGGTGCGTGTCACCCGCACGCCGCCGATATGATAGCGCCAATGGGGCACATTCTCATAGGCGAAGAAGCTGAGATTCCGGAACCCATCCTCCGTGGGGGTGCCGTCGGCAAATTCCTGGGTGCTGAGCCAGTATTCCTGCCCATCCAGTTGCAGCTTTTCGCTCATGCGGTGCACCATGGTCAGCCGCTCGTTGGGGGCTCTAACCGCTGCGATCAGCAACCCCTGGTCACACCGGTTGGCGGAATAGGCCGCCGTGAGGGAGGCGTAGCCCCCCAGCCCGTTGGTGAGCAGGAAGCAGCTCTCCTGGCTCCGCTCGATGGTGCGGAGCTCCTGTTTTCCGAATACAAAGCGCATGAATTGTCCTCCGTGTCTCTTTTGGGGATTAAAAAGTGATTATTTGGGGTGTTTTTTTACATAACGCTAAAATCAAGCCCGTAGGGGAGGCGTTTCGCCTCCCTCATTTTGCAGTTTTATCCGTGTGCGTTGAATGGGATATCTTCTTCCGGGATGAAATTCAGGACGATCTGCTCCCGGTTCAGCTTCAGCTGGGTGAATTTCACCCCGGCGGATTGGAGCATCCGCTTGGAAGCCAGATTGAGCATGGTGTCGTTATACTTGTCCGACAGGTACAGCACCTCTTTCACCCCGCTCTGGATAATGGCCTTGGCGCACTCGTTGCAGGGGAACAGCGCCACATAGATGCGGCTGCCCCGCAGGTCACGGCCATTGGCATTGAGGATGGCGTTCAGCTCTGCGTGCACCACATAGGGGTACTTGGTGGCCTCCCCCTCCCGCTCCCAGGGGTATTCATCGTCGCTGCATCCGGTGGGCATCCCGTTGTAGCCGGTGGAGATGATGATATTATCCTTGGACACGATGCACGCCCCTACCTGGGTATTGGGGTCCTTGCTCCGCTTGGCCGCCAGCATGGCGATGCCCATGAAATATTCGTCCCAGGTGATATAATCCTGACGTTTCATTTGATCTCCTCTTTTTTGTAGATATCTCTTGACTACATCTGAGAGCCAATGTTGTCGGCTTAAGGTTCAATACGGTAGCGCCCCTTGTCCCCCTCTAAGAGGGCGGCGTTCGATGAATGGAAAAGGGGATGGGATAGAGTCCTTGGCTCCCTCTTAGAGGTGTGCGAAGCCATGCCCTTGGGCGGAGCTGCCGAACGAACGTGAGGCTGAGGGAGTGTCGCCCGTAATTTTGAGCTGTTACCATTCAACGAACGACACTCCCCCTGTCATGCTGTTCGCATGACATCCCCCTCAAAGAGGGGGACAAGGGGCACTCTGTTTCGTTACATATTCCATCCAACGCACTTAGGTCAGGACACCCCGGGAGGGGTGTTCCTACGATGAAATTCATCTAAGATGACATTTGTTTCTTTACGGGGTGGAAATGCCGGAAAATCAGGATCCCTGCGGCGATGATGCACGTGGCCGCCGCCAGTGCCTGGCTGACCCGGATATTGCCCCAATAGAGGCTGTCCATCCGCAGACCCTCGATCCATGCCCGCCCCAGGCCGTACCACACGCAGTACATGAGGGCGATCTGCCCATCGTACCGCCGCCGGGGGTACGCCCAGTTCAGCAGCAGGAAGCCCAGGGCATTCCAAATGGATTCGTATAAAAAAGTGGGGTGGTAATATTCCCAATTCCGGGTGACGGAATTGAACAGCCCCATGCGCAGGAAACTCTCCGTGGGAGCGCCGAAAGCCTCCCGGTTGAAGAAATTGCCCCACCGGCCGATGCTCTGGCCAATCAGGAACCCCGTCATGGTCAGATCCAGCACGGCCAGAAGATTCACTTTCTTGATCTTGCAGAAAATGGCCACCCCGATCACGGCGCCGATCACGCCGCCATAGATGGCAAGCCCCCCCTCCCAGATATAGAGCACGGAGATGGGGTCATCCCGGTAGGCATCCCAGGAAAAGATGCAGTAGTATATCCGGGCACAGACAATGGCCAGGGGCGTGATCCACAGCACCCCGTCCATCAGATCATCCTGGCTCAGCCCCGCATTGTGGCAGCGCCGGCTGGCATAGACCACGGCTAGCGCCAGTCCCAGGGCAATGACCACTCCGTAATAATGAATCTGTAGCGAACCGATTTGGATTGCCCTGCCTGGGTTCAGTTCCAGATTCAGGCAGGGGAAAGAAATGGAAGTGTAATTGGAAGGATTCATGCGTTTATTCCGTCACGGTATCGAATCCCATGGGATTCTTCTTCTGCCAGTTCCAGGAATCCCGGCACATATCGGCCAGGGTCTCCTGCGCCTGCCAATGGAGTTTCTCCCGGCTCTTGGTGGGGTCGGCATAGCAGGTGGCGATGTCCCCGGGGCGGCGATCAACGATCTCATAGGGAATCTTGACACCGTTCACTTCTTCAAAGGTGTGCACCATATCCAGCACGCTGTAGCCCGTGCCGGTGCCCAGGTTGAATACCTGGCATCCATGCTCCCGGCAGGCGTAGTTCACCGCCGCCACGTGCCCCTTGGCCAGATCGACCACATGGATGTAGTCCCGCACGCCGGTGCCGTCGTGAGTGGGGTAGTCATTGCCGAAGACACTGAGTTTCTCCCGGCGGCCAACGGCGGTCTGGGTGATGAACGGCATCAGATTATTGGGGATGCCCCGGGGGTCTTCGCCGATCATGCCGCTCTTGTG
>CAZTYB010000047.1:0-14939 GCA_964617595.1 uncultured Oscillospiraceae bacterium | reverse complement strand
GACCCAGCTTCTCCATTAAAGATGTGCTGGTATAGGGAATGTCATATTCCATAACCGCAAGCAGTCTTTTCACATACTCCGAAAGCTGATCGTTATCCTCGCCGATTTGGACAGAAACATCATCCAGAATCTTATCGATCTGCGACAGCATAAAAGCGATAAACGCTGTAGACTCACCATCCACATGACACTGTGCAATCGCCTTATAGTATTCGTCCTGGAATTTCTCGATCTGGCTTTCGATGGGAATAAACTCAAAAATCGATTTCCATTTTGAAAGAATAGCGGTATGCCACAGTCTTGCCATTCTGCCATTACCGTCAGAGAACGGGTGGATAAATACGAACTCGTAGTGAAAGACGCTGCTGAGGATCAAAGGATGCACATTCTCCTGTGACTCCTTCATCCATGTGAACAGGTCCTCCATAAGCGGATGGACAAACTGGGCAGGTGGTGCCATAAAAATACACTGGTCACCGTTGAATACCCCTTCTTCGCCTCGGCGGAAATCTCCGGATTCGTCCACAATATATTTTGTCATGATACCATGGTATTTCTTCAAATCCGAAATACTGTATGGATCGATCTCTGCCAGTTTTTCATATGCAGCATAAGCATTCTTTACTTCCTGAATCTCTTTCTGTTCGCCCAGAACCGTTTTGCCGTTGATCACATCCCGAACCTGACCAAGAGAAAGAGAGTTTGCCTCGATTCTCAAGGAGGAATGAATGGATTTGATCCGGTTATTCTTACGAAGATGGGGTTTGGCCTCCATGTTGCTGGTGGCAGTTATGCGGCCCACTTTTTCAGAAATGGACGACACATAGGATAAAATTTCATTTGTGATCGTAAAGGGTGGCTTATAAGCTTGCATCGTATCGCCTCCATGAACTTGCGTATTATCTTGCATACTATCTTCCACTATTATACGCAATGCCCTTGAAAAAGCAAGGAGATTTTTGGGGACGTTAAGTCTCATTTTAGAAAGTCGAAAAATGTTTGTGTGTTGTCGGTGAATTAATTTGTGCACGATTGCAGCCGCCCCCTATACGGGGGCGTGAATTGAAATTGGATTGTGTCACGGTCATCTGCTTCAACGTGGTTGCTCCTCACACGAGACGTGTGCAAATAAATGTTACTTCCGTGTTGACCGTTTTGCGTTTGCAGTGTACAAAATATCCGAGTATTGTTTTACGCACTGACGTTTAAAGGACAACAGAGAAAATCCAATAAACCGCCCCATACACCACGCTTGCGCCGACACCGTACACGATCACGGGGCCGGCGATGGTGAACATCTTGGCAGCGGTACCCAGGATCATGCCCTCCGTCCGGAATTCCACTGCCGGGGCGGCAACGGCGTTGGCGAAGCCCGTGATGGGTACCAGGGTTCCTGCACCGGCAAATTTGGCAATGTCATCGTACAGGCTCAACCCGGTTAGTAAGGCGGACAGCCCCACCAAAGAAATGGAGACCCAGGTGGCGGCATCCTGCTTTTCCGCCCCCAGAGTCAGGTACCAGTTCATGAGAACCTGCCCCAGAAGACAGATGAATCCACCAATGGCGAAAGCAAGGAGACAATCCTTGCCAATGGGTGATTTTGGGCTCTTTTCCTTTACCAGTCGGCTATATTGTTTATCAGTCATTCTTGATCCCTCCGGGGTGGAGTGTACCCGCTTTGGTGGAATTTGAAACGGTTTACATATCATTACTCTGGAAGAATGAAAAAATAGGAGGCGGAAAACGCCTCCCAAGTCGATCAATTCCGGTCAACCTTGATCCAGGCTGCCGCATCATCCATGTCACCACATATGATGGCGTTGCCGATTTCCAGGGAGGGGATCACCTCTGCCTGATCGGGGCGGAGCATCATCGCAGTGGACATCACATTGATATCGTCCGGTGAAGTCATGCGGTGGGCAATTTTATAATTTGTATTCTTAAGGGCATCATCGATCAGGCGTGTCGGCACCTGATCCACGATCATCATGCCCTGACCATAGCTACGGATTTCGGAGAGCATATTGCCGAACAGCTCCGCAGCGGCCTGCTGGGGATTGCCGCTGGTTGTGGCGGTTGGTTTGGTCAGCACATTGTGCGCCTCCTCCACAACGACCAGATGCAGAAGCTCGTTCTTCTGGGCACGGGTGCGGTACTGCGCATCGTACTGGTAGCGGGAGGTACGGTACTCCTGCAATGCCAGCAGCAGGAGGGACATAATGAGACTCTTGTCCTTGGAACCGGACAGACGGCTCAGGTTGACCACTACCGGGCGGTTGAACAGTTTCTCGTAATCCGTAGAGAGTGGAACATCCAAAATACTGCCCCGGGTACCACGCATCAGATAGTGAAAACGGGTGTTGAGAATTTCACGGAAATTTTCCTTGGTTCTCTTTTCGTAGGTCTTCCGCTCAATTACCCTGTCACCGGCTTCTTTCAGATCCTGCAATGTTGGATAAATATCCATTTGGGGGTTATCCACCTCAGTCAGATCGATCCCGTTACAGCCGGCCTCGTGCTCCAGGCATTCGTGAACGGCCTCCTCAATGAGGACAGGGATCACGTCTTCGCTGGGGAGACACGCATTGAGTAGAGTCACGATCATCTCTGCGTGCTGAACGAGGTTGACCGGCGCATCTTTCCAGGCCGCAGGTTGGAACAGGTTCAGCCACAGTGAGGCGGGCTGCGTGCCGTCAATCTGGTTGATACCGGGCATGATGATGGTAAATTTCCGGTCATCCGGCAGGGCCTTGTTTTGCTCGATGGCCCAGCGGACATAGTCATCCTTGGCTGGCTCGATGATCATAACGGGGATATCACAATTGCGTACACCGTTGATGATTTTTTTACAAGTGGTGGATTTTCCGGTGCCGGTACTGCCGCATACCAGCATATGGCGCACCATTGCGTGGGGATCGATGCCGTAGCGGGTCTGCTGGAGCACGCCCATATCCACCAATTGACCCATATGGATCCGATCCTTGGGATTTGTGGCGGCATTGTTGGCGAAGTGAACCGCATTCTTAACCATCCGCAGGCCGGGAACCTCCCGCCGGGGCAGGCTGCTGGCGATGGACAATTCCTCGGTTGTCAGGGCGGTGGTGAAGCTTTCGTACATCCGCCCCAGAATATGCCAGCCGCTGGATAGCCCCAGCGCTTCGCCCAGATTCTTCTTGTCCGCATCTGAACCGGGCAGGGGCAGGAATTGCAGGCGGCTTACATAGTCCGAAACGTAAACATTTTTGCCGGTATTGAATACCCGAATGGGCTCCACGTAAGATTCTGCGCCGGAGTAAACGGAGCGGAGCATACCAAGAACGGAATCCGTTGTGGTATCATCCTCCGACAGGACATATACGCCGGTTTGCCAGAACCCCAGATTTCGCCCACGCTCCAGACGGGTGATGTTGCGATCGATGAGATCTTCGCAATATTTGGCTGTGAAATTGCGATATTCCCGGGTCACGCCGCTACTGGTGCTGAAGCTGCTGCTCTTCCCGCTGCTGAAACCGGTTCCGCCCAACAAACTGGCACCGATCAGGCATTCCATCAGTGCGCCCAGATTCAGGCTCCAGCCGGAGTTCACACCCTCGTGCGTACCGGTGCTCTCCTGGGTGGAGCAGCCGATGAATTGATGGATTTCGCTCTTCAGGGTGAGGAATGTTTGCTGAAGCGCAACGATCTCCCCATCCGATGCCGGGTCGGCCATCACCACCAGGGCATAGGTCTTGTCCTGATGACCGATGCGGATGCCACGAGCCAGCTTGTCCAGGGTTTGCAGAGTGATGCCACTGGTATCGCTGCGAAGAGAAGGAATGCCGGTCACAACGCCGGAGCGGCTGAAATTTTGCAGATTTTCTTCCAGCATCCCCTCCACCCTGGGTGCCAGCAATTCGGCGCCGGGCATATGGATGGCCATGCATTGGCGAAGTTGTTCCGCCGCACGTCCGGTATCCCCGTCCCTGGCGCAGGCACCCAGATAGATTTCCGTCTGCCCCTTGCGCCGCAGGAGTACAAAGGCGATCCGCAATTGCATGGTATGACAGGCGCTGAGCACGCTCTGCCAACTCTCCAGCAGCGTATTTTCCTCTTCCTTCCCGGGGCGAATGGGCAGGCGGCTGAACCGAAGCCAGCCATAGGCGCCGAGCAGACCTGCTGGCTCCATTTCCCAATCCTCAGCGGGGGGCAAATGATTCAGATAGCCTCTGCTCAATTGCTCGTCCATCAGGTCACGGAAGAAGCTGTCGGAAAGTGCATCTTCCGGGTGCTGGCGTTTGTATGCCGCCTGCTGCGCTTGCAGGTATTTATTCTGGAAAGTGACATCCATATGCTTTTTCCTCCTGTTACATATCGATCTGATAGCTCTGCTGCATTGTCCGGAAAGAATTGCTCTTGACATCGAATTGCGTTACGAACTGCTTTTCTTCCGTGAGGGTGCATTTCAGATTCAGGACAATCTCGCTTTTTTGATAGCCCCGGAACAGGTCACGGAAAATGGCTTTCCAGGTGCGTTCGTCCGTCATGGCGTAAGTTGGCGCAATCCGTTCCTGTTCCCCGGAAGCATTCATGCGGAAGAGGGTCATCTGAAAGGTGATTGCGAAATGCCCCTTGTCCTCGTAATCCATTTTTTCGGTGAGGAATACCTCAGCGGGGATCTGCACATTCTTTTCGAATAATTTGAATGTGGCATCTTTCAGACAGATGGCTTCCTCATTCCTGACTTTTCCGTTGCATTCGACGGGGTAGGAAGTTGTTTCGGGATTCAGCAGATTGGGATTTTTGCGCACCTCATGCATCAGGGTGTTCCCGTGGCAATAGATACGTACCTGGATAAAGTATTGATCCATACAGTAGTTGTAGGAGACCATTTTCTCAAGCTCGGCCAGCGCACCCAGTGCGCAACAGTGGGAGGGGTTATCCCATTTGGAGAACAGCAGATTCGGTTGGGCGGCCACTTTGGTGAAGCCAGGATCCTTGCCCAGATGCCCCGTGAGTTCTTCCTGAATGAAGTACAGCCGGCTGCCGTCACCGGCCAAGAAAATGGCATCCACATCCCCGGGGCTAACGGGGGGCAGCCCTTCCTGCGCCCGCTGATTCCGGAACAGTTCCTGCATTGCCGAGGACAGATGGTCGATGTATTCCCCGCAGATTTCCTGCTCAAAAATACTCCGGTCGATTTTTGGGGCGTTCTTATAGTTTACTTTGGGGACAATGTCCTCGTCGTAATCATAGCAGACCGTGCGCACCATGCCCAGATTGTCAATTTGCAGTCCTTTTTCCAAACGCTGGTTGTTATCCTCTTTAAATCGGCGGAAGCGGAATTTTCCGTCCCCGTGATCCCACTTTTCCAGGGTGAATTCCCTGTTGGCGTAGCCCCGGGCAATCATGTAGTCCCGGATGGCCAGATCGATCTGGCAGCCGCCCAGGGGATAGGTGACATCGGCGTTGGGCCAGGAGGAGATGGAGTCCATGACCTGGTTCCCATCGTGATCGATCAGGAGTTTTTGCAGATTGATATCGGTGGTGCTTCCCCCCACATCCACGAACAGCAGCAGAGCGCCACCGGGGGTGGATGCTTTCTGTAGAACGCTTTTCATATCATCCTTGCGGGTGTCCATGGCATGGCGAACGATGCAGCGGGCTTCGTCATATTCCGTGCTGACCTCCGTGATGCCGTTCTCTGGGGTAAAGCCCGCTTCCGCTGCCATGGTTTTGATCAGTGTCCGGTGTGTTGGATGGGCACGGACAGGGGTGGACAGGTAGAGAATGACTTTCAGCTCCTGGAGCACCTGGCCGGAGAATTTATTGTAGATCTCCTGGCGGTATTCCTCCCGGAGGAAGCCAAAGAATCTGGTGCAAAGGGAGATGCCTTTTTGGTATGCTTCAGAATCCGGGCTGGATGTATATAAATACTGCTTGAAATTGTCGCATACCACCGGGGGTGTATTGCTGTCACGGATCACGGCTTCGGCATCATTGCCGTACATATCCCTGGACACCATCTCGTTGCCCGGATTATCCTCCCTGAAGATCATAATGCTGGGAATGCGCTTGATCGGATTGATGGGATTCAATTTTTCCGAAATGGTGAGAGCTCCGTTTTCGCCGATATCATATACCCGCCAGGCCATGACGGTATTGGTGCTTCCGAAATCGATTGCGACTTTCAGGAGGTACTTGTAATTCTTTTCGCTCATTCCTCATGCTCCGTTCCTTGCTGTTTTCGCGGGAGAGGTGCCGGTCAGGTGGATTCTTTTATCTTTGCGTTGGCATAGTTCTTTTTTGCGTGCTCATAGGCGATTTTGTTGTCGTTTTTGATCGCCCGTGCCATTTCGTGCTTGTAGTATTCGGAGGAATAGCCGAGGCTTTCTTTCCCCTCGCTGGGCTGCTCCTGATTCTCCAGTTCTTGCGGGAGTTCTTTCACTGCTTCCGTTTCCTGGATTTCCTGATTTTCTTCGGGCTGCTCCATGGATTCGTTTTCCTGCATTTCGTCCAAGTTTTCCAGATCAAACATAATAAAATCTCCTTTTCAAATTTATTGTTTTTTATTTGCCTTTTTCATTTCCTGCTGGGCTTTTCGAACTGCCTGGGGATCTCCCTCCTGGATGGCTTTCGCCATTTCCTTTTTCCAGTGGTGAACGGGATCTTCCGGCACCGGCGTAGCCGGGGGAACACTGGGGGCATGGGGCTGTGGGGGCTGCATGGCTCCCTCGCTTTCGTCAAACCATTGGCGCAGGGCAGCGGGCAGTGTCGCCAGCCACTGCTCATGTAGGGCGGAAATCACTTCCCCGCTGGGGATGGGATTTTCTAGCTGGTGGGCACAAAAAGCCAGGTAATCGTTAATTTTTTTGTAATACTCCTGGGTGATCAGCTCCGGTGCGTTGCCGATATGCGCCGGAGTTTCCCGAAGCTGGAGCATCTTGGTTGGATGCCCGGAGGGCAATTCCAGCGCAAGGTAATACTGGGGCTCGGAAAGGGATTGGCTTTGCACATTTGCAAAATAGTACCAGAATTCGGCAATCCAGCCATTGCAAAAGCTGAGCAGGGGAGCCGTGGGGGAGAATTCCAGAGGAATGCAGGCCCTGGCTGCCGGGCTGCTTTTGCCCAGCTGGTATATCTGCTGTCCGGTCATAGGGGGATCCCCTCCTTTTCGTAGATTGCGGTGACGCAGTGCAGCGTTTTTTCGCCGCTGTTTGCATCTGTTTTGCAGGCCGCTTTCTCAAAGATTTCAATGGGATATGCAGCGCCTCTGCCATCGGCTCTGCCCGGGTCATTGATGATCACTTTCGGATGCTCCGAATCGGACAGGTCGAAACCGATTACCTCCACGGCGTGATTCGGGGAACTGATTTTGTCCAATTCCGGATGCGCCAGCAGCAGGGCATCCACGGCCAAAATCACGTTGGTTCCCTCCTGCTTCATCCGGATCAGCTCGGGGATGGACATATCTTCGAATTGCTCCCGTTCCAATCCGTAATGCTCCGCCAGTTTCCCCACATCCTCCGTATAGGTTCCACGCTCATCCTGGTACAGATCCATTTCTTTCCCCTGCTTACGAAGCGCAGATTCCGTCAGGTCGAGCCCGGTCAGGTCGTTGATGACCATTCGCTGGCACTGGACTGCGCAGGACAGTTCTTTCTCCTGCTGCTGCCATTCCCCCAAATCTTTTGCAATTTCCCGGAAGCCGGGAACCCCGAGGGCATCCGCATAGATGCCGGTGATTTGCTCCGAATGGTACGTGCCACTCTCGTCCACATACGCATCGGAGTAAATGCAGGGGCTTTCTGAGGGAGTTTCACCCGATTCACCGGATATTTCCTGGGGGCGTTCCAGCAGCGCAATCGTTTCCGGCAGCTCCAGCATTTCCCGGATTGCGGTGAACGCTTCGGACTCGCCAGCCATTTCGTAGCTCATTTCGGTCACCTCCTCTAGTGATTGGCAGGATGTGTCAAATATTCTTATATTAATTATAAAAGCGAAATGTATTTTTGACAAGTGGTACAGTAGAATTTTTACATTTTTTTAAAAGGCGGTGGAACAAAAAACACCGGGACTGCTATGAAACTTTCACTTCATAGCAGTCCCGGATGGGATAATGAATGATATTTGAATAAAAATGGACTGGTTTACTTCCCGTCCCCGAAGAAGAAGCTGTACCATTCCTCATATTCCCCGTTCTGGGGCATGGTGGGGTCGGTGGTGGTGCCGGAGCTGGAGGTGTTCAGATCCTGGGGCTTCTCGTCCAGGGTGATGTCCAGGGTGATGCGTTCGCCGGAGCGGATCACGGTGACGGTGGTGGTGTCACCGGCCTTGAAGCGGCGCAGGGTGCGGGTCAGTTCGTTGATGCTGGATACTTCCGTATCGCCCAGGGCAATGATGATGTCCTTGGGTCGGATCCCGGCACGGTCAGCGCTGCCATCTTTTACAACGGTTTCTACATATGCACCGGTGGGCATGCCATAGAGCTTGGCGGCGGAGGCATCCGTATCCTTGACGGTGACACCCAGGTAGGCGCCGGTAACATAGCCATAATTTTGCAGGTCACCGATGATGCCCATAACATCATCCACGGGGATGGCGAAGCCGATGCCCTCGATGGTTGCGCCGGAGGAACTGGTGCCGGAATATTTGGCGGAGGTGATACCCACCACTTCGCCGTACATATTGAACAGCGGGCCGCCGGAGTTGCCGGAGTTAATGGCGGCATCGGTCTGGATCATGTTGATGGTGGAGTTGTCCGTGGTGACCTGGCGATCCTTACCGCTGACGTAGCCGACGGTGAGGGTAGCGGTGAGGGAACCCAGGGGATTGCCGATGGCGACAACCATATCACCAATGGCCAGATCATCGCTGCTGCCCAGGGTCACGGCGGGCAAGCCGCTGGCCTCGATCTTCAGCACGGCCACATCATTCATGGAGTCAGAACCGACCACTTCTGCATCGTACTCCATATCGCCGGAAACTACCACGGTGACGGAGGTTGCACCCTCGATCACATGGTAATTGGTGACCACGTAACCGTCTTCGGAGATGATGAAGCCGGAACCGGTGGAGGTGCTCTGGCGAACCTGACCATAGATCGTGGACTGGATCACGCTGGAGATGGCCACAACGCTCTGGGAATTGTTCTCATAAACCATTCTGGGGGTCTGGATCACATCGGAGGCAGTGGTGAAACTGACGTGATCTGCATTTACGCCGGTGGTGCGTAACCCGTTCAGCTGCTGCATCTGGCTGATGGCGGCGGCATCCAGTTGCGCCTTTTCTTCCCATTTGCTGTTCAGCACGGCGTAGGTCAGGCCGCTGCTTCCGGCGACGAGAGCTAGCGCCAGCACGGCGCATACTACCCGGCGCAGTGCGCTGCGGGATTTCCGTTGGGGAGCGGGGGAGAGGGATTGGGAGATATGTTGTTCCTCTTCCGGTGCCGGGTCAACGGAGAAGTCGAATTTGTTGTTTTCCATGGAGATTCCTCCTTGTTTTTTATTCGATTATCATGTTAACCCTCACTTATGAAATAATTATGTACACTTTCAAAAGGAAATGGAAACAAAGATAATCTTTTTTAAGAACATCCCCATTTTAACACAAATGTGCAGGAAAGGGAACCCCTGTCGGCTCCCTTTCCCGGCCGTTTACGGAATTATTTTCTGCGGAAAGACTTGCAGTCGGTGCACTGATCCATGGTGGGATTGGTTTCGTGGGTGCCCACAAGGATCTTATCCAGAGAGCAGTAATTTTCGCTGGAGCAGTGGTTGGCGCATTCCTGAACGGTGCATTCGACACTCTTGTTGACATGACAGCTCATAACGTTTACCTCCTTTGTTTGGATTCGCAGATAGTATTGTCCGGAGCATGCAGAAATATGCGCCGAGCTTTTTGAAAAAGATTGCATTTCTAATTCGGCTGGTGTATGATAGCCCATAGATAATAAGAAAGGGAAAAGGAGACAGAAGCTATGAAATACGAAGTGATCCATTTAAACCAAATTTTTCCGGAACTGAATCAGGACGGTTGCGACCCTACGGTGACGGTATACCGGTCGGATAATATGATCGAGATGGGGCGAAAGGACGAGAAGCGCCCCTGCCTGGTAGTTTGTCCCGGCGGCGGCTACTGCTATTGCAGCCAGCGGGAGGCGGAGCCCATTGCGCTGCAATTCCTGCCGGAGGGGTTCCATGTATTTGTACTGGATTATTCTGTAGCGCCCCATCGCTATCCCACGCAGCTGATCCAGGTTGCGGCAACCATGGAGCTGATTTATCAAAATGCAGAGCAATGGAACTGCGATGTTTCCCGGGTTGCCATCATCGGATTCTCTGCCGGTGGGCATCTGGCGGCGCACTATTCCACCTCTTTCGATTGCCCGGAAGTGCGCAATGTCTTCCCCCAGAGCAAGGGGGTGCAGGCATCCATCCTGTGCTATCCGGTGATCACCGCTGACCCCGCCTGGGCGCATAATGGCAGCTTCGATGCCCTGCTGGGTACCCAGAGCCGGACACAGGAAGAGATCAGGAAATATTCCTGCAATCATCTGGTCACAGCGCATACGCCCCCGGCATTTTTGTGGCACACGGCGGAGGATGACTGCGTACCCAGTATGAACAGTCTGCTCTATGCCCAGGCACTTGCGGCAAATAAAGTTCCATATGAGATGCATATTTATCCCTATGGCGGTCACGGTCTGTCCACCTGCGACTACCGCACCAATGACAATTTGCAGCCGTTCCACCATTATGATAATGCCTGGTTGGCCAATGCCAAAAGATGGTTGCGCCTGATGTTCCAAACCAACGGCGAAACCGATCCCGCTTCCTATCCCGCCAGCAAATGACCCTGACACAGTAGACTCCCTGGGGCAGAACCAAAAAAATCTGCTCCAGGGAGCACTTCTTTCTGCGAAGTGAAATTTGCCGACATCGTTTGTGAAAATTCGACAGGGGAAAAACGTACAATCGACAAAAATATTGAGGAGGAATGGTGGGATGGAGCCATAGCGACCTGAAAACCATGAAAGAAAATAGCGAAAAAGTTGGATATTTGACAGAATTTTGAATAAAAACCAGTTTTTTTTTTTTTTTTTTGCTCAAAAGTCGGGGCTTGTGCACATTATATAAAAATCTACAATAATACCAATAATCATCCACGTAATTTGGGAGTATTTAAACATTGATTTTCTAGCTCATTTATTGTAAAATACACGCAGTGAATATGGGGGATTTTATGCCTTTTTGCACCCCTGGCGATAGCGTGACTTTCCTTTGCCGGAATATGCACGGATGAATTGATTGAGACGAAGGGAAAACGAGAGAATATGTACCGTAAAGATTCCACAGAATTGCTGAAACACAGCGACTTTATTCTGCTTGATATGATTTGTCTGCAAGTGGCGTTCATACTGGCCTATGCAGCCCGTGGACATGGTTTCGGGTTATATTCCCTCCCACTGTACAGGAGCATGGGACTATACCTGGAGCTGGCCGACCTGGTTGTGATTTTTGCCTACGGAACCATGAAGAATGTGCTCCGCCAGGGGCATTACCGTAATTTCCTGATCACCCTGCGCCATAGCCTCATCGTCGGAATGCTTGCGCTGGCATATCTCTTCCTGACTCAGCAGGGGGAGCGATTCTCCCGGATGACCATGGTGCTGACGATCGTCTTCTATATGATTCTGAGCTATGTGGCACGGGAACTGTGGAAGCGCTTCATCCGCAAGAAGATGAAGCAGGGCGGCGCAAAGAAATTGCTGATCGTCACCGGCGCTGAAATGGCCCCCCAGGTGATTGCGAATATGCAGGAGAATAACTATGCCCAGTACTCCATCGCCGGTGTGGCACTGATGGAGGGAATGGTGGAAAAGGAAATTTCCGGCGTACCCGTTGTGTCAGGCGGAGACAAGGTTCCGGAATATATCTGCAAGGCATGGGTGGACGAAGTGCTGCTGGTATTGCCGGAGGATGCACCCTATCCCACCAAGCTCATTGAACGGCTGAAGCAGACCGGCGTAACCGTGCACTATACCCTGGGCGGCCTGACCAATATTGCCGGGCAGCGCCAGGCCATCGAAAAGGTTGGCGATTATGTGGTTGTCACCACCAGTATCAATTTCGCCACTTCATTCCAGCTGGTGCTGAAGAGAATGGTGGATATTGTGGGCGGACTGGCCGGCTGCCTGGTGACGGTGGTGCTGTTCCTTTTTATTGCGCCCATGACCTATATCGCTTCCCCCGGCCCCATCTTCTTCGCACAGGAACGGGTGGGCAAAAACGGAAAAATCTTCAAGATGTATAAATTCCGCAGTATGTATATGGATGCAGAAGCACGTAAGGCGGAACTGATGAAAGACAATAAGCTGGGCGACGGCAAGATGTTCAAGCTGGATTTCGATCCCCGGGTGATCGGCAACAAGATTCTGCCCGATGGTACCCACAAGACCGGTATCGGCGACTTCATCCGCCGGACGAGCCTGGATGAGTTCCCCCAGTTTTTTAACGTTTTGAAAGGCGAAATGTCCATCGTGGGAACCCGCCCGCCGCTGATTTCCGAAACCGCACTGTACGAGCCCCATCATCGTGTGCGCCTGGCCATCAAACCCGGCATCACCGGTATGTGGCAGGTCAGCGGCCGCAGCGATATTACCGATTTCGAAGAGGTCGTCCGGCTGGATAAGCAGTACATCGAGAATTGGAGCATCGGGATGGATATTAAGATCCTGCTGAAAACCGTCCTGGTGGTGCTGAAAAGAGACGGGTCGGTGTGATCCGTTCCAAAGTGGATGCCATTGCGTGGTGATCAACCGGGATGGCAATCATAGGTCAACGTGAAAAATCAGAATGGAGTAACAAAGAATGAGCAAAGTTGAGCTGAATGGCAAAACGATATTGGTTACGGGAGCTGCTGGATTCATCGGTAGCAATCTGGTGAAACACATTTGCAGCGATGCACAGGGCGTGACGGTTATCGGCATCGACAATATGAATGATTATTATGATGTAGCCTTGAAAGACTTCCGCCTGAATGAGCTGGCGGCTTATCCAACCTTTACCTTTGTAAAAGGGAATATTGCTGACAAGGCACTGATCATGGGATTGTTTGAAAAATATCGGCCTGCCGTGGTTGTAAACCTTGCGGCTCAGGCTGGCGTTCGCTACTCCATTACCAACCCGGATGCTTATGTGGAAGCCAATCTGATTGGATTTTTCAATATCCTGGAAGCTTGCCGCCACTATCCGGTGGAGCATCTGGTGTATGCATCTTCGTCCAGTGTCTATGGTTCCAACAAAAAGGTGCCCTACAGCACGGAGGACAAGGTGGATAACCCGGTGAGCTTATATGCGGCGACGAAAAAGAGCAATGAGCTGATGGCTCACGCTTATTCCAAGCTGTATAATATTCCGTCCACCGGCTTGCGGTTCTTTACGGTGTATGGTCCTGCCGGTCGCCCGGATATGGCATATTTCGGGTTCACCAACAAGCTGGTGAAAGGCGAGACAATTCAGATTTTTAATTTCGGCAACTGCAAGCGGGATTTCACCTATGTGGATGATATTGTGGAGGGAGTTGCCCGTGTGATGCAGAAAGCACCGGACAAGCGCAACGGCGAAGATGGTCTGCCGATTCCGCCCTATGCAGTTTACAACATTGGCAATCAGAATCCGGAGAACCTGCTGGATTTCGTGCAGATCCTGAGCGAAGAATTGGTTCGTGCGGGGGTTTTGCCGGAGGATTATGATTTTGAGGCACACAAAGAGCTGGTGCCCATGCAGCCGGGAGATGTGCCAGTGACCTATGCGGATACCAGTGCACTGGAGCGTGATTTTGGATTCAAGCCCACGACAAGTTTGCGGGAGGGTCTGCGGAAATTCGCTCAGTGGTATGCGGTGTTTTACCAATAAGAGTGACAGGTGATTGACCCATGAGATGCACGCAGGTTTACGAACAGTTCTACCATAAGTCGCCCGAAGCGGTGGCTTTCTGCCCCTATCGTATCAGTCCGTTGGGTGCACATATCGATCACCAATTCGGCAAGATTAACGGACTGGCCATCGACAAGGGAATTCATATGGCCTACCGTGGGAAGCAAAATGGCGTGATAGAGCTGCAATCCTTGAATTTTCCCAAACGGGCACAGTTCCATGTGAATGCAGTGTCCGAACGCAAGGAGGGGGACTGGGCGGATCATCTGCGTGGCGCAACGAAGATGCTGGGGGAAAAGTACCAGCTGAAAGTCGGCCTATCGGGTGTGATCGAGGGGAGCCTACCCAGCGGCGGAATTTCGTCCTCTGCGGCGGTGATTATCTGCTTTCTGTCCGCCTTGTGTAAGGTCAATGATATTCATCTTTCCCCGATGGAAATGATTCTCACTGCCCAGGCGGCGGAGAACCGATACGTTGGCGTGAACTGCGGCAAATTGGATCAGTCCTGTGAGGTGCTTTCCAGGAAAGATCACCTGCTGTATTTGGATACCATGGATGACAGTTTTGAATGCATTCCCATGGTGCAAACCATGAAGCCGTACAAAATAGCGATCCTCTTTTCCGGTTTGGAGCGTTCCCTAGCCAATTCCAAATACAATTTGCGCCAGGATGAGTGCAAAGCTGCTGCCTATGCCCTGATGGGCTACGCAGGGATGGACTATGGAACCTTTGCAGATACACGACTCAGAAATGTGCCCGTAGAGGTGTTTGAAACTTATAAAGATAGACTTCCGGAACCATGGCGGCGCAGATCGGAACACTACTACAGTGAGTTTGCCCGTGCGGAAAAAGGCGCAGAGTTGTGGCGCAAGGGAGATCTAGAGGGATATGGCCGTTTGGTCTTCCAGAGTGGCAGATCCTCTATTGAGAATTACGAGTGTGGCTGCGATGAGCTGAAAAAGATATACGAAATCATGAGGGAAAGCGACGGGATCTACGGGGGACGTTTCTCCGGAGCCGGGT
>CAZTYB010000046.1:9737-14976 GCA_964617595.1 uncultured Oscillospiraceae bacterium | reverse complement strand
AGATCGTCGCCCTGTCCGGCATGGCGGATATCACCATCGGCCGTACCCTGTGCGCTCCGGAGGCAGTGGAGCCCCTGCCTTTCGTAAAAATCAGCGACCCCACCATCGAAATGACCTTCGCCGTGAACGATTCCCCCTTTGCGGGTAAAGAGGGCAAGTACGTCACCTCCCGGAACCTGCGGGATCGGTTGGAGCGGGAGCTGCTGAAAGACGTATCCCTCCACGTCCGTGAGCAGGGCACCGATGCATTCAACGTAGCCGGGCGTGGCGAAATGCACCTGTCCATTCTGATGGAGACCATGCGCCGGGAGGGCTTCGAATTCTCCGTATCCACCCCCCGTGTGCTGACCAAGGAGATCGACGGCAAGGTATGCGAACCCATCGAGCGGATGATCGCTGACGTGCCCGAGGAATGCATGGGCTCCGTGATTGAGAAAATGGGTCGCCGGAAAGCAGACCTGGTGAGCATGACCCCCATGGGCAGCCGCTACCGTCTGGAATTCTTGGTTCCCTCCCGTGGCATATTCGGCTACCGGAACGAATTCCTCACCGATACCCGTGGCGAGGGCATCATGTCCTCCGTGCTGGACTCCTACGCCCCCATGAAAGGCGAAATTGAGCGCCGCCTCACGGGCTCCCTGATCGCTTTCGAAACTGGCGAAGCCGTGGCCTACGGTCTGGCCGCCGCCCAGGAGCGGGGCAGTCTGTTCATCGGTGCAGGTGTGCCCGTATATGCCGGTATGGTCATCGGCATTTGCAGTCGGAACGAGGATATGACCGTCAACGTCTGCAAGCGCAAGCAGCTGACCAATATGCGTGCCGCCGGTTCCGACGAAGCAACCCGCCTGACCCCGCCCCGGAACCTCTCCCTGGAGCAGTGCCTGGAGTTCCTGGCCGATGACGAGCTGCTGGAATGCACCCCCAAGAGCCTGCGCATCCGCAAGCGGGAGCTGGATCACGCCACCCGTATGCGGGAACTGATGAAGAGAAGAGCAAAAGAGAACTAAAAATCGCATAGCAAAACCAGGATCCCATTTCTGAGATCCTGGTTCTTTTTTATCCCTTTTTATTCCTTAGCGGTCGTAGGCATCCATCTTCTTGCGGTAGTAATACACGCCGAAAGTGACGGGAATCGCAATGGCCACAACCACCGTCAGGAACAGGATGAAGCCCCAGATGCCGTTGCCGGAGCTGACGCTGGATGCGCCCTGCTTGATGGTGAAGCCGCTGGTGGCCTTGCCATCCTTGGCAACAATGGTCAGTTCATGATGACCCAGGGACAGCCGCTTCAGGTAGCTGGCGCTCAGTTCCACCACCGTGGAGCCCTCGCTGACGGTATAGTTGCCGGTGGCAACGGTAGCGCCGTCCACTTCCACCCGGTCGAACTTGGTGTACTCCGCATTGGAGCGGAAGACCATACCCTGATTGGAGGTATTCAGCCAAGTGGCTTCGCCGCCCTCGGTCACCTGATATTCCACCACATTGTCCAGTCTCTCCCGGCATACATCGCACTTGCCGTTGTTATCCGCATCCACGTGACCGGTAGCGGGAATGACCACGCTGGCCTGATCAGTGATGGGGGTGCTGGTGGTGACATCGCTGAACCAGGTGCCGCAGTCGCAGATATAGTAGGCGATATTGCCGTCGGTGGTGCAGGTGGCCGCCTTGGCAGGAACACGGGTCAGGTGGCTGGAATGGACATGGGAATCCTGCTTGGAGTAGCCGCAGACGGTGCATTTGCCAGT
The DNA here is from genome assembly GCA_964617595.1 of uncultured Oscillospiraceae bacterium. Classification (GTDB taxonomy): domain Bacteria; phylum Bacillota; class Clostridia; order Oscillospirales; family Oscillospiraceae; genus Faecousia. Next base: position 13,231 of record CAZTYB010000046.1, on the reverse strand, counting down.
GGTGCTATCATAGGTATGGGCAGTCAGGTCACCCTTGGTGCCGCAGCGGGAGCAGACGTACCAGTGGTAGTCCCCATCCTTGCCCCAGGTGCCGGAGGCACTGTGACCCAGGGCGGAGCCATAGGTGAAAGTCTCGGTTCCCTTTGCGCCGCAGGAGCAGCTCTTGTAGTAAACGGCGGGGCTGACACAGGTGGCTTCGCTCTTCAGGTAGGTAGCGGAGGCAACCATCTGGTCAAAGGTATGGGTTTGCTCCAGGGTTTCCGTCTTCTGGCCGCCGCAGACGGTGCAGGTGTAAACTTTCTGTCCGGTGGTGGTATGGGAGGGCCAAACGGTGGTCACGCCCTCGTTCCATACGTGCACTCCCAGGCCGCTGACATTGTCGTGGCCGCAGGTGGCTGCATGCCAGTGATAGGTATTGTTGCCCGTCCAGGCTTCGGAGAAAGTATGGGTATGGGCACTGGGCTCCACATCCTCCGTCCGGGTTGCGCCGCAGACGGTGCAAGTATAGGTCATAACGCCCTTGGTGGTGGAGGTGGGCTGGGTCGTGACCACACCGGGGCTCCAGATATGGTCGGCAACCTTGATCTTCTCGTCGGCATGGCCGCAGGTGGCTGCCTGCCAGTGCTGCAATTCATTATAGCTCCACTGGTCGGAGAAAGTGTGCCCCTTTGCCTCGCCATAGGTGAACGTCTCCGTCCCCGCCAGGCCGCAAACGCAGCTCTTGTAGTAAACGGCGGGGCTGGTGCAGGTTGCCTCGGACACCAGATATTTGGCATCGGCAATCATCAGATTGTATTCATGGGCTTGCCCGGCCAGGGTCTCCGTCTTGGTAAAACCGCAATCCTGGCAGGTATAGACCTTTTCGCCGTTGATGGCGTGGCCGGCATTGACGGTGATCTTGCCGTCATCCCAGCGGTGGGGGCCCTGATCGGCAACGGCGGAGTGGCCGCAGGTGGCTTCCCGCCAGTGCTCCGTCTCGTTGTAGCTCCACTGCTGGGAATAGGTGTGCCCCAGCGCTTCGCCAGAGAAGAAAGTATCCGTCCCCGCCAGGCCGCAGGTGCAGCTATAATAGTAGGTTGCCGGGCTTTCGCAGGTAGCGGCACCGGCAAGGTATTCGTCGGTTGTGATCTGCTGATCAAATACATGCTCGGTAGTCACCGGAATGGTTTCCGTCTTCTCTGCGCCACAGACATTGCAGCGGTAGGATACGGAGCCGGGGGTCGTATGGGTCGCCTGGCTATTAACGGACAGCACCTCCCATTCGTGGGGGGCAAAGGCATCGGTCACATCCGTATGGCCGCAGGTGGAAGCGTGCCAGTGGTAATCCTCGTTCACGCTCCATCCCTCGGCGAAGCTGTGCCCCAGCGCCGAACCGGAGGCAAAGGTCTCCGTGCCCGCCTGGCCACACAGGCAGCTATAATAGTATAGCGCCGGGCTGTCGCAGGTGGCACTCTGGGCTAGATAGCTGTCGCTGGCCAGCTGCTGATCGAAAGAATGCTCCCCCACGGTGGCCAGAGTCTGGGTATCCGTCTCGCCGCAACCGGTGCAGGTATAGACAATGGTGCCGGGATTCACATGGGAGGGCTGCGCCGTGACAGTTCCGGCATCCCAGGTATGGATATGAACCGTCACTTCAATGTTGGCCGGAAGCGTAACGAAAGGTTCCGTTTCGATCACCGGGGGATCCGTGGCAATGGGTTCCGTATAGACGGGTTCCGTGTAGATAGGCTCGGTATAAACCGGCTCCGTGTAAACGGGCTCCGTTACCACCGGTTCCGGCTCCACCGGGGAGACGAAGGAATAGGTAATGGGGCCGCTATGGGTGCTCCCATTGGCATTGGGATACTGGGTGACGGTATAGCCAGAGGGATTCACGCAAATCAGGCCCTCCCCATTGCCGTCGGCCAGCCAGCCATAGACATTGGCCGCCATGTACAACTCGGATTCCAGGTCACTGGCGATCTGCTCCCCCATGCCGCTGTAGTCCATCAGGGCGGCAAATTGGAATTCACCGCTGACCGAACCCAGAACCGCACCGGCATTCACATAGCTACCGCTGGCAAGCGTAAGCTCCTGGCTGATGTTCCCCAGGAGGATGTAGTAGGAGAAGATGCCATCCACCGGAACCTCCAGCACGGCATAGTATCCCCAGTCCCCATCGCTACCGGCGGAATAGTGCACCGTGCCGCTTAGGGGGGCATACACCGGGGAACCCCCGGCCACATTGACGATCAAGCCAATGCTGCCCAGGGCGGATTCTGCGTGCTCCGGGTGAACGCAGGCGTAATTCGCCCCGCCGTACAGGGCATCCTCATTCCCGCCCCGGCATCCGGCAAAATCCACGATATCGTCAAAATATTCTTCATTCAGGGGGAAGAACCAGCCGTCCATGGGACGGTTCAGCACACCCTGGCGCTGCTCCTGAGTCAGTCCGGTGCTCTCCTGGTAGGCATCCCCGGCCTCCTCGGCATGGGTATGCACCGAGGGCAGGAAACCGATCAGCAGAAAAGCACACAGAATCAGGGCAATGGCTTTCTGAAATACAGATTCTCTCATGATAGAGTACAACTCCTTTCCTGTGCCGCACTGCGGCACCGATATCTACATTATACATAAATTTTCTTACTTTGCAATGGGCACTTTCCTGGTTTTTCCCGGAGGAATCCGGTGAAATTGTGAAATTTTTCAAAAAACTGTTTTCCTCATTTTCTTTCAAAAATCGCTACAAAATGTAATTTATCGTCACTTTTTGATAGATTTTATTTTCTTTTTCTCGCCTCCGGCATAAGAAAAAACCATCTGTTTCCAAAATTCCCCTTTTTTCTTGGCACCAATTTAATATAATCTTAAAGAACGAAGAAAGAATCGAATTGACGAATTTTTAACAAAAAATTTATCTTCTGTTTTTCAAAAAATCCGGTGAATATTCCATTATTATAAATAAAAATCGGAATTTTACAGCCAATGGGCAGGATTGCGTTTTTTCCATTTTTGTGATAAAATGGCGGCAATTCAATACAGGAACCAGCAGTTTCGCAATGTTTCCGGCTACTTGTATCATTTCCCTGTTGACGAAAAGGCCAAAACACAATATAATTGCCCCCAAAGAGGATGACGACTCACCCATAGATTTACCCATGGGGCAGAGATACTCCGGAGGAATACAAAATGAAAAAGTTTTTATCCATGCTTCTTGTGATCACCCTGGCGCTCAGCTTGAGCCTGGGTTCCCTTTCAACCGCATCCGTAACAGCGCTGTCCGATATGCAGTCCGCTGATGCATCCGCCGACCCCACCCCAGGGGAAAGCGCAACGCCAACGGATGCCCCCAGTGGCGGCACTGCCGAGCCATCCACCGAAGCGCCCACCCAGGCGCCCACCGTTGCACCCACCGAAACTCCTACCGAAGCGCCCACCGGCGAAGCCACGGAGCCCCCCACCCAGGCGCCAACGGAGGCACCTACCGAAGCTCCCACCGAAGCTCCCACCGAAGC
>CAZTYB010000046.1:0-9637 GCA_964617595.1 uncultured Oscillospiraceae bacterium | reverse complement strand
ACCGAAGCTCCCACCGAAGCTCCCACCGAAGCACCTACGGAAGCGCCTACAGAAGCACCCACGGAGGCTCCCACCGTGGAGCCCACCGCTCCCCCAACGGAAGCGCCCACCACTCCCCCCGCCGCAACTCCCACAAGGCCGGTGGTGACCAAGCACCCCACCGGTGAGACCGTCCGGGAGGGGGGCTACGCCGAATTCGTCGCCCGGGCAAATTATTGCAGCGCCATCATCTGGCATCTGCAAAATGCCGGGGGCAGCATCGACCTGCTGGTGGAGAATGTCCAGAGCCGCTTCCCCGGCCTGGTCGTCACCGGTGCAGGAACCGAGCGCCTGGGGCTGAACAACATCCCCAAGGATCTGGACGGATGGCGGGTTCGGGCAGAATTCGTCGGCCAGGAGGGCAATGCCTGGAGCGATGTGGCCATCATCAGCGTGACCAATCATGCGCTCAGCGCCCCCACCATCTATCAGCACCCCGGCAGTGTCAATCTGAAAGCCACCGAGGTGACCACCCTGCGGGTCAGCGCCATCAGCTCCGAGCAAAACGCCACGCTGTCCTACCAGTGGTACCGCAGCACCACCAATTCCAATTCCGGGGGCAAGGCCATCCTGGGTGCCAACGCATCCACATTCACCCCGGATTATATCGCCGGAACCACCTATTATTACTGCGCCGTGCGCAGCAGTAACGGCACCGAAATCAGTGTCGCCACCAACACCAACTGCGCCGCCGTGACCTACGAAGCGACGGCCGAACCGGAAAGCACCACCCCCACCGTTCCCGTCACCCAGGCGCCCACCACCGGTGCGCTGATCTCCTGGGAGGATGCCACCGCAGCCACGGAGCAGACCCTGCCCCAGGTCGCAAACACCAGCGCCCCCAGCCGCTCCAATACCCTGGTGGTGGTCATCATCGGGGTGATCGTCGTGATCGTGCTGCTGGGTGCAGTTGCGACCGTGCTGATCCTGAAATTCTATCCTGGGGATGACGAACCCCGCAATCGCCCGCAAAAGCAGCCCGCCCCCCGTCCCAAGCCCACGGTAGCGCCCACTGGTGCACCGAAATTCGCACCGATGAAGCCAAGCCAGGATACCATCCCGGACGACTTTCCCAATGACCTGAACGACCTGAGCGCCCAGGACGACCAGTGGGACGATCTGAGCGATCTGGGTGACCTGAGCATCTATTTTGATGATGACGAACTGTAAATAAGAAATGATTTCCCATTTTGCCCCCGAAGGATTTTCCTTTGGGGGCAATTGCGTAGCTCGACTTGTTTTTTTTATCCTGAGCGGGTATAATGTGTCCAATGATTCTTTTGGGAGGAGCATTTTGATGCATACCAAGGAAAATGAAGTGACCATCGCAGCCCAGCAGATCCTGGATCAGGTTCGCCGTGCCGTCGTGGGCAAGGACGAGATCCTGCTCTGGGTGCTGGCGGCCATATTGGCCAGGGGACATATTCTGTTGGAGGATATCCCCGGGGTGGGCAAGACCACCATGGCGCTGGCTTTCTCCAAAGCCCTGGGGCTGGAATACAGCCGCATTCAGTTCACGCCGGACGTGCTCCCCTCCGACATCACCGGCTACAGCATCCCCGATGCCCAAAGCGGCGGCCTGCGCTACCAGAGCGGCGCAGTGCTGACCAATCTGTTCCTGGCGGACGAGCTGAACCGGGCAACCTCTCGCACCCAGTCCGCCCTGCTGGAAGCCATGGAGGAGGGGCAGGTGACGGTGGACGGCGTGAGTCACCCAATCCCGAAACCCTTTGTGGTGATCGCCACCCAGAACCCGGTGGGGGCAGCCGGAACGCAGCTGCTGCCAGACAGCCAGATGGATCGTTTCCTGATTCGACTGAGTCTGGGTTATCCGGAACCCAATGACGAAGTGACCATGGTGCTGAACCGGCAGGAGGGGAACCCTCTACAGGCACTGCGCCCCATTTTGTCCCGGGAGCAACTGTGCGCCCTGCAAGACAGCGTGGAGCGAACCTTCATCAGCGATACCGTCGTGGGCTATATCGTCCGCCTGATCGGAGCCACCCGGGAGGACAGCGAGATCCTCCGGGGCGCAAGCCCCCGGGCAACGCTGGCCGTGGCATCCATGGCGAAAGCCATCGCCCAGCTCCGGGGGCGGGACTATGTGATCCCCGGGGACGTGCGGGAGGTTTTCATCCAATGCGTGGAGCACCGGCTGATCCTCACCCCCCGGGCACAGACCCAGGGCGCTACCGCCCAGCAAGTATTGCAGCGGATCCTGGAAACCATCCCCACACCCCGTCTGCGCTGATATGATCGGGAGGAGACTAACCTATTTGCTGCTGCTTACCGGCACGGCAGCGTATTATCTGGCCAGTGGCGAATGGATCGCCTGGGTCTTGCTGGTGTGCGCCGTGGGGCTGCCATGGCTGTCGCTGCTGCTCAGTCTGCCCGCCATACTGGGCTTCCAGGCATCCCCCGCCGGGGCGGGAATCGTGGAGCAGGGGGAGCAGACCGAGCTCTGGCTGATGGGCAGCTGCCCTTTCCCCATGCCCCCGTTCCGGGGTTTCCTGCGGGTGTACAGCTGCTTCACCGGGAAAGATTGCCGCTATAGTCCGGAAAAGGGTTTCCCCACGGAGCATTGCGGCGGCTACCGCATTGCGGTGGAGAAAGCACGGGTATGCGACTACCTGGGGTTATTTTCCTTTCCTGCCCGGAAAACCAGGGAGCAGCGGCTCCTGGTGCGGCCGAAAGTCACCCCGGTGGAGGATCTGGTTGACCCGGAGCGCATGGAGATCAACGCCTGGATCCCAAAAAGTGGCGGCGGATTCTCCGAGAATCATGAGCACCGTCTCTACCGTCCCGGAGATCGGCTGAATCAGCTGCACTGGAAATTGTCAGCCAAAATGGGGAACCTGATCCTGCGTGAACCCATGCAGGCCGTGCAGGGTGCGGTGCTGCTCACCCTGACCCTGAGCGGTACGCCCCAGGAATTGGATCGGAAAATGGGGCGGCTGGAATACGCCGCCGGATACTTACTGAAACGGGAGCTGGATTTCGAAATCCGGGCAATGACCGGCAGCGGCATCCTCAGCGCCTACGTGGACTGCGAAGCCGCCCTGCACCGTGCCATCGACCAACTACTCTGCACCCCCCTGGCGCAGAGGGATGACGGCTGGGACATTGGGCAACAGGCCAGCTGGCAATATCACATTGGGGGGGATGGGGATGAAGCGTAAAATACCGGTTTTTGTGGAGGCGGTAGCGCTGTCGCTACTATGCGCCTGGAGCGCATCCGGGTGCCTGATTTCTGCTTTCTCCCTGCCCCTGGCTCACGAGCAGTGGATCATTGCCGCCTGGGTGGCATGGGCGGTGCTCTGCGCCGGCCTGCTGTTTTGCCGTCTGGGGGGAACCATGCTGCTGATCCTGCTTGCCTGCGAAACGGGGCTGGTCGCCCTGGCGGAAAAAAAGGGGCTGTGGCAGCAGGGCGCTTCTTTCGGTGGGCAACTGCTGGGCGTACTGGGAGCGCTGGCTCGGGTCTATGATGCCGGGTACGGCTTCGGCATCCCCGATGCGCTGCAAGTGCCCCTAGAGGCTGCGGATTTCCCCCTATTGGCGCTGGGGATGCTAACGATCCTGGCCGTATGCCGCACGGTTTGCCGCCGCAGGGGATGCGCCTTTCCGCTGCTGCTGGCGCTGGGATGCCTGGCCGCCTGCCTGGTGGTAACCGATACCGTACCAAAGGACGAACATCTGTTCGGCCTGCTGCTGTGTGTCCTGTTGCTGCTGCTGACGGACAGTGTCCGCCGGGAAAACGCCACCCAGGCCAGCAAACTCAGCGCAGCGGTGGTACTCCCCCTGGCGCTGGCGCTGGCGGCGGTTTTCGTCTGTTTTCCCCGAGAGAGTTATGTAAACTCCACTCAAGAATTCCGCCAATCCCTCCTGGATAGCCTGTCCGATTTGCCCCAAAAGCTTGCCAACCGGGGCGGGGATATGCTCTCCGTCCTGTACCCCCGGGAGACGGTGCAGCTGACGAACCTGCCCGGCCAGACCCTGCTCCATTCCCCCATAGGGGAGGTCACGGCGGATTACTCCGGGGTGCTCTATCTCCGCTGCCAGGATTACGATGTCTACACCGGCACCGCCTGGGAATCCTCCGTCTCCCGGGAAGATACTCTGGCCGGGAGCGGCGAAGCAGTGGGCAGCGTGGAGATCCGGCTGCTTGGCAGCGAGAATTCGCTCCCCATCCCCGCCTATCCGGAGGGGCAGACTTTTCTGGTCAACGGAGCGGTTAAAAACGCCGAAAAAACCACCCTCTATTCCATGCAGCTGCGCCAGGAGGCGCTGGGGGCTTCCCCCAGTGAACAATGGTTGGCACTGCCGGAAGACACGGGGAAGCAGCTGCGCAAATGGTTGCAGCGTGCCCAGGTGGATACCAGCAGCATCGACCAAACCGCCCAGGAAATCGCCGCCCTGGTGCGCCAATGCGCCACCTATGACCGGGGCGCAACCGTCATGAGGGACGGCACCGGGGATTTCACCCTATGGTTCCTGGAAGCGGGGGAAACCGGCTACTGTGTCCATTTTGCCACCACGGCGGCGGTACTGCTGCGCAGTGCCGGGATCCCGGCACGTTACGTCACCGGTTACCTGGTACAGACCCAGGCCGGAGAAACGGTTACGGTGACCTCGGACGATGCCCATGCATGGGTGGAATACTACAATTACAAGACCTGGAGCTGGTCCATTCTGGAGGCCACCCCCGCCGGGGCGCAGGAGCCGACTGCCACCGCAACGACCCCGGCGGAAGAAACCGGCACCGCTCCGGCGGCTACCCGCCCCGCTACCGTTCCCCCGACGGAATCCACCGGGGCGGATACCCCAACCCCCACCCCGGCGAAAAACCGGGCTCTGCCCGGATGGCTGGGATGGAGCGTGCTTTCACTGCTGTGGCTGCTCCTTGGGGCAGAATGCCAGCGCCGCATCCGCCGGTCGCTTCGCCACCGGCAGCAATCCCGGGGCGGCAACAATCAGCGTGCCGTTGCCTGCGCAAAGGAGCTGGCACTGCTGGCACGCCTGACCGGCTGCCCGGTGCCGGAAGCCCTGGAGGAACTGACCCAGAAAGCGCTGTTCAGCCAGTACACCCTGACGGCGGAAGAATTGCGCACCTATGCCGGTTGCAAACGTGGCTATCTCCGCCGCCTGGCCGATGCCCCATGGTGGAAGCAGCCGCTCTACCGTTACTGGTATTCTGTAATATAATACAAGGAGATAACGCAATGGAAAAAGTTTTTCTTTCCGCCTGGAATCAATGCCGCTCCCTTGCCCAGGAGGCGGGCATCCGCCTGCGGCCAATCCCCCAGGAGGAGATGATGAAAGCGGCACACCGGGCGCTTTCCGGCAGCCGCCTCAGCGACGGATTCACCGCCCTGGCGCAGCAGGGGCATCTTGAATGGAGTTTGGAGGCACTGGTCGTAGACAGCCGCTTCACCGGTCTATTCTCCGACGAAGAAGCCAACGAAGCCCTGCAACGGCTGATGGAGGCAGGTTATTTTTCAATTTAAAATGCTATAAACGCAATTCGCCGACGGGGAAAAGCTTCCAGTCGGCGAATTGCGTATATTTTCGGTTTTTATGGGGAAAGTAAGACCGTCAGATGGCACGATAGATATTCAGGATGCAGCTGGCGGTATCCTCCAGCGTTTGTGTCTCAGCCAGGCGCTGGGCACCCGCTTTGCCAATGCGGAACAGGTGGGGGGTCATGGCAAAGAGACTGCGGATCTGCTCTCCCTCCAGCGTAAAGGAAAAGGAGATCCTGCGGGACTCTTCCAGCCGGAATCCGGGCAGCTCCGGGGCGGTCTGCTTCTGCTTATGGGTCAGGGAATCATAGACGATGGATTTAAGCCCCAGCAGATGATCTTCTGCGGCCAGCACTTGCAGGAACAGGCCACCCTCGCACAGTACCCGCCGGAACTCCCCCGGCAACGTCAGGGCGAAGAGGCTGGTCAGAACGCCCACGCTGCCATCCGGCACGGGGATATGCGCCGCCGTGGCGCAGAGCCAATGATGACCCTTGTATTTGGCGGCGGCGCAGCGGACGGCCTCTTTGGAGATATCCAGCCCTGTCAGGGGTTCACTCAGCGCCTGCGCCAGCCGGGCGGAATAGTACCCCTCCCCGCAGCCCACGTCCAGGATCTCCCCCCGGGCGCCATAGTCCAGCGCTGCCCGGTTCAATTCCTCAGAAATGGGAGCATAGAACCCCGCCTCCAAAAATGCCCGCCGGGACAATACCTGCTGCCGGGTATCCCCGGGGTCGAGGGAATGCTTCTGCTGCACGGTAAGCAAATTCACATAGCCCTGACGGGCGATATCGAACCGATGCGCCCGGGGACAGAGGTAGCTCTTCTCCTCAAGGTGCAATTTCTCCCCGCAAAGGGGGCACAGATAATCCATAGTAACCCTGCTTTCCCTGGTCATGATGATCCATTGTACCCCTTTTCCCGTCATTCGTCAATTCCCGATGAAAGGAGGATCCACTTTGCGGAAAGTACTCTGCCTTGCCCTTTGCCTGATGCTGGCGGTATTCCACGCCAAAAGCGAGGGAAATACCAAATATGTAGCGCTGACCTTTGACGATGGTCCCTCCGGCCGCTACACCAGTCGGCTCCTGGACGGGCTGAAAGAGCGGGAGGCGAAAGCCACTTTCCTGCTGTGCGGATATCGCATCCAGCAATATCCCCAGGAGGCGAAGCGCATCGCCGCCGAGGGGCACGAGATCGGCAACCACGGATTCAGCCACAGGAATATGCAGCAGCTCAGCCGCCGGGAAATCGCCCAGGAATTGATGGATACCCAGGCACTGCTGGAGGGGGTGAACATCCGCTTCTTCCGACCGCCGGGGGGCTGCTGCTCGGACAGTGTGCGCCAGGTTGCCCAGGCACGGGGGCTTGCCATCCTGAATTGGTCGGTTGACCCCAAGGACTGGGCAAGTCAGGATCCCACCTCCATTCAGCGGGAAGTGGTTCGGAATGTAGCGGACGGGGACGTGATCCTGCTCCACGATATGTCCGACAGTTCCGTTACCGCCGCCCTGAACATCATCGATCAGCTCAGCGCCCAGGGGTACCGATTCGTGACGGTATCCCAGCTGGCGGCGCTGCGGGGCTGTATTCCCAAGGCGGGGAATGTATATTGCAGTTTCCCCTAGAAAAAATGTGCCGCCCTCATGGAGTAATGTCGTCAACTTGAGGTACCGATCTGGAAAGCCCTTGTCCCCCTCGCTGAGGGGGATGTCGGCCGAACAGGCCGACAGGGGGAGTGCTGTTGGTTTTTTGAGCATTTACCATCCGCGGTAGGACACTCCCTCAGACAAAATCGGCTCCGAAGAGCCGATTTTGCCAGCTCCCTCTGAGAGGGAGCCAAGGGGATGCGCTTAAGTTGATGACATTACCATTGAGGGAAGAAGCGGCACATGGCATTTTTCTCTTTATTCAGCGGTCTCCTGCCGCTCCAGCATCCATAGGTCAAAATACCAGTAGTAATCCCGGTAAGTGCCCACCAGGGATGCATCATATCCCTGGGTGATCTGCTCGTCGGGTTGGGCATCCTGATCCACGAAGAGGAGGATGGTATCATATTCCCCCTCCGGGAATTCCTCCATGGAGTGCACATTGTCATAGGGGCTGGCATCGCCCATGGTCTCCGGAGTGTAGATGGGGACTTCGGGATTATAGAAAGATGCGGTCTGGTGCACATGGTAGCTGTTTTCGTTCACCACCACGTAGGCCTGCGCCTGCTGTGTCAGTGCAACGGTGCTGGCACGGAACTGATCTTCCTCCGGCACGATGCCCACCAGACTATACAGCAAGCTCCCGGCGAAGCCCAGCAGCAGGAACCCCATCGCCCCGCCATAGATGGTATCCCGGCGAATCTCGCTGAGACCCCAGGCCAGGAAAAACACCAGCAGCGGCGCACAGGGGGAGAGATAACGGATGACGAACACGGGTCGCAGGAGGAACGAAATCACTACCCCCGCCAGCACCGTCACCACGCATACGCTGACCGCCAGCAGCGGCAATCCCCGATGCCGGTAAGCGGTGCGCACCAGCAGCACGAAAGCCAGCATGGCAAAAAACAGCGCAAAGGTCTTGTCCGTTCCCCGGAAAATGGATATCACATAATCCACCAGAGTGGATACGGTGATGGGTTCGATCCAGTACTCGTGATCCACCTTGTAGGCGATCTGGCCGATCAGGCACCGCAGCCAGGGCAGGTACAGCGCAATGGTGATCAGCGACACGATCAGCCAGGGCTTCAGCAATTTCCGCTTGCGCACCAGAATGCACAGGAACAGCAGCCCATAGATCACAATGACGGAGCCCAAGGAAAAATAATGGCTATAAGCAGCGCAGAGCCCACCCACGGCAAACCCGAACCAATCGAAAGTCCTATTCCAAAGCCATGCCCGATAGGCGAACAATCCGCACAGCAAAATCCCCAGCGCCGCCAGGGGGTACATCCGGGCACCCAGGGTCTGCTCCAGGGCAAAGGGATAGAGCATATACAGCGCCGCAAAAATGGTTCCCATTTTCCGGTTAAACAATTTGGTGATTTGCCAGCCGCCAATGAACACCACCAGCCAATGGCAAAGGCCGGAGAAGAGGCGGGCGGAATACTGACTGTAGCCAAAGGGCATGGTAAAGAGTTTCACTGCGCAATAATACAGCGGCGGATGGGAATCCACTGCCGTGATGCGGCAGATATCGGCGAAGCTATGGCGGATCATCGCCATGGTATAGGCATCGTCCGCCCACATATTGTCAGAAAATGCCAACAGCGCATAAATTCCCCCGGCCACAATGCAAAGCAGCCAGAAAACAGGCGAAATTTTATTCTGTTTTTCCATAAAGATTCCCCTTTTGCGTTTTGCCCTATTTTATCATAGCCTCCCCGGCTTTTCAATCCCAAAAAAACGGCTCCCCAGGGGGTCTGGGGAGCCGGAAAGGGAAATATGTTTTTACAGTTTGCAGTATTCGCAGGCAGTCAGAGCGGTGAGCTTGGCGTTGTTATAAACCAGCTGGATGTTGGAAGCCAGGCTGTCGCCGCCGGTGAGTTCCGCCACACGAGCCAGCAGGAAAGGCGTGGTCTCCTTGCCCTTGATGCCCTGCTCCTTGCTCTCGGCAATGGCCTGGGCAATGGCGGCATCGATCACTTCCTTGGGCATGGCGTATTCCTCGGGGATGGGGTTGGTCACCAGCATACCGCCGCCCAGCGCCATATCATTCTGCGCCTTGAAAGCGGAAGCCAGCTCTGCGGGGGTATCCATCCGGTAGTCCACGCCGAAGCCGGACTTGCGGGTATAGAAAGCGGGCAGTTCGGAGGTCTGGTAGCCCAGCACGGGCACGCCCTTGGTCTCCAGATATTCCAGGGTCAGACCCAGATCCAGGATGGACTTGGCTCCGGCGCACACCACCATCACGGGGGTACGACCCAGCTCTTCCAGGTCGGCGGAGATGTCCATGGTGGTCTCAGCGCCACGGTGCACGCCGCCGATGCCGCCGGTGGCGAAGATGCGGATGCCTGCCATGTGGGCAATCATCATGGTGGTGGTGACAGTGGTTGCGCCGTCTTCCCCTCTGGCGCACAGCACTGCCAGGTC
>CAZTYB010000045.1:0-15213 GCA_964617595.1 uncultured Oscillospiraceae bacterium | reverse complement strand
TAACGACCTTTGCATCCACAACGTCACCGACATTGTAGTTGGTCATGAACTGATTCCAAGGATTCATCTCTGCGGTCTTGTAACCGAGGGAGATCTTCTTCTTCTCGGGATCGAAGGAGATGACGTAAACGTCGATCTCGTCGCCGACCTTAACAACGTCAGCGGGGGTCTTGATGCGATTCCAGCTCAGCTCAGAAACATGGACCATGCCGTCCACACCGCCGATATCGACGAATGCGCCGTAGGAAGTGAGGGACTTGACAGTACCGTGGTACTTCTTGCCGTTCTCGATCTCTGCCCAGATCTTCTCCTGAGCAGCCTTGCGGCTCTCGGAAGAGACAGCACGGATAGAGCCGATGACGCGGCGGCGTGCGCGGTTGACCTCAGTCACCTTCAGCTGCACAGTCTTGCCGACCATGCCTGCCATGTCACCGCCCTTAGCGATGCCAGACTGGGAAGCGGGGATGAACACGCGGACGCCCTTAACATTGCAGACCAGACCGCCCTTGTTCTCCTCAGTGATCACACCTTCGATGGTGGTCTTCTCTTCGACATAGCTTGCCATGTCGTCCCAAACCTTCAGACCATCCAGCTTCTTCTTGGAAAGCTGAACAGTGCCCTCCTGATCGTTCACGCGAACGACAAAGACCTCGATCTGGTCGCCCACGTTCAGGATATCCTCAGGCTTAACGGAAGGATCGTTGCTGACTTCGTCATAGGGGATGTAGCCAGCGTGCTTCGTGCCAAGATCGACCTGGACTTCAGTGTTGCCGATTGCGGTAACGGTGCCGAGAACCTTATCTCCTGTATTCAAAGTCTTGATGGACTGCTCGAGAAGCTCTGCAAAGTTCTCCTCCTGAACAGCCTCAACATTAGTAATTTCGCTCATAGTCTTGTTGACCTCCTTTATAATCCACGCCGGTGTCGACGCACCAGCAGTGATTCCAACATCAGACACGCCGCAAAAATCCGATGGATCCAACTCCGAAGCATTATCCACCAGGATCACATTGCTGCAATGTTCACGGCAAATCATCGCAAGACGGCCTGTGTTGGAACTCTTGAGATCTCCTACAACGACCATTGCTTCACATCTTTGACTTAATTCGGATGCTTCCCTTTGCCTACACTCTGTTGCTCTACATATTGTATCAAATGTTTGCAAGTATGTAAACTGTTTTTTTGCAAATTCAACGCATTTTTTCCACAAAATTTCTGTGGAGGTTGTTTGGGAAACCATACAAACTGGCAAATCGGCCGGTATCCGCTCCTCCTGCACCCATTTTTGCAACGACTCGGCATCTGCAAAGACCTTGCATCGGGTGCACCATCCGGCGATGCCCTCCACCTCCGGATGAGTGGGGGTACCGATGATGATCGGGAGCCTCCCCTCCTGCTCTGCCTGGGAGACGATTTTGTGGATCCGCTTCACAAAAGGGCACGTGGCATCCACAATGGATGCGCCCACATTCTCCAGCCGATTATAGACACCCTGGCTCACCCCATGGGAACGGATGATCACCGTATCTTCCGGCGTTGCTTCCTCCGGCTGGTCGATCACTCGGACACCCATCCCCTCGAATTTCTCCACCACATGGCGATTATGAATGATCGGCCCCAGGGTCAGGGTTCGTCCCTGCTGCCGGGCGGCACGCTCCACCAATTCCACCGCACGGCTGACACCGAAGCAAAAGCCAGCACTTTTCGCAACCGTAACGCTCATTTCGCCGTCTTCTCCAGGATGATTCCCTTGATTTTTGCCACAACTTCATCAATATCCATCTGGGTGGTATCCACCTTGATGCTGTCCCGTGCCATTTTCAGGGGAGCGATCTCCCGGTGGGTATCCTGATAATCCCGCTGCTGGATCCCTTTCAGAATGGTATCGTAGTTGGCTTTCTGACCCTTGGCTTTGAGCTCGTCACAGCGGCGCTGGGCTCTTATTTCCGCCGAGGCAGTGAGGAAAATCTTCACCGTTGCCTTGGGCAAAACCACCGTGCCGATATCCCGGCCATCCATGATCACATTCTCCCGCTGGGCAACCTCCCGCTGCATATCCAGCAGCATATCCCTGACACAGGCGTGGGCAGAAATGAGACTGGCTTTCTGGGAGATATCCTGGGTGCGGATGTCCCCGGTCACGTCCATACCGTTCATGATCATATGCTGAACGCCGTCATCGTCGTATTCGATTCCGACTGTCAATTCATCGATATAGCGGCTGACCCCGTCCACATCCTTGGGGCTGACACCCCACAAATCCATAAAATAGGCAACGGTGCGGTAAATTGCACCGGTATCCACATAACGGTAGCCCAGTTCACCGGCCAACCGGCGGGCGATGGTGCTTTTTCCTGCACCGGCGGGGCCATCAATGGCCACAGTGATCGTTTTCATCATTGCAAATCTCCCTATGCTGAATTATTCTTTTACGCTGCGCAATTTTGCCAGAGCGGCATTCTCCCGGGCGGTTACTTCCTGAATGGTCAGGTTCAGTGCCTTTCCCGTCTCCTCCGGAGACTTGGGATTCCCCTTCTCCAAACCGAATCGGAGGGTCAGGATCTGCGCATCCAGCGGCTCCAGCTGGGAAAGCAATTCCCCAATACGCTGGCGCATCTGGAAATACGCCGTATCCTCCACGGGCATATCGTCTTCCGGTGACTCCTGGCGGGGATTGGCTAAATCTTCCGCCTGCTTCACCAATTGGATATCGGACAGATTCTTCCGGATGGTTTGGGCTTCTTCCGGCGAAATATTCATTCTTGCCGCAATTTCTTCCAAACTAGGATTGCGCCCCAGTTCCACCAGAAGCGCCTCGTCCGTGCGCTTGAATTGCTGCAAGGCATCGCTCATTTTCCGGGCAATGCCATTGTTCCTGGCCTGGAGTAATATCGCCTTGTCAATGGCATTTTGAATCAGTCGGTCACGGTATGTCGGGTAATCTCCACTGGAATAGGTCTGGATCGCCTCCCAAAGGCCAATGTTCCCCTCCTGGATCAAATCCAGGAGCAGCACCATTTTCCCGGCGGAAGCGGAAGCAATTTCAATCACCCGGCTGAGCCCCAAAGCGGCCAATTGCTCGGCTGCCTGGTCACTGCCGGAAAGCAGCTGGGTGACAAGTGCCCCCTCCTCGCCAAAGGCGGGGGTAGCAGAAATTTCCTGCAAATACAGCCGCAGGGGATCGGTAGTGTCCATTTCCTCCAACGGGAGACCCGCATGTACCCACTGTGCTTCCTGCCTCAATCGAAGCGCAGTCTGGCCGCCGGATTCCATCTGGGGCAGGCCGGAAAGATCCAGCAACAATTCCCGCTGATTGATGATGGAAAAGGCATCCTCCACCCCATCATCATCCTCATTTTCCAACAAAGAAAGCAGATTCCATGCAGAAATCGTCGCTCCATTTTTACAGGAAAGCAGATAGCTTTCCCAGGGGCTTTGCTCAAACAGGAAATCATTCATTCCAGAAAATCCTCCAATCCCAGGCTGGTGCCCATTTTTTGTAGTTTATCCATGGCCTGGCGCTCTACCTGGCGGGTACGCTCCTTGGAGATGCCCAGGAGTTTCCCGATTTCTTCCAGGGAATGCTCCGTACCGTCCTCCAATCCGAAATGAAGACGGAGGATCTGCTGCTGCCGCTGCGTAAGGGAGCTGAGCATGGAGCGAATTGTCTTCTCCAATTCCTGGCGAACCAGCTTCTCCTGGGGCTGAACCGCATCCATATCCGCCATCAGCGAACCGATGGGCGTTTCACCCTCCCCGATCAGGGCATCCAGGGAGCAAATATCCGGAGACAGGTGCAGAAGCTCCTCCGTTTTGTCCGCCGGAATGCCCGCTCTTTGGGCTATATCCTGAATGGATGGCTCTGCGCCGGATTCCTGGCGCAGGGAATTGCGTATCGCCTCCACCTTGCGGATGCGTTCCGCCGTATGCAACGGGACCCGAATGGAGGCGCTATTATTCATCAGGCAACGGGTAACGCACTGGCGAATCCATTTGGTGGCATATGTAGAAAAACGGAATTCCCTTGTATAATCGAATTTCCGGGCGGCGATCAGCAGACCGATGCTCCCCTCCTGGATCAAATCCATCAAGGGAACCCCTCGTCCGGTATATTCTTTCGCCACGTAAACCACAAGGCGAAGATTGGAACTGACCATATGGCGGATGGCATCCTCGTCCCCCGCAGCACAGCGCTTGGCCAGTTCCCGCTCTTCCTCCGGGGTCAGCAGAGGGATCGTGCGAATATCACTGAGATACTGGTGGATGTCTTCATCCAGGGTGGTTTCGGGTGCCTTATCAATCGATTCTGTCATTTTCTCAATCCTTTTTGTGCCATTAACTGCTGCTGTAAGGCCAGCAGCTCATCGTCATTCCTGGATGCCGTTTCACTTCGGTGCTCCATATGGATGATGTGCAGACAATCGGAAAGCGCCTGCTGGGAAACCGGGCCATCCTGGCGCTGGATGATATGGGCGATGTGCGCCATTTCCTCCGGAGAAAAATCGGACAATGTGGCAAGCCCAACCTCCACCCCACTGGCCTCCGCCTGGCGGAGCTGATCAAATGCTCGCCCCAGAACCGGGGAGGAAAACGCACCGGCGGACAGCTCGCCGCATTCCCGCAGAAGAGCCGGATCCCGCAGAATCATGGCGATCACCTTTTCCTCCGCAACGGCGGATTTGATATTGGTATAATGGATGCTTCGGTCTTTCGGTTGCAGGGAGGCCGTGGGAGAAAGGTCGATGCGCTCCTGCTTCTTCTTTTCCCGGGCAATACGGCGCTTGAACGCTTTTTCCACTTCAATTTTGATCGATTCCGGGCTCACGCCCACCGCTTCTGCCACCCGTCCGCCATAGACTTCCCGGGAAACGGCATTGCCCAGGGTGCTGATGAGTTCCGCAGCTTCCGCAATGAAGCGGATGCGCTGGTCATCCTCTTTCAGGTCGTATTTTCGCCGGATGGCATTGAGCTGATATTCCACCCGGTTGGAGGATTCCTCCAGCAGGAGACGGAACCGATCAGCTCCAAATTTTTTCAGGAATTCATCCGGGTCTTTCGCATCCCGCATTTGCAGAACTTTCACCTGGAGCCCAGCTTTCTCCAGCATGGGGATGGCCCGCTTCGTGGCACGCTGACCGGCTTCGTCCCCATCGTAAATCAAGATCACCTGCTCCGTATAGCGGGACAGCAGCACAGCGTGCTCCTCCGTCAGGGACGTTCCCAGGGAGGCAACGGCACAATCGAAGCCGTACTGGTGCAGGGAAATGGCATCCATATATCCCTCCACCAGGATCATATAATCCAATTTCGTTTTCTTAGAAATATTTAATGCAAATAGGTTCTTGCGTTTATTAAAAATAATTGTTTCGGGAGAATTTAAGTATTTGGGGGTGGAATCATCCATCACCCGCCCGCCGAAACCGATCACATTCCCCCGGACATCGATGATCGGGAACATTAGCCGATTGCGGAAGCGGTCATAAATGCGGCCATTCTCCCGACTTGCGGAGGCGAGGCCGGTTTGCTTCAGTTCTTCCTCGGTATATCCCTTTTTGATCATGGCATCGCACAGGGATGACCAGGAATTGGGGGCAAAACCGATGCCGAATTTGGTCAGGATGGACTTGGGCATTCCCCGTTTCTGGGCATAGGCCAGTCCCTCCGCCCCGGCAGGGGAATACAGCTGCGTATTGAAGAATCGGGCAGCTTCCTTGGACAGCGCCCAGAGCCGCTCCTGCTGGCGGTAGCGATTCTGGTACTGCTCATCCTCGGGCACCTCCATCCCCACCCGCTTAGCCAGGGCACGGACGGCATCGGGATAACTGAGCCCCTCGATCTCCATTTCGAAATTGATGACACTGCCGCCTTTGTGGCAGCCGAAGCAGTAGTAGATCCCTTTATCCGGTGCAACGGAGAACGAGGCGGTTTTCTCCCCATGGAACGGGCACAGGCCGAACAAATTGGAGCCGGAACGCCTTAAATTCACATATTGACCAACCACTTCTTCGATTGGATTCCGTGCCGCCAACTCCGACAAAAAGGACTGCGGAAACGCCATTCTCCCACCACCTTATCATAAAGGATATTCTACCACATTATCCCCGAATATTCCACCCTGCGGGGACGAAAATCTCATTGAATTTATTCACCGCATAATTGTCCGTCATTCCGGCAATATAGTCACACACCGTTCGCTCCATGCCATCGAAGCTAAGCTGTGGCTGAAAATCCTCCGGCAAGGATTCCGGATGGGAAAAATAATACTCGAACAACTGCTGGAGCATGGCTCTTGCCTTGCTCTCCTCCCCTTTTGCCACCGGATTGCGGTAGACACGGTCAAACATGAAACTGCGCAGATCTTTCAGCGCCTTGTCAACGGTCGGAGTCAGGCAAATTGCCCCAGCCTCACGGGAGGTAAAAATCAAATCACACACCAGGGTATTGATCCGCTCTTTATGGGAATTGCCCAGGATTTGCAGAATATCCCGGGGCAGATCATTTTCACTCAGGATTCCCGCCCGAATGGCATCGTCAATATCATGGTTGACATAGGCGATTTGATCAGAGCGGCGAACCACCTGCCCCTCCAGGGTTTCCGGGATATATTCCCCGGTATGGCCGACGATGCCCATGCGAACCTCATAGGTCAGATTCAGTCCCTGGCCATCTTTTTCCAGGATATCCACCACTCTAAGACTTTGCTCGTTATGGCGGAAAGGCTTACCCAGGCAAACAGTCAGCGCTGCTTCCCCCGCATGGCCAAAGGGGGTATGCCCCAAGTCATGACCCATGGCAATGGCTTCCGCCAAATCTTCGTTTAAGCCCAAAGCCCGGGTCATCGTCCGGGCAATGCGGGTCACTTCCAGGGTATGGGTCATCCGGGTGCGGTAGTGATCTCCCTCCGGGCGCAGGAACACCTGGGTCTTGTGCATCAGGCGGCGGAATGCCTTGCTATGGACGATCCGGTCATTGTCCCGCTGATAGCAGGTGCGTACATCGTTCTCCGGCGCCTCTTCCGGGCGGAGGCGGCCAGCAGATTGGTCAGCAAATGCTGCCAGCGGATTCAATCTGCGGTGTTCCAAACGTTCCAATTCTTCCCGCACGGTCATAGATCAGCCGCTCCTTTCTCTGCATCCCAATAGAAAGTAATGTCCGCTTTCCCCTGCTGGGACGTTCCTGTATACAGGTGGTTGTCGAATCCGCCAATAACGAATCCTTCTTTCAGATAAAACAGGCAGGCATTGAGATTATTGTCCTGCGCATGTAAATACAGCCCTTGTGCGCTGCGCCTGACAGCCTCCACTTTTGCAGCCTGCATCAGTGCAGTTCCTACGCCTTTGCCTCGCTCACGGGTTGATACTTTCAGATCGTGAACGTAGAGATATTTCCAAAATTTCTCTTTTACAACGATCAGACCAATGCACTGCCCGTTATCATATGCCGCAAAAGCGAAGCCCTCCTGCTGGATTTTGTCTAAATCATACGCCTCGTCAGAAAATGTCATAGAGGAAAATGTTGAGAATTTCTCTATTCGATAGCTCCATTCTCCATTCAAAAGAGACGGGATGAATCGCCCCGGCATGGGAAATGGCTCATTTTTCAGGAGTAAATCCTTTCGATTTTCCGGCGTTATTTTGCGCACTTCAATCATGCTCATCCCCCACCGGGAACGCCCGGTATTCCCGCCCCAGTTCCATCGCCTCCACCGTACCGGAGGTCATATCCGTCAGGCGGGTCAAAAAGGTCTGGGTTTGATTCTCCGGGAAGAGCAATTCCAGCTCCACTTCTGCGCCGAAGTCGCAGGTACGTATGATTCCACCGTAGGCCGTAACTTCCAATTTTACCCGCTCGTAGAAAGAATACGGGCACGGAACATACAGCACCGTCCAAACCCGCTTCATGGATTTTCCGGCTGCATCAACAGCAATTTTTGCCCCCTTGGTATAGGCACGTACCAGCCCGCCCGCACCCAGGAGAATGCCGCCAAAATACCTCGTCACCACGCAGACCAGATTGTTCAGCCCCTCCCGCTGCAACACTTGCAGCATGGGCATCCCGGCGGTCCCCCCGGGTTCCCCATCATCAGAGAAGCGCACGGCACCGTCCCGAATCATATACGCCCAGCAGTTATGGGTGGCATCATAGTGCTGCTTTTTCATCTCCTGGATTCTGGCCAAAGCCTCCTCCTCGGTTTCCACTGGCCACACTCTACCAATGAAACGGGATTTTTTCTCAACGAATTCATCTTCGCCGAAACCGGTGGGAACCAGGTATTCGTCCAAGGGTCAGCACTCCTTTGTTACATAGTCACGCAATCTGCCAAAGAGGATATCATCGATCACAGCTTCCACTTCGATGCCCTCTGCGCTGTAGTCCACCCGGATGACCTGGGCATGGTCGTGGAGCGTTTCGATCTGGCCGCCCATGGCATAGGGCAGGCACATCACCACATGATGCCGGGCATGATCCAGCATTCGCTCAATGGTTTGGAGCAGTTCGTCGCATCCAATACCGCTGGATGCGCAAATGGCAACGGTATCTTCGCCCGTTGGGATATCATCCCTTGCAACGAGATCCGCTTTATTATAGCAGCACAGAACCGGCGTGCCCGGTTTGGCCAACTGGGCGATCAATTTGTCCACAACACCGATATGCTCCTCCCGATTGGGGTCGGAAGAATCGATCACATGGAGCAGAAGATCCGCATATTCCAGTTCTTCCAGCGTTGCATGGAACGCATTCACCAAATGATGGGGCAGTTTCGCAATAAATCCAACCGTATCCGAAAGGACAACATCCAAATTATCCGAAACGGACAGCTGGCGGGACGTAGTATCCAGGGTATCAAACAGGCGATTATTCGCCGGGATCCCGGCACCGGTCAGCTGATTCAGCAGCGTGGACTTGCCCGCATTGGTATAGCCGACGATTGCGACCACGGGAATGGAATTCTTGATCCGGCGTTCCCGCTGAACGCTGCGCACCTGGCGAACCTGTTCCAATTCCACCTCCAGCCGGTTGATCCGGTCACGGATATGGCGGCGGTCCGTTTCCAGCTTTGTTTCACCGGGGCCGCGGGTACCGATGCCGCCACCCTGGCGGGACAGGCTGCTCCCCATGCCGGACAAACGGGGCAGGAGATACTTGTTCTGGGCAAGCTCAACCTGCAAACGTCCCTCTTTGGTTTTGGCACGCTGGGCAAAAATATCCAAAATCAGGGCGCTGCGATCCAGTACCGGCAGCCCCACGATTTCTTCCAGCGCCCGGATATTTCCCGGGGAAAGTTCATTGTCAAAAATCACCATGTTTGCCTGGGTCGCTTCTGCCAGCATCCGCACTTCCTGCGCCTTCCCCTCCCCAATAAAACTATGGGAATCGGGGGTATGACGGTTTTGCAGAACCTTGGCGGTACAAAATCCTCCGGCGGTTTCAAGCAGCGCTTCCAGTTCTTCCAATGTTTCATCCGTGGCGATCTGCTCCTTAGTGAAGCAATCCGCATTCAGGCCAACCAGGACTGCTCTGTCCCGGATTTCTGTTTTCAAATCTAATTCCATAGAACCCTCCATCATTGCGGGTATACTATCCCTGACAGTATACCACATTACAAGTGGTGCGGGCAAGAGAAAAGAATACAAAAAGCCCGCACCACGCTAACGTAGTGCGGACTTTCGAATCTTACTTCAGGCCAAAACGCTTGTTGAAGCGATCAACACGTCCACCAGTGTCAACCAGCTTCTGCTTGCCGGTATAGAAAGGGTGGCACTTGGAGCAGATTTCAACACGAATGTCCTTCTTGGTGGAACCGGTCGTAAAGACGTTGCCACAAGCACAGCGAATCGTGGTCTGTTCGTATTTGGGGTGGATACCTTCCTTCATTTCGTTCACCTCTTTCTTATCATGTAAAGGGCACAAAGTCCCTAACATCTTTAATCGCTGAGATATAATATCACATTAAGAAGCAGATTGCAAGCTTTTTTTGAAAAAATCTTTCTATTTCTTAGAATGCCCAATTGCCTGCCCGGAAAATGGGGACGATCCGGCCATCGGCACAGGTCGCATCGATGTTCATGGTATCGCAACCGATCATGAAATCCTCATGGATCATGGAGTCATTCACGCCCAGGGCACGGCATTCTTCCAGAGTCTTGTTGTGGAAATCCTTGATGGTATCAGCAAATCCCATGCCCAGCGCCAGGTGGCAGGCTGCATTCTCGTCAAACAGAGTATTGTAGAACAGCAGGCCGCTCTGAGCAATGGGGCTGGACTGGGGAACCAGTGCGCACTCACCCAGGTAAGCTGCGCCCTCGTCCATTTCGATCATGGTTTTGAGCAGCTCTTCGCCCTTTTCTGCGTGGACTTCCACCGCCTTACCCTGCTCAAAACGGATGGAGAAATTCTCGATCAGCTGGCCACGGTAGGACAGGGGCTTGGTTGCGTAAACGATGCCCTCCGCTTCCCCTCGCTTGGGAGAGATGAAGCATTCCTCCGTGGGGATATTGGGGTTGAAATAGATATTTTGCAGGCTGGTTTCGCCGCCGCCGCAGAACTGGGCTTCCTCGATCATGCCAACGGTGAAATCGGTTCCATTATCCGCCGTGTAATGCAGGGAGCGGATATTCAGGCTATTCAGATAGGCACAGCGCTGCGCCAGATCCTTGTTGTGGTCTTCCCATGCGGCGATGGGGTCATCGGTAACCCGGGAAGTATAGAGGATGCTCTCCCAGAGTTTTTCGATGGCGGTGCTGGTTCTTTCCCCGGGAAATACCTTTCTTGCCCAGGCGGCACCGGGCACAGCGGCGATGCACCACTGTTCCTTATTCTCACGGCGGTCAAAATAGGGCTTGAGGATGGGGTAGGACATTCTTCTTGCCTTGGAGACCTTGTCCATATTGATTCCCTTGAGGCCATCGGGATCCTCGGAAATCAGCATGATTCGGGCGGGAATCACGTCGCAGTAATATTCCTGGCGTGCCTTTTCCCACTCTTTCACGGTTCCCAGGCTCTTAACGCTGCGGTAGCGGTAGTGGAGCTTGGTCAGGGGCTGGTAATTCCACTGGACGGTAACTTCGGTTGCACCGGCCTTGTAAGCTTCGTCAACCACCATCTGGACAAATTCCGGCTGATCCAGGTCGGCGAAAACATTCACGACCTGACCCTTTTGCACGTTTGCGCCACAGCGAACGATGAGGTTCGCATATTTGCGGAGAATTGTTTTTTTCATATGCGCAGTACTCCTTTTTTTGAACTGAATGTATCCTATCAGATTTTACCCGAAAGGTCAATCAATATTGCATTTTAAATTCAAATATTATATAATAATCCAAAGTCAATCTCGCCTCAGGAGGGAGAAATATGCTCACAAAACAAGAATTTCGTAATTTCCTTTCCGCCGCCCCCGTGCTGCTGGATGGTGCCACCGGCTCCAATCTGATGCTTGCAGGGATGCCCAGGGGGTGCTGTGCGGAAGAATGGATCCTGAACCACCCCGATGCCATTGTCAAATTACAGCGCAGTTATCAGCAGTCCGGTTCCCAAATCATCTATGCCCCCACCTTTCAGGCGCAACCATTGGCGCTGCAAAAAGTGGGACTGGACAAGGACACGGAAAAGATCAATGCCAAATTGGTCGCCCTCAGCCGGGAAGCGGCACCCAGCTGCCTGATTGCAGGAGACCTGGCAACCATGGCCGCCCACTGCGAAAGCTGGAACCCGGAAAAATTCGAGCTAATGGTGGAGGCCTACCGGCGGCAAATCCGTGGGCTGATTGATGGCGGTGCGGATCTGCTGGTAGGCGAAACGCTGCTGTACCCCCAGGAGGCGGAGGCGATCCTGACCGCTGCCGAGCTGGAGGGGGGCGGCGCAGTGATGTTCTCTTTCACCATGCAGGCGGACGGCTCCCTCCATTCCGGAGCGGATGCCGGAAAAACTCTGAAAGAATTGGAAGATGCGGGGGCGGATGCCCTTGGCTTCAACTGCGTTGGGGCGGACATGATGACCCCCCATCTGGTAAGTAAATTGCGCAGGAGCACTTCCCTGCCCCTGATTTGCAAACCAAATGCAGGAATTCCGGTAATCAATCAGGACGGAGTCGCAGAATACAACCTGTCCGCTGAAGCATTCGCAGAAATCATGGTACAGTGCGCTGATAATGGCGCACTGCTCCTGGGAGGTTGCTGCGGCACCGATCCGGCATTCATCCGGGCAACGAAAGTAGCCTTGCAAAGCCGCTAACGGTGCATATCGAAAGAGGAGAAAAGAAAAATGGAAAACAGAATTCATCTATATGTCAGTCGGAAGAATTTCTTCACCTGGCTGACTACCGCTTGCATGGTCTATTCCATCATCGCAAGAACGTATCTCTTCGTCTTTTCAAAACACGCCGGGACGGTTCCCTTTTGGGGGCAAGTGGCACTGCCCCTGGCTGCGACGATACTCTATCTGGCTATCATTTGGATGGATGGCAACGAATGCTTCTACCGAACCACCATTCCCGTGGGGATGATGGCGATCTATGGTGCCATATGTGTCAGATCGTCCATTGAGGGAAGATTGTACATCTGGCTATTTTTCATCGCACTGGCAGCGCTGGTTCTGGTCTACGCCGAAATCACCGCCGGGAGCCGCCAAACATGGGTATGGATGCTCCCGTTCCTGATCGGTACAGCCCTGGCCACCACCCTTTACAACAATCGTCCCGCCGTCCTTGGGCAGGACTGGGACGGATTCGTCCGCATCCATGCGGATATCATTGTGCTTGCGGGAGCCATCGTCATGTGCTTCGGCATCCGGGTACACCCGATTGGGGAATACCACCGCCGCTGGGGCGACCGCAGTGACGGCCGCCGGATCCGCACCCTGGCCGCCATGGATCAGGTCTCCCCCTACATCATGGTGAACCGCAACACGGCAGACAACGCATTCGAAGAGGCTTTCGAAATCACCAATGTTGACCGCTATATCCGGCAAAAGCGCCGGGAGGGGCTGACCAATTTCGGTATCATGCACGTGTTCCTTGCCTGCTACTGCCGCACCGTGGCCAAGTACCCAGCCATCAACCGGTTCATCTCCGGGCAGAAAGTTTACTCCCGTGGGGAGGATATCCAGTTCTGCCTGACCATTAAAAAAGAAATGAGCACCGCCTCACCGGAGACCATCGTGAAAGTTCATCTATCCCCCCGGGACACGGCATACGATGTGTACCAAAAAGTCAACGCCGAAGTATCCAAAGGCAAGGATAGCCCCCTGGACTCCGGATTCGACAATACCGCCCACGCATTGATGCTGATTCCGGGGGTATTTCTGAAATTCCTGGTGTGGCTACTGAAAACCATGGACTATTTCGGTTTGCTACCAAAATTCCTGCTGGAAATCAGCCCGTTCCATGGGAGCATTTTCTTCACCTCCATGGGGAGTTTGGGCATCCCTCCCATTTATCATCATCTTTACGATTTCGGTAACCTGCCCATTTTCGGTTCTTTCGGCTGCAAGCGCAGGGCAATTGAAGTGAAAGAAGACGGCACCGTAGTGCAGAAGAAATACGTGGATTTCAAATTCACCATGGACGAGCGAATCGTGGACGGCTTTTACTACGCCGCATTCTTCAAACATTTCCGCCGCATGATTGCCCATCCTGAAGTTCTGGATACCCCCCCGGAAGAAGTGAAATCCGATATCGATTGAGGCAATCTATGCATAAGGAAATATTAAACGCACTCCCAGCAAATCACCCCTGGCGAGATAAAATCATCTATCTGGAAAGCACCACATCCACCAACGATGTGCTAAAAGCCCTTGCAGCCCAGGGGGGGCAAGAGGGCACAGCCGTCCTTGCCGGGCACCAGACCCAGGGCAAGGGGCGAATGGGGCGCACATTCCTCTCCCCCAGGGATACCGGCATCTATATGAGTATCCTCCTGCGCCCCCAGTGCCTCCCCACGGAACTGATGCACCTGACCTGCGCCGCCGGATACGCCGCCTGTAACGCAATCGAAAAAAGCACTGGGCTTCGCCCAGGGATCAAATGGATCAACGATATTGTCTGCAACAAGCGAAAAATCGGCGGAATACTGACCCAAATGGCGCTCTCCGGTGACGGAAAGGTGGACTATGCCATCATCGGAATCGGCATCAACTGCAATCAGACGGAGGGGGATTTCCCCCCAGAGCTTCGGGAAATCGCAATTTCACTGGATATGGTGAGCCAAAAGCCCTGCCAGCGTGCATCCATCGCCGCCAATTTGATCATGGAATTGTCTGCGATCAGCGGGCAGCTTCTGACCAGTCGAAAGGAAATCATGGCGCAATACCGCAAGGACTGCATCACCATTGGACAGGAAGTGAAAATTCTTCACTCCGGAGGCGAGCGCACCGGGAAAGCACTGGATGTGGACGAGCAGGGCGCATTGGTCGTACAGTATTCCGGCGGAGAAATAGCGCACATCAATTCTGGGGAAGTCAGTGTCAGGGGGATGTACGGATACGTATAAAAGAAATCCCAACGAACCGAAAGGCTGATTGCAAGGAAAACCACCGGAATTAGCTCAGATCCGAAATTTATCTATTGCTTTTTTCGCATCTATTGGGTATACTACAAGCACACCGTAATGTTCCAATCCAACAACAAAAACAGGAGGATTCCAAATGAACAAGTTCAATATGCTTTTAAAGGTAATTTCCGCACTGGCAGCCGTGGTTGGTGCCGTTTACATCCTCGCCACCTACGGCGACAAGATCGTTGACTGGGCGAAAAAACTGATGGGAACTAAGAATCCCATTGCCACCTTCCACTACACCGCCCCCATTCAGCGGGAGGAGCCCGCCACCGAAGAGGCACCCGCAGAAGAAGCGGAGGAAGAAATCTTCGCCCCGGAAGAGCCCACCGCAGCCCCGGAGGATACCCAGGAGCCTGCTCAGCCCCTGACTGCCAGCGAAGAGGACTTCGCCGGTTAAGAGAAATCCTGAATACGAAAACATCGGCATGGCTCATCTGTTGGAGCCATGCCGATGTTTTCAAAAATCCTCTTAAAATGATTTTGGCAGAAACACTTGACATTTCCCCGTTTTTTCATTATAATGGTCTGCGCTGACGGGGTGTGGCGAAGTTTGGTATCGCGCATGGTTCGGGTCCATGAGGCCGCGGGTTCGAATCCCGCCACTCCGACCATCTCCCTTTGCAATCATTGATACAATGACTGCAAAGGGAGTTTTCTTTTA